>NZ_JBNHEZ010000003.1:0-522049 GCF_059089735.1 Arthrobacter sp. sptzw32 | reverse complement strand
TCCGAAAGAGGTCTTCCACGTGCCCGGCGAAATCAGCGGCTTCAACGTAGTCACCCCCGGCCAGCACACCCGGTGCGGCTGCAGCGGCCGCCGTCAGGAGCCGGCCACACTCGGCCAAACCCAGCGGCAATTCAGGGCGTGCCGGGTATGCCACGGCCAAGGCAGCCGCTTCATCCGGCGCAGCTTCACCCATCTCAGATTCATCCGGTGCAGCTTCATCCGCGTCAGATTCATCCGGCGCCGCTTCGTCCGCGTCAGATTCATCCGGCGCCGCTTCGTCCGCGTCAGATTCATCCGGCGCCGCTTCGTCCGCGCCAAACTTAAACGTCTTGGATTCATGAGGTTCGGGTTTATGAGGGGCGGGAATGCCGGGAACGACGCGAATGCGACCGGTCAGACCGACGCGAGTGCCGCCGTCGTACGCCTCACGGCCACCGGTGGAAAGGCTGCCAGCTTGCGTCAGCACGGCGGCAGAACCGCCGAACTCCGCTAGCTGTTGCCCAATGGCTTCCATAGGACAACTCTGCCAAACACCCCTGACAAAACAGCTCCCAAAAGCAGCTATGTGGAAAACCTAGGCTTCACGGCATCCAACAGGATCAACGCGCAGGAGCGTTCGCGAAATCAGGGGTACGTGGTTCCTTCTGCCACGGCCACCGACCCGTAATCTCCAGCTCCAGCGAGAAGCTCAGGAAGGTCCGGATCAGCACAATGATGGCCAGGACTCCCACGCTCTCGAACGTCGGTGTGACAGCAACGGTGCGGATGATGTCGGCCGCAACCAGGAGTTCTAGCCCCAACAGGATGGACCTGCCCAGCAGTTGCCGGTAAAGGCGGTAGGTGCTGAGGCGTTCAGCTCCCGCTGGGAGGCTGCGGGGCTGGTGTCCCCGGAGTGCCAAGGGAATGGAAACCAGTGCCCCGATGACCATCACGGCCACCCCGGCAAAGTCGACAAATTCTCCGACCGTCTCGATGATGTGCCGAAAGTCCACAGTTCCTGCCTCACTCGCGTCGGGTCAAAGTTGCTGGCGTTCGAGTGCCAGCCTAAGCGCTGGCAGGCGGGAGCAAGCCCACCCTAGGGGTGCCGGACCCCATTCCCGGCAAGGATGTCCCGGTAGCCTTCCCGGAACGACGGGAAGTTGAACTCAAAACCAGTGCTGCGCAGGAGCCCATTGCGGCAGCGCTTGTTGCCGCCCCGCGCTGGTCCGGCGTCTCCAACTCGGGGCTCGGCCAAGCCCATCTCGGCGGCCAGGAAGTGGAGCACGCTGCCGAGGTCAGCGGGTTCGTCGTCCACGCCGACATAAACCGGCGCAGGGTCAGTAGGCATGGTGATGAGATGGATTATCGCTGCAGCGGCATCGTCCCGATGGATGCGGTTTGTATACCGGACATCTTCCGGGACGATGGCTGAACCGCTGCGAACCTGGTCGATCAGCCGGGTCCTGCCGGGTCCATAGATGCCGCCAAGCCGGAGTGCCGACGTCTTCGTTCCGGTCCCCGCAAAGCTGGCATGCAGGAGGTCTTCGGCTTCCAAAAGGACCCGGCCGGAGAACCCGCCGGGGACAGCGGCCGTCCCTTCGTCAACCCAGCCGCCGCCGGCGTCGCCATAAACAGCGGTGGAGGAAACGAAGAGCACCCTTTCGGGGGTGACGCCGTCGCGCTCCAATGCGTTCAGGACGTGGGCGAGTCCCTGCACATACGCGGCCCGGTAGGCCTCCTCCGTTGGTGCGTCTGCGGCTACAGCTATCACGACGGCGGTGGTGTCCTTCGGGACTGGCGGAAGGTTGGGCGCGCTGAAGTCCGCCGCCGCGCTTTCGATCTCGGCCGGCAGCTTGCCGGGGGAGCGGCGCCAGCCCACCACGCGGTGGCCCTGGGCAGCGAGCCGCAGCCCCGCCTCCGTTCCGAGATCACCACAGCCAGCAAGGAGGATAGTCATGGCCTACGGTGCCTCCACCGGGAAGAACACGCGAGGGTCCTGCAACAGAGCGGGGTAGGCGAACGCGGACCGGTCGATGATCTCGGTGACCGTAAAGTTCCTGCCGAACCTGCCGTCCTCGAGTGTGATGGGCCTACCCACAACCTGTCCCACCGCAAACTTCGTGCCGTGCTCGAACGGGACGGCCACGGGGGTCTTTCCCGGAAGCGTGGAGAAAGCCTCCTCCTGGGCCAGCCGCTTGCGCGTAGGTTTCTTCACCAGCTGCTTCGGCGGGGCCTTGCGTGGTTGCCTTGAGGGGCGGCGGGACCCGTCCTCGATATAGACCGGCGTGTAGTCATCATCCGGGTCAGCAGGCACGGCATCGGTAAAACCATGAACCGGCGGCAGCGCCACCGTGTCCAGGGCCTGGGGATCCACATCTTGGTGCGGTGAGCGAAGGATCCACAGGATGTCGCCCTCAGGTTCATGCGGCAGTATCTCGTGCCTGGGCTCCGGCCAGACGTAAGCCATCTCCGGTACTGCGTCCGGGAATACGGAACTGTAGATTTTCGGCGCTTTATGCACCAGTTTCGAGCGGTGGCTAAGGTGGACGTCCGGGTCCCCCAGCCACGGCGGCATCGGAATCTTGGCTACGTAGTCCGGGTGGGCGGCCTGCGGCGCGAATTCAGCGATGTTCGCTCGGGTGTTGTCCGGGTGCCCGCGCTCGATCCACTCGTCCACCATCGCCAGCCCATACATGGTCAGGGCAGGCACATATCCCATCCACATCCGGATCGCCGGGTGGGTCTGCCAGCCGTAACCGGGAATCACCAGTGCTCGGAGCGTCTGCAGTGCCTCGACGCGCTGTTTGCCGAGCCGGGCAGTGTCCAAGGCGGCGGCGCTCTGCCGGAAATCGGGGTACGGAAGGAAGGTTTGCATCCCTTCAGTCTGACGGCCGCCGGCGGATGTGCCAATTGCAGTGCCCGGCACCACAGGCGCGGCATCAAATTGTTCACATCGTGGACCTATGCATACTCAAGGTAGCCGGACCCACTAAGATCACCGCAACCACCCCCGCGTTATGGAAGCCCTCTGATGACATCCACTCCTGAAAAGACCCCTGAAAACACCCGCTCCTTCGAGCCCCGCTACGGCCAGATGCTAAGTCCGGAAGCCAAGGGCATCCTGGTCCTTGACGAATTTACCCTTGACCCGGAAGCGGCACGCAAGGAGCAGCACGGCTTCCGCGCCGGCATGGCCGCCGTCGCCACCACTATGCGCCGCATCGCCGCGTTGCGCGTAGTGATCGCTGTTGTGGCCATCGCTAATTTGCCGCTGTTCCTGCTCTCCAGCGGATGGTGGATTTACGGCGTCTCACTCACTTTGGTGGTCGCCGTGCACACCGCCGTCACCTTGCTCAACCGCCACGAGCCGCGGCTCAAGCAGCGCTCCGCTTTGGAGCTGCACCTCCACCGCGAACGCAGTGCCAACTACCGCAAGGTCCGTGACGCCGTGAAGTACATGATTGACACCCCGAGCCGGATGAACGAGCACCTCTACCTGGAGCTGCTTGCTGCCAAGCGTGTTGCCCTTAACCTGGCGCACGGAACGGTTGCCCTTCTGGACACGAGCGACGACTCCGCCTGGAAGGTGCGCATCGTCCGCGAATTGCCGGCAACCAGCTAGAGGCACCGTCCCTAGCAACACCTTCAAAACGTACGACGCCGGCCCGCCCCTTCTGGGGGCGCGCCGGCGTCGTTCTTTGGTCAACGGAATTTGTCTATCGCCGACCGATTGGGGCGCCCTTGCAGGCGTCGGGCACTACCGTGCCGTCGCTCAAACCGGAAAGGGTTTAAGCCGGGAGCTGGATGACCTGTCCTGCGAAGACGAGGTTCGGGTCAGCAATGGTGTCCAGGTTCGCGTCGGCAAGGTGCTGCCAGCCGCCTTGGATACCCAGCTTATCGGCCACAATGCTCAGGGTGTCGCCTGCCTGCAGGGTGTAGGTTTCGCCGCTCAGGGCAACCGCGGTGACGTGCCTGGCGACGGGGGCCTTGGCAGCCGGTGTCGAGACGACCGGGGCGCTCTGGACGGGGGCGCTCTGGACGGGGGCGGCCTGAACCGGTGCTGCCTGGACGGGAACGCTCTGCACGGGAACGCTCTGTGGTGCAACACCGGTGGCGCCCCCGCTCAAGCCGAGCTGTGCAGCGCAGGACGGCCAGGCGCCCCAGCCCTGCGATGCCTGAACCTGCTCGGCGACGGCGATCTGCTGCTCGCGGCTGGCGTTCGCGGCTGAACCCGTGCCGCCGTAGGCTGCCCACGTGTTGGGGCTGAACTGAAGGCCGCCGCTGTAGCCGTTGCCGGTGTTGATGGCCCAGTTGCCGCCGCTCTCACATTGTGCGAGCGCGTCCCAGGTGGACGTGCTGGTCGCGGCGTTGGCTGCGGTGGCGGAAAGGGCCAGCCCGGCAGCCGAAATGGCGGCCACGGTGGCTCCGCGGCGCGCGACAGTACGGAAAGTGGTGTATTTCATGATGGTGATGCTCCTGAAGGCCACCTGCGCTGGTTCCGTCCCCGGAGATCGTCGCGCCACTGCCCACCCCTGACGAATAGAGGTCAAGTTCGGCCGCTGCCAGCTGGGCAGTTCTGGTGGAGGCAGCACCGGGCATTACTGCGCCCGCGTTCGCGGGCATGGGTCTCACGCTAGGACATCATCCGGACGTTATCAAATCGAGACCTTCTCTGGGTGGTGGCTGAGTGTTTGCTGGCCGAGCGCTTCAGCCAGGTAGGGGGCCGTGCGGCTTTTAGGGGAGGTTGCGACGGCCGCTGGTGTCCCGGTAGCCATGATCTGCCCGCCCTTGTCCCCGCCTGCAGGGCCCAAATCAATTACCCAATCCGCTCCGGCGACCACTGCCATCTCGTGCTCAACAACCACCACAGAGTTTCCGGCGTCCACCAATCCGTGGAGCTGTGCCATCAGCAGTTCCACGTCGGCTGGGTGCAGGCCGGTCGTCGGCTCGTCCAGCAAGTACAGGGTGTGTCCCCGCTGGGCCCGTTGAAGCTCCGTGGCCAACTTAATGCGCTGCGCCTCACCGCCGGAGAGCTCCGTGGCAGGCTGCCCCAGCCGAAGATAACCGAGTCCAACATCCTGCAGGCTTGTGAGGCTGCGGGCCGCGGCGGGTACGTGGGCGAGGAACGCCGCGGCAGTGTCCACCGTCATGGCCAGCACTTCGGCCACATTCTTGCCCCGGTACTCCACCTCGAGCGTTTCCGGGTTGTAGCGGGACCCGGCACATTCCGGGCAGGGGCCGTAACTGCCGGGCAGGAAGAGCAGTTCGACGGCAACGAAACCCTCGCCCTGGCACGTCTCGCAGCGGCCGCCGGCCACGTTGAAGGAAAACCTGCCCGCACCGTATCCCCGAAGTCCTGCTTGTTCCGTGGCGGCAAATTCCTTGCGGACGGCGTCAAAAAGACCCGTGTAGGTGGCGAGGTTGGAGCGCGGCGTCCGCCCGATGGGCTTTTGGTCCACGGTTACCAGGCGGTCGATGTGCTCGCTTCCGGTGACGGCTCCCAGGGCCAACGGGTCCGCCGCGTCATCCGGCTCCACGGGCGTCTTGAGCCCGTAGCCCACTACCTCCGCCAGCACACGGCCTACAAGGGTGGACTTGCCCGAGCCGGATACGCCGGTGACGGCAGTCAGGACACCCAGGGGAAAACGCGCGTCCAGTCCGCGCAGGTTGTGCCGGCTGACGTCCTTGAGCTCCAGCCATCCGGCGGGCTCCCGGGTCAGGCCCTTGCGTGCATCGCCGCGGACATTGCCGGGGACCTTCGGCAGGGTTTCGCCGAACAGGAAAGGCCGGGTGACCGAGGCTTCAATACCCGCAAGCCCATCGACCGGTCCGCTGTAGAGCACGTCGCCGCCGCCTTCGCCCGCCCGCGGGCCGACGTCCACCAGCCAGTCCGCTCTGCGCACCACGTCCATGTTGTGCTCCACCACAAACACTGAGTTGCCCGAAGACTTCAGTTGCTCCAGCACGTCCAGGAGGGGCTCGGCGTCGGCCGGGTGCAGCCCTGCGGAGGGTTCGTCCAACACATAGATGACGCCGAAGAGGCCGGAGCGCAGTTGGGTGGCGATGCGGAGCCGCTGCATCTCGCCCGGCGACAGCGTAGGCGTAGCCCGGCCCAGGGCGAGGTAGCCCAGCCCGAGGTCCAGCAGGACGGTGATGCGCTGGAGCAGGTCCCGGGTGATCGCCACGGCCACCTCGTTGGACTCTCCTGAAACGTGCGTGCGCGAGGCCGTCCCGGCGTCGTGCAGCTCGGAGGTGGGGCGGACGATCTCCGCAAGGTCCGCCATGGGGAGCCGGTTCAGTTCCGCAATGGTCCTGCCGGCGAAGGTCACGGCCAGGGCTTCCTGGGTCAGCCCTGCGCCTGCACAGCGCGGGCACGGCCCGGACTCCATGAACGCCAGCGCCCGCTCACGCATGGCGGCACTTTGCGAATCAGCCAGCGTATGGAGGACGTAGCTCCTGGCGCTCCAGAAGCGCCCCTTGTACGGCTTGGCCACGCGGTCCCGCTGTGGAGTCACCTCCACCACGGGCTGTTCCTCCGTGAAGAGGATCCAGTCGCGGTGCTTTTGGGGCAGCTTGCGCCAGGGTGTGTCGACGTCGTAACCCAGGTGGGTGAGGATGTCCCGAAGGTTTTTCCCCTGCCAGGCCCCGGGCCACGCGGCGATGGCGCCGTCGCGGATGCTCAGGGAGGGATCCGGGACGAGCGAGGACTCGGTGACGGTGTGTGCGATGCCCAGGCCGTGGCATTCCGTGCATGCCCCGACAGCCGTGTTGGGGGAGAAGGCGTCCGAGTCCAGCTGGCTGCTGCCGGCTGGGTAGGTTCCCGCGCGGGAGAAGAGCATACGCAGGGAATTGGAGAGCGTGGTGACTGTTCCTACCGTTGACCGGCTGCTGGGTGCGCCGCGGCGCTGTTGAAGCGCGACGGCGGGTGGGAGGCCGCTGATCAGCTCCACCTTTGGATTGTGCCCCTGCTGGATAAGGCGGCGGGCATATGGGGCCACGGACTCGAAGTAGCGGCGCTGCGCCTCGGCGTAGATCGTGCCGAAGGCCAGGGAGGACTTGCCGGAGCCGGAAACCCCGGTAAAGGCCACGATCGCATCCCGCGGAATGTCAACGTCCACGTTGCGGAGGTTGTTTTCGCGCGCTCCGCGCACCCGGACAAAGCCGTCGGTTGCATGGGCAGGAGCTGGATACTGCAGGTCATCAGCGTGCTTGGCATTCTGCATTGGCTCGACTCTAGTGGTGAAACCGGCGGAGGGCATTATCCTGACCGGATGGATAACTTTGCTGGCGGTACTGCCGTGCCTGAAACCGAACCTTTTCCAGGGGAGCCAGAGGTCCCTACCAGGCTCCTCCCGGTGGCGGAGCTGCACCTCCATATTGAGGGGACCCTGCAGCCGGAGTTGATCTTTGCGCTGGCCGAACGCAACGGCATTGCATTGCCCTACAGCGGGATTGAAGAGCTTCGGGCCCGGTACGAGTTCACCGACCTGCAGTCCTTCCTTGATCTGTACTACGCCAACATGGCCGTTCTGCAGACTGAAGAGGACTTTGCGGCGATGACCCACGCTTATCTGGAAAGGGCCGCTGCAGCCGGGGTCCGGCATGCCGAGATCATGATGGACCCGCAGGCGCACCTCGCCCGCGGCATTTCCCTGGAAACCTGCGTCAACGGTGTCGCCTCGGTCCTGGTGACGTCCGAGGAGGACTTTGGGATCTCCACGATGCTGATCGCGGCGTTCCTGCGGGATCTTCCCGAGGAGTCCGCACTGGAAGTCCTCGACGGGCTGCTGGCCATGAACGCACCCATCGGAGCCATCGGGCTGGACTCGGCGGAGGTGGGCAACCCGCCGTCGAAGTTTGAGCGGCTTTACGCCAAGGCGCGCGAAGCGGGCCTGCGGCTGACCGCCCACGCAGGCGAGGAAGGGCCGGCGTCGTACATCGTTGAAGCCCTGGACATCCTCGGTGTGGAGCGCATCGACCACGGCATCCGCTGCATGGACGATCCGGACCTGGTGGAGCGTCTCGTGGACGCGCGGATCCCGCTGACGGTGTGCCCGTTGTCCAACGTCCGGCTGCGCGCCGTCGATACCCTGGCGGACCACCCGCTGCCCGCCATGCTCGCAGCCGGGCTCAATGTGTCTGTCAATTCGGACGACCCCGCCTATTTCGGCGGCTATGTGGATGACAATTTCACCCAGCTGGAAGCAGCCTTCGAACTCTCCGATTTCGACAAGGCCAGGCTGGCGGCAAACTCCATCCATTCGTCCTTTGCTTCGGAGGAGCGGAAGGCGGAATTGCTGGACGAACTGAACAGCGGCGAAGTAACGCACTGACGCCTGCTGTGTCCCACGCAACGTCCGTCCCCGGTTACCGCTAAACTTGGTGCCGCAGGCGTGTCTGGGGAAGTGCAGTGCGGCACCCATGTCAGCGCTCCGGGTTGTGCAGCCAGCCCTATAACCCGATACTCCAGACCCACTTGTTGAAACGTACGCTTCACAGTCGGTCACGACACGCAGAGTTAACCATTTCAAGTCGCGCGATGTTACGGGCAGTTGGCATGATGCCTAAGACCGATCGCTTTTATAAAGGGGAATCATGGCCAAGTCCACCGCAGAAAACACCTTCCTTCGACTCAAGACCGTGCTGGATGTCCTGACCGAAGGCGTGTGGTCCGGCGATGCACTGAACGCAGGCGAGGTCCTCGCGGAGGCCACGGCACGCGTGCCGTTCAACGAGCACGAGCGTGAGCTGCTCAGCGGCGGCATTCCCCGCGGCCACAAAACGCTGACCTCCGCCACGGCCAAGCTCGTTAAGGCCGGCTGGCTGGTTAAGGGCCGCACCGGCTGGACTATCACCGAAGAAGGCATGCGGGCAACGGTAGCGTTCCCGGACCCGGTGTCCTTCGCCACCGCGCTCGACGCCGGCACCCCCGTTCCTGCCGACACCCCGGTTCCCACGGCACCGGCCGGCTTCGTCCGTAAGACGACCGCGGTTCCCGCAGCCGCAGTACCGGCGCAGGCCGCGGCCAAGACGGAGACCAAGAAGCCGGCCGCGAAGAAGACTCCAGCGAAGAAGGCCGCTGCAGCCGTGGGCAAGGCAGCAAAGGCCATCGAGGACGCAGTCGAACCCGTGGTCAACGCCGTCAAGGGCAAGGCTCCGGCCAAGGCGTCGACCGAAACTGTTGTTGAACCGGTTGAGGACGCGGACGTTGAGACTCACCCGCAGCCGGAAGCGGTGGCTGTTGCAGGCGACTTCAACACCATCCTCGGCGCTCCTGAGAACTGGGCGCCCCAGTACGACGAGGCCCAGATGGAGTTCGACTTCCTGGACCAGCTGTGGAAAAAGAGCGCCGAACTTCCGGCGGGCCACTACACCTTCAAGATTGCCCTGAACCGGTCCTGGGACGAGAACTACGGAGCATTCGGTACCTTCGACGGCCCCAACCACGAGCTGTACCACGACGGCGGAACTGTCACCATCCGCTACAACCACAGCACCCGCGACATCACCATCAACTAGGCGCCCCGGATCCAACCGGGTTGCGCCAGGTTCCGTTGCGAAGCGTCAAAACGGCTCTTGGCGCTACCTGGTTGGGCAGGAAGCGCTGACTGAGGGGAGGCACCATGGCCAGGAACGAAGATTCGTCTTCCGACCCGTCTGCCACTGATGCTGAAGCGGTGCGTTTGACTGCCCGTGTATCTGGCGTGGTGCAGGGTGTCGGCTTCCGTTATTGGACCATGGGCAAGGCGGAGGAGCTGGGTCTCACCGGTGAGGTGAAAAACCTCGACGACGGCTCGGTCGCCCTCGTGGCTGAAGGGCCGCAGTGGAAAATCCACGAGCTGCGCGCATGGCTGAACTCCGACGCCACGCCAGGCCGGGTGGAACAGGTGGAGGACTCGATCTCCCCGGCTGAGGGCAACTTCAACGGCTTCAGGACCCGCTGACCCTGCTCCGCGGGGTGCCTCCGTGCCCGGTGGATCTGCCGGGTTTAGGGGATCCCTGGTCCAGTGGGCTGAGGCCGAGAAACGCTCCGAGCTCCTCCAGGGCCATGGGCCGACGCGGCATGTAGCTGGTGAGTTCGGGCGAGCGGATAATGACCGCCCGCCACTGCCCACGCGATACTGCCACGTTGATTCGGTTCCTGTTCAGCAGGAACTCCGCCCCGCGTGGGGCCTCGCCCACTGCCGAACATGCCATCGACACCAGGACCACCGGCGCTTCCTGGCCTTGGAACTTATCCACCGTCCCGACCCGGACGCCGGGCAGGCCCGCCTCCCCGAGGGCTTGCCGGATCACATGGACCTGCGCGTTGTACGCGGCAACCACCAAAACGTCTTCGAGCCCCAGGGGCCGGGACTCCGTTCCCGCACCGGAAGTCCACTTGAGCCCGAGGTGCCGCCGCACCTGACGGACCACCTCGGCAGCTTCTTCCGTCGACGCCGTGGTGTTGCCGCTATGGTTGACGAAAGCGGTTTCAACCCCTGGCGGGAGTCCCTCAAGCTCCCGTTCGGAAGCCGCAGGCGCCGCGTGGAGCTTGCCTTCGTAGCTCAGCCGGGAGACTGCCCGGCACAGCTCCGGGTGCATCCGCCAGCTGTCCGCGAGGAAATACCCAAGGTTGGCGGGCAGGGTGGCGTGTCCTGCAGCGAGCCAGCCCAGCGCTGATTCATCCACGGGTTCGGGGTGTGCGCCCTGCGTGACCTGCGGCAGTTGCTGGGGATCGCCCAGCAGGAGAAGCCGCTTCGCCGCCCGGGAGACGGCCAGCGTGTTCGCGAGCGAGAACTGTCCGGCTTCGTCAATGACCAGCAGGTCCAGCGAACCGCGGGGGACGTCCTTGCCGGTCATGGTCCAGGCCGTGCCGCCTACCAGGCAGCCGCCCGCTGAAGCCAACAACGCGGCGACGTCGCCATCGGCGGTCTGCCTCCACGGGACGTCGTGCGGCGCCGCCAATTTCTTGGCTACTACAGCGGGATCTACGCCGCCGGTCCTGATGGCACAGCAGAGCAGGTTTTCGACGACGTTGTGCGACTGGCCCACGACGCCGATCTTCCAGCCTTCGGCGACAAGCCTGGCGATCACGTGGGCACCAACGAACGTCTTTCCCGTGCCCGGGGGTCCCTGGACAGCGAGGTAGGAACGGTCAAGGTCGCGGACGGAAGGGGTGATTGCAGCGGCGTAGGCAGGGGAACCGTCCGGCCCGTGCGGGACGTCCACCGGATGCCGGAGGGAGCGGAACCGCGGGGGTTGCTTGCGCAGGATGTCCAGGCCCGGCTGGGCCGGCAGGTCCGGCACGGAGGCGCCAACTGTGGCGGCAATTTCCGCGATGGCAGCTTCGATGCTGGCCGTAGCTAGGGGCTGGTCCTCGGTGAGGGCAACGGGCAGGTGCGGGTAGGCGGCAACCTTGCCGGACTCACGCTCGGCGACGGTGATGATGGTATGTTCCGGTTTGTCGGGTGCCGCTGACAACTCACTGATCCTGGTCCCGAACGTGAAAGCCCTGGCTCCAGGAGCAGCGTCAGGCGCGGCCATGCCGTCAGGAGGCGGGGCATCGTAGAGGCGGCACCAGCTGGAATCCGGCCGGAAGTCCGATCCCTCCGTCATGGTGCCGCGGAGGCGCAGTATCCGTGTGCGCATCCGTTCCCGCGGTTTGGCGAGGGCCCAGTCTGATGTCACCTCTGCCGATTCCACCACAAAGACGTTCCGCTGGTCGGACCAGTTCTCGATAGGTGCTTCCACGCGGTCGAAGTGCTGCCACCAGAACTGCTTGCGTTCGCGGCGGTGATATCCGGTAGCGGCGGCCACCATCGCGATGGCGCGTTCATCATCCGTCCAAGGGCGGCTGTCCGGCAGGCCGGCGAGGTACTCGCGCAGCCTGGATTCCTCGGGGCTTTCCTCTTGTGCCGGGTGTTCCCGGGACGCCGCGGGGCGGGCAGGCTTTGCTTCCGAAGTGAGTTCTTTTGCTTCCGTAACTCCCTGCCCGGCAATGTCCAGGAGCCAGTCGCGCAACCGGAGGGTGGAGAGGCAGTCATAGTGGTTGTAGTCAGAGATTGATGCCAGGATCTTCTCCGCCTCCACAATGTTCCCGGCGTCCCGGGCCGCACAGTACGCGGCGTAGGCGACGACGGAGGCGCCGGCGTCCTTGACATCCCCGGAGCGCAGGTTGTCGCCCATGTACAGCGGTTCGAGCTTCTTGATGGAGTACGACGCTTCGGAGATGCGCAGCGACTGCCGCACCGTGGCGTAGAGGTCCACGAGCAGGCCCTCCCTGAGCCAAGTGTCCACCGTGTCCTCGCCAGCCTGATGCGCAAGGGAGAGGTTCCGCAGGGCAGTCTTCTCGTACGCGGCGTAGTGGTAGACGTGCATGTCCGGATACCGGGCCCGGCGTTCCTCTACATAATCCAGGAACTCAAGGAAGGCACGGCGTTCCCCGGACCGGGAATGGGCCCAGAACGGGCGGAAAATGGGATCGCCGGCGTGGCCGGCACCCGGCGCCTCGACCACACCGAACAGATACTCGATGCCCCAGGCTCCGGTGGCAGGGTCCTGCCACAGGGGGTCGCCCTCGAAGTCGAAGAAGATGTCTCCCGGGCTGGGCAGGGGGAGCGCCCCTATGGTGTTCTCCGGCAGTACGGTGAACGAGACGGTGTGCGGCTGGCCGTCTTTTGTGAAGGTACGTGATCCGGCCGGGGTATCGAGGCCCAGCTGCATCCGGGCCTGCACCCGCAGCCGGATCACTGAATTTTTGGCGTCCCCAACTGGCATGGCAGCAAGCTCATCAATGGTGGTGATGCCGGCAGCACGCAGCTTCCTGCGCTGCACCACGGACATCCCTGCCACCATCAGCAGGTCCCGGTGGGCCTGTACTTGTTCTGCGCAGTAGTCGCACCGGCCGCAGTGGACAATTTCCGGCTGCTGCCACCGCACGGTCGCATCAGCGGACCGGTGCTGCGCTGTCAGCTCCCGGAAGCGCCGGCGCCGTTCCCGAAAAACAGGCAGCAGGTCCGGGAGGGAGTGGCTGCTGCGGAGCCAGTCGTCATCCACGCGGGTACCCAGTACCAGGGTCACGGTGGGGGAGGGGTCAAGACCCATGCCGAGAAGCTGGTCCCCGTACGCCGCCAGCTGCAGCAAAGCACCCACCTTGGCGTGCCGGGCGAGCTTGGTGTCCCAGACTTCGTAGCGCCCGGAGCTGCCCGTGCCGGCAGCCTCGTTGACAAGGAAGTCCGCGTAGCCGAGGAATTCGCCGTCGAAAAACGTGGCCTGGAAAACGACGTCGGCGCCGGAGCGGAGGGCGAGCTCCGTTTCCGCGTGCCTGGCCTGCAGCTCCCCGCGCAGGTTCTGGCCGCGTTCCAAGGAATAGACGCCCGCACCCCGGCTGGCATCCCACTCACCGTACTTGGCGACCAGGCTGGCGAGGACCGTTTGTTCGTGCTTGTCACCCAGCTCGCCGGCCCGGACCTGCATCTCGTCAGCCTCAAAGACAGCTTTAGGGGAGCGCCCCAGCTTCTCGTCCAGGATCCGGAGCGTCCGGTACTCACACTCGCTGGCGGCCACAAGATCGCTGGCGGAAAACACCAGGTCCGGTGGCGCGCCGGCCGCTGCAGCTTCGAGCAAAAACACGGGGCCTCCCCATCGACAGCCGGGCCGGAAGACGGTTCCCCTGGCCCTGGATCCAACCTAGCAAGAGGCACTGACAATACGGCGCCCGGCATCCCGCCCGGCAAAGGTCAGCTGTCTGCGGCCGCCCGCACCTGGGCCTTGTCGTGCTCCGCGTGGGCGCGGCGCAGCAGGTCCAGGAACTCTGTCTCGTTGCGGACGAGCCTCTTGTACTTCTCGGGCAGCTGTCGGATCTGGTCCTCCTCGCGGCACATACGTGCGAAGATCTTGTCGCGCTCCACCATGTCCGTCTCGTAGTTGAGATCCAGGTATTCGTTGGCGTGCCGCCGCGCTCCGGACACGGCGTTCTTGGCCTTGCCCTTGGGGCTGAAGATGGAGGCAAGAACGGTCACCACGAGGACGCCGAGGATCACGCTCAGGGAAACCTGGGTGCTGACTTCCACCACGTTGACGTGTTCGCCGTCGTTGATGAACGGCAAAGTGTTCTCGTGGAGTGCGTGCAGGATGAGCTTCACGCCGATGAAGCCGAGGATTGCTGCCAGGCCGTAGGAGAGGAAGATCAGCCGGTCCAGCAGCCCGTCGATCAGGAAAAACAGTTGCCGCAAACCCATCAGGGAGAACGCGGTGGCAGTGAAAACGATGAACACGTTCTGGGTCAGGCCAAAGATTGCGGGAATGGAATCAAGCGCAAAGAGGATGTCCGTGCCGCCAATGGCCACCATTACCAGCAGCATCGGGGTGAGGACGCGCTTGCCGTTTTCCATGGTGAAGAGCTTGTCGCCGTCGTAGTGTTCCGACGCCGGAAGGAACTTCTTGGCGAGCCGGACCACGAGGCCTTCAGACTCGTCGTCGTGGGAGTTCGGGCGGAGCAGGTTGCCGGCAGTGACGAGCAGAATGAGGCCGAAAATGTAGAACACCCAGGCAAAACTGTTGATCAGCGCGGCGCCAAGGAAGATGAACGCGGTGCGGGCGATGAGCGAGAAAACGATGCCGAACAGCAGCACCTTCTGCTGGTCCGCGCGGGGCACCCTGAAGCTGGCCATAATGATGAGGAACACAAAGAGGTTGTCCACGGACAGTGCCTTCTCAGTGACGTACCCCGCAAAGTATTCGGTGCCCATCGTGGGCCCGCCGAAAAACAGCACCCCCAGTCCGAAGAGCAGCGCGATACCCACATAGATGCCGGACCAGATGGCGGATTCCTTGAGCGTGGGCGTGTGGGCCTTGCGCACATGGAAGAAGAAATCGAAGGCAAGCAGGCCAACAATTCCTGCGATGGTCAGGGTCCAGACATAGGAGGGTACTTCCACGCGGCGGGCCTTTCGTCGTCAGTGTCCTTCCAGCCTACCCGTGCGGGCGGCGGCTAAGCAGGCTTGAGGAGTTCATGCTCCACGACGGCGCTGCGGGACAGAGTCTTGTACCCCTCCTGTTCGAACAGGACGGTAATCACGTCGTCCTCGTGCCGCATCACCAGCCCCGGACCCCACTCCTTGTGGACCACAGCGGACTGCAGCGGGAAGGGTTCCCCGGCGCCCGAAGCGGCCTGTTCCGCGGACCCTGGAGCGCCGCCGTCGTGGGTTTGTGCTCCCGCGTCAGGCGCATCTGCGCGGTTGGCAGCCTCGGCGCAGGCGTCGCAGTTGCCGCACGGCTCCGGCAGGTCTTCGCCGAAGTAGCCGAGCAGGAACTGCCGCCGGCAGCTGTCCGTCTCCGCGAACGCGCGCATCATGGTGAGCCGGGACTGGTCCACCCGTTGCCTGGCTTCGGCCATGTCGACGGCGCGCTCCACCAAGGTTGGCAGCTTGGCTTTGGAGGTGAGCCGGATGCCCCGCTTGCCGGTGGTGACGCCGCCCGTCTCCTCGAGCTGGTTCACAAGGCCCGTGACCCGCCGGGCGGGGAAGCCGCTGAGCTCCGCCAGGGAGGTCTTGGGCACCGGTGCGCCCGCGGATTTGAGGACCTTCAGCACCTCCAGTAGAGAGTCAGGATCGGGGGAGTGGGTGCCGAAGAACTTGCGCAGTCCCAAATCCTCGGCACGGTAGTGCAGCACAGCCGACGCGGGTTCGCCGTCACGGCCTGCCCGGCCGATTTCCTGGTAGTAGGAGTCCAGGGATTCCGGGATGTCCGCGTGCACCACGAACCGCACATTGGGTTTATCGATACCCATGCCGAAAGCGGTGGTGGCAACCACCACGTCCAGCTGGTCGTCCAGGAACAACTCGTGGATGCGCTCGCGGTCTGCCGCGGAACGGCCAGCGTGGTACGCCTCCGCCCGGAGCCCCTCGTCCTCGAACTTGGCCGCGTACTTTTCCGTGTCCTTACGGGTGGCGGCGTAGAGCAGCCCTTGACCCTGTTCCCGGGCCAGCGCCGCAACCTGCTCCAGCACAGCCTTGCGCTTGCCCTTGTCCTCCTGGTGGCGGACCACGTCGAGGGAAATGTTGGGCCGGTCGAAGCCGTGGACCAGGACCAGCGGGTCCTTCATGCCCAGCCGCTCACAGATTTCATCGCGCACGGGCGGTGACGCGGTGGCCGTCAGCGCTGCTACCGGCGGGTTGCCCAAGCGTTCCCGGACACTGCCGAGGTTGAGGTAGTCGGGCCGGAAGTCGTGGCCCCAGGAGGAGACGCAGTGTGCCTCGTCCACTACAAACATGGAGATGTCCAGCTTGGCGATGCGGTCCACGGTTTCCTGCTTGGCCAGCTGCTCCGGTGCCAGGAAGAGGAAGGTTGCCTCGCCGGATTCTGCCGCCTGCCAGGCAGCATCAACCTCGGAGTCGGTGCGGGAGGAGTTGACGGCGACGGCGGCCCCTTCGCCCAGTTCCGCGGCCAGGCCGTCCAGCTGGTCCTCCTGCAGGGCAATAAGCGGGGAAACCACGACGGCGGGGCGTCCCGTTGTGCTGTGCAGGTACCGGCCAGCGACCTGATAGATGGCTGATTTGCCGTACCCGGTGGGCATCACGGCCAGGACATCACGACCGTCCGCGAGGGCACGGATGCCATCGAGCTGGCCATCGTGCAGGTGGGGCAGGGAAAAGGAGGACGCCGCAAGGGCGCTGAGGGCAAGATCGTCGGACATTAGGGAGCGGCTCCGCACAGTGGTTCCTGCGGCCGCTTGCTTCAGCCGAGGTACCCAGCCTAGCGCGGGCCGGGCAGCGCCGTCGTCCCCGTCACCGCTATGTGGACAGACCACCACCCCTCCTTGTCGTCCGCTCCCCGTCGCCCTCCTTGACTTCCGGGCCACCCTGAACAACTGTGGAGGAAACCGGTCTGCCGGCAGAAGCTGTGGCATTTGGGGCCGGGACAGCCAAGGAGAGTGCACCGTGACGCGCAAAAACCCGAAGGTCGAAGAAGCCGACGAGTCCGAGCTTGAGGTGACCGGACACCCTAAGTCGTGGGCGGCGGGAGTGCCCGGCGTTTACCACTCCATGCAGCCGGCAATTAAGCACATGGGCCTGGAAAGGTCCGCGAAGACGCTGCTGGCGCTGAACCAGAAGGAAGGGTTCGACTGCATGAGCTGCGCCTGGCCGGACCCCGGCCACCGCAAGACGTTCGAATTCTGCGAAAACGGTGCCAAGGCAGTGACGTGGGAGGCCACCCCCGTTGTTGTCGCGCGGGAGTTCTGGGCGGAGCACCCTGTCAGCGAACTGCGGAAGCGGTCCGAGTACTGGCTGGGCATGCAGGGCCGGCTCACCGAACCCGTGTACAAAGCGGCCGGTGAGGACCACTACCGGCCCGTCAGCTGGGACCGGGCTTTCGAAATTATGGCAGACAAGCTGACGTCACTGTCCAGCCCGCATGAGGCAACTTTTTACACCAGTGGCCGCACATCCAACGAGGCCGCTTTCCTGTTCCAGCTGTTTATCCGCGGGTATGGCACCAACAACCTGCCGGACTGCTCCAACATGTGCCACGAGTCCTCCGGCTGGGGCATGGGCCAGACCATCGGCGTGGGCAAGGCCACGGTATCTTACGACGACTTCGCCAAAGCCGACCTGATCATCATCATGGGGCAGAACCCCGGAACGAACCATCCTCGGATGCTCACCGCCCTGGAAGAAGCCAAGGAAGCGGGTGCAAACATCGTGGCGGTCAATCCGCTGCCGGAAGCCGGCCTGATGCGCTACAAGAACCCGCAGAAGGTCAAGGGAATCATAGGCCGCGGCACGGATTTGGCCGACCAGTTCCTGCAGGTCCGCATCGGCGGCGATATGGCGTTGCTGCAGGCGGTGTCCAAGCGCGTGCTTGATGCCGAGGCTGCGAATCCGGGTACCGTGCTGGACCATCAGTTCCTTGAGGAACACTGCCAGGGGCTTGAGGAGCTCCGGGCGCACCTTGCTGAACTGGACGAGTCAGCCGTCCTTGAGGCTACGGGGCTGCGTGCCGAGGAGATCGACGAACTGGCTGACCGGTACCTCCGCGCGGAGAAGGTGATCATCACCTGGGCCATGGGAATTACCCAGCAGAAAAAGGGCGTCGCCACCATCAAGGAGATCATCAACCTGTTGCTGCTGCGCGGAAACATCGGCAAGCCCGGCGCCGGGGCCTCACCCATCCGCGGACACAGCAACGTCCAGGGGGACCGCACCATGGGCATCTGGGAGCAGATGCCGCCGGCGTTCCTGGACGCCCTGGGTAAGGAATTCAACTTTAAACCACCGCGGGACCATGGCGCGGATGCGGTGGAAACCATCCGGCAGATGCGCGACGGCGGCATGAAAGTGTTCATAGCCATGGGCGGCAATTTCGTGGGCGCCATGTCAGACACCCATGAGGCTGAAAGGGCGATGGAAAACACGGATCTTTCGGTCCAGATCTCCACCAAGCTCAATCATTCCCACGCCGTGACGGGGACCGAGGCCTTGATTCTGCCGACGCTGGGACGCACGGAGATCGACCGGCAGGAGTCCGGGCCCCAGTTCGTCTCAGTGGAGGACACTGTCTGTGCGGTGCACGCCTCCCACGGCACTGTTGAGCCAGTAGCGCCGGGGCTGCTTTCCGAGGTTGCGATCGTCTGCCGGCTTGCTCAGCGGGTGCTCGGCAACAAGCTCTCCGCTGACTGGGGCGGTTTCGAAAAGAACTACGACCTGATCCGGGACCATATCTCCCACGTGGTGGTTGGCTGCGAGGACTACAACCGGAAAATCCGGCAGGACGGCGGGTTCATCCTGCCCAATGGACCCCGGGACTCGCGCACCTTCCACACGCCCACCGGCAAGGCCATGCTCACCGTGAACGAACTCGAGCATGTGGAACGGCCTGCAGGCACTCTGATCCTGCAGAGCATGCGCTCGCACGACCAGTTCAACACCACCATCTACGGCCACAACGACCGGTACCGGGGCATCAAAAAGGGCCGCGAAGTGGTGTTCGTGAACCCGGCGGACCTGGCCGAACTGGGGCTCGAGGACGGGCAGCATGTGGATGTCCGCGGCGTGTATCCGGACAACGTTGAGCGGGTACTGCGGAACTATCGTCTGGTGTCCTACCCGTCAGCGCGGGGATGCGCTGCGGCCTATTATCCGGAAGCCAACGTCCTGGTGCCGCTGGAGAGTGTGGCAGAAGGCAGCCAGACGCCCGTGTCCAAGGCTGTGGTCGTGCGGCTTGAGCCCGTGCAGGTACTTGAAGAGGAGCCCACCGCAGCGGGATAGCGCACCCGGCCGGGCCCGGCGGTTATTGGGCGGTGTCCGCCCATCCCTTACTGGCCGGGCCGCCGTCCTGGCCGTCTTCACAAAGCTGGAAAGCAACGCGGGCCGCCTTCTCCACAGAGGCGCGCGAGGCTTCCCGCGTGCCCGCGCTGCCAGTGCCCGCATCCAGTCCAGCCGCATAGCCCACCAAGAAGGTGGTGACCGGCGCCGCCGGGTGGATGACAGATTCCGCGGACTTCCGGGCCAGGTCCAGAAGCAGTTCATTGTCCACGTCCATGTCCAGGATTTGCAGAGCCTGGGCAAGCCGGTTGCTCCACTGGTCCAATACTTGTGCTTCTTCGTCACTGACTGCCATGGTTTGCTCCCCGTTATGAGTTGGTTTGACTGTTTGCTGCGTTCCCGTGGCCGACACTACAAGGCTTCGCGGCTGAAGTCATCGGGTTCCCAAAACCCCTAATCGAAAAAAGGGTAGAGGCCCCTCGCTTATGACTCTGGATCAGCTTCCCTGACCGCACCTAGACTGGGCAGACCCCAGCCCAGGAGCGTTCGCACCTGATCCCCGGCAACAAGGAAGCGCCATTAGATCGGCGCCGTGCACTGCCTGCAGGGGTACATCACGACTCAATCATGGCTGCCCCACCCGGCAAGCCTGACAACAGGAGATACAGATGACAGGGAACAAAGCCGTTGCCTACAAAGCGCCTGGGAAAGTCGAACTGATCGACATTGACTATCCCACCTTCGAGCTCAAGGACGGGCCCGGCGTTAACCCCGCGAACGTGGGCCGCCCCGTTAACCACGGGGTAATCCTCAAGACCGTGGCCACCAACATCTGCGGATCGGACCAGCACATGGTGCGCGGACGCACCACAGCCCCGCCAAACCTGGTGCTGGGCCACGAGATCACCGGCGAAGTGGTGGAGGTGGGCCGCGATGTCGAGTTCATCAAGGTCGGAGACCTCTGTTCGGTCCCGTTCAACATCGCCTGCGGGCGCTGCCGGAACTGCAAGGAACGCAAGACCGGCATCTGCCTGAACGTGAACCCGGACCGGCCAGGAAGCGCCTACGGCTACGTGGACATGGGTGGTTGGGTAGGCGGACAGGCGAACTACGTGCTGGTGCCGTACGCCGACTGGAACCTGCTGAAGTTCCCGGACAAGGACCGGGCCATGGAGAAGATCCTGGACCTGGCCATGCTGTCGGACATCTTCCCCACGGGTTACCACGGCGCCGTCACCGCCGGAGTCGGCGTGGGGTCCACTGTCTATGTTGCCGGCGCCGGACCCGTGGGCCTGGCAGCGGCGACGAGCGCGCACCTGCTGGGCGCCGCCGTCGTAATTGTGGGCGACCTTAACGAGGACCGGCTGGCGCAGGCACGCAGCTTCGGCTGTGAAACTGTGGACCTGACCAAGGGGGGACCTGCGGAGCAAATTGAACAGATCCTCGGCGTACCGGAAGTGGACTGTGGCGTGGACGCCGTGGGTTTTGAAGCGCGCGGGCACGGCCACGGGAAGGAAGCGGAGGAAGCACCTGCTACGGTGTTGAACTCCCTGATGGACATCACCGCTGCCGGCGGTGCCCTCGGCATCCCGGGACTGTACGTCACGGGCGACCCGGGCGGGATTGACGAAGCCGCCAAGAAGGGTGCGCTAAGCCTGAGCCTGGGAACCGGTTGGGCCAAGTCGCTGAGCTTCACCACAGGCCAGTGCCCGGTGATGAAGTACAACCGCCAGTTGATGATGGCCATCCTGCATGACCGGGTCAGCATCGCCAAGAACGTCAACGCCAAGGCCATCACGCTGGAAGACGCACCAAAGGGCTACGCAGAGTTCGACGCCGGCGCGGCCACCAAGTACGTCCTCAACCCGAACGGGTACCTGAGCTGAGGCGGATCGGCGGACGGTGGTCATGGTGACCCCGGTGCGGAAATAACGGCTGCCTGGCCCGGGTTAGGCTTTGCACGGGCAGCAACACCACCGCATTGAAGGAGATCCCCTTGAGCCAGATCACCGTCCGCCACAACCCTGACCGTCAGCGCTTTGAAATCCTCGACACCGGGACCGTGATCGGCAAGGCAGCCTACAAGGATTACGACGGCGCCGGCTCGCCCCAGCGGATTTTCTACCACACTGTGATCAACGAGGAGTACGGCGGGCAAGGTTTGGCGGGCCAGCTCGCCACCGTTGCCCTGGACGAGACGGTAAGTGCCGGATTCGGAATTGTTCCGGTGTGCCCCTACATCAAGAAGTTCCTGACAAAGCACCCGCAATACGCGGCGAATACGGTCCGCACCGTCCCCGCCCACCTGGAATTCCTGGAGACCGCGTTGGCTGCCCGCACCCGCTAACCAAGCTCTCAGGCGGCTCCCAACCTACTGTGCTTTAATCAGCATCCTTAGCATCGGTGTGCGCTGGGCGCCCGATGCCTTTTTTCGTTGCTCGAGTTTGCAGGAGTTCTATGTCGGCCGACCCAGTGCTGCGTGCGGCAGGACGCCACTTCCGTACCCCCCGGAAGGGACTCCGGGCTTTGCCGCTGGCGCTGTTGTTCTCTTTTGCCGCCCTGTTGATCACCGCAGCCGTGGTGTTTGCGGCCGTTAGGTCCGGTTCCGGCCCGGCTGGCCCCGTCCCCGCAGCTGTCCCCGAAGCCCCTGTTGCCGTGGCTCCAGCTTCCCTGGAGGACCGCATCCAGTCCGTCCTGGATGAGAATGACGAGTACAGGGTTGGGATTGCCCTGGCGGACGTGTCCGGCGATGCCGCAAGGACTTTCGGTAACCAGGACGCCTTCACGGCCGCCAGCACCGCGAAGATCATTATTGCGGCGGCGTACTACCACCTCGTCGAGACCGGTGAGGCGGCCCTGGACGAGCCGCTGGGGGACTACGACGCTTCGTTCCAGCTCAAGTCCATGGTGAACAAGAGCAACAACGATTCGTGGCTGCTGTTGATGGATGCGGTGGGCTACCCGCAGTTAACGGAGTACGCCGCCTCCATCGGCGTCGCCTACGATCCGCAGGAAAATCTGCTGACGGCCGCCGAAATGGCATTGGTCCTAAAGCAGTTGTATGCCGGGGACCTGCTGAACCCGGACCACACTGCCCAGTTGCTCGGCTACATGCAGGACACCAACAACGAGGAACTGATTCCCGCCGGGTCGCAGGCCGGGGTGAAGGTGTTCCATAAGTACGGCGAGTTCGCCGGGGAACTCCACGACGCAGCAGTGCTGAGCTATCGGGGCTCCTCGTTTGTGCTGGTCATCTACACGGAGAACCCCGAGGGGACGGAAGAGCCGGGGCAGGCGGACGTGATCCGCGAGCTCACCGGAGTTGTGGAACAATCACTGTTCCCGCCCGTTCAGGTTGGTGAGTAAAGCCCCCTCGGTTCACCAAAGTCGTGCCGGCGCGGCGGCGTGCACCAGACTGTTTCCGTGAGCAACAATCCGCGGACTGCCCTGGCCGTCGCCGGCCTGAGCCTGGGCACGGCACTGAATCCCCTCAACTCCTCGATGATCGCCGTGGCGCTGGTAGTGCTCCGCGGAGATTTTGGGCTGGACGTCGCCGCCGTCACCTGGGTGGTCACATCCTTCTACCTCGCCTCCGCAGCCGGCCAGCCGGTGATGGGCAGGCTTGCCGACCGGTTCGGACCGCGGCGGATGTTCATGCTGGGCATGGCACTGGTGGCCGTCACCTGCGCCCTGGCACCGCTCGCGCCGGACTTTGCCCTGCTCTGCGTGGCCAGGGCGGTGATGGCGCTGGGCACCGCCACCGCTTATCCCAGCGCAGTTGTGATGGTGGGAGCCATCGCGCACCGAGCCAATGTTGACTCCGCCCGCCCGCTGGGCCGGCTCCAGATGGCCAACACGTCCGCGGCAGCAGTGGGGCCTGTGGTGGGCGGCCTGCTGGTCAGTTTCGTTGGGTGGGAGGCACTGTTCCTCATCAACGTTCCGCTTGCGCTCGCAGCGCTGCTGATCGTCCGGCAGGCTGCCCCAAAGGATGAAGCCCGGGAACGGGGCAGCCTGGCGGAGCTGGTCAGGGATTCGGACATCCCCGGGATCTTCTGCTTCGTGGCGGCCCTGCTGCTGGTGATGATGGCGGCGCTGAATGTCGCACCGGCCTACCGCTGGTGGATGCTGGCCGCCGGAACAGCGATCGCCGCGCTGTTCGCCTGGCGCGAGCTGCGCTTTAACCGGCCGTTCCTGGATTTGAGGCTGCTGGGCCGCAACCGGCCGCTGATGCTGGTGTACCTGGGTTTCGCGCTGTTCAGCAGCGTCTACTATTTCGTCTTCTTCGGTCTGCCCCAGCTGCTGCAGGAAGCGGGCGGGTACGATCCCGGCGTGGTTGGCCTGTTGATGCTGCCGCTGGCTGCGATGTCAGTGATCGCCACGCCGTGGGCGGTCAAGGCGATGGGAAGGTTCGGGGTGCGGCGGGTGCTGATAGCCGGCGTCGTCCTCCTCACCGTCGTGGCCGCCTTGATGTGGCTGCTGACCGGAACCCTGGTGATCCCGCTGGTGGTGGTCCTGACAGCACTGATGGGTGTCCCGTATGGAACGGTCAGCATCGCTACGAACCAGGGCATGTTTGTTTCCACCCGGCCGCAGGAACGGGGCGTGGCGGCGGGCATCTACCAAACCTGCCGTTACGTTGGCACGATCGCCGCCACCGTGATGATCGGCGTCTTCGCGGCGGCCGGCGTGGACCAGGAAAGCTGGGCCCGGATGGTGCTTGCCATGCTGGTCCTCTGCGTGGTGACGTTCGGGGTCTGCCTGTTGTGGCGGCAGCGCGAGGCGTAGCGACTTCCACGGCCCGTGCGGAGGTGCGTCCGCGGGGCTTATCGTGGAGCTATGGCTTCTCCAAAGGCGCAGCTGTACCTGGATATCACCGCTAAGGGCCTGTGCATTCTTGGCGCGGCGCTGATGATCTTCGGCCGCGGCGGATGGTTCTACGCGGGCGTCGGGATCGTGGTCCTGGGCGTGCTGTTCATCGGCGGCTCGCTGGTGGCCACGCGCGACCTGCGGAGGAGGGGATAGGACGGCACCAACCGGCCACCGGCCGGTTAGCGCCCCCCGCCGTCGCCCGTTTTGAGGTGTGCATCAGTGAGCTCAGGTGTACAGCAGTGACCCGGGCGTGGTGAGCTTCTCCCCGGTTTCCAGCCAGGTCTTCAGGCCGGAAAGGATCATCGGCCAGCCGCCGTAGAGCTGCTCATTGGCGCCTTCCCGGAGGTCGCTGTGGGTGACCGTCAGGCGGCAGGAATCGCCCACGGGCTCGATGTCCCAAGTGACTTTTGAGGTTCCCTCAGCTTTCACGTCCTCACCCCACAGTGCGCGCATGGTCTGGACCAGCCGGCGGGACGGGTCCACCTCAAGGTTCTCGCCTTCGCCCAGCGGCGCGTCGGCTTTGGTGTTGTTCATGGTGAAGCGCCCGCCGGGCGTCCAGTCCGCCTCGATGGTGTTCCCGAACTGGTACTTGCTGCGGATCTCGCTGTCCGTAATGGCTTGCCAGAGCCGTTCGGGCGTGGTCTTGATATAGATCTCGAAGATTTTTTCCATGGGACTTTCCAATCTGGATTTGAGGTCGCTGAGGCCAGCGGCCCATGGTTCTGCATATTTGCTCACCCAGCGGTCGTGGACGAGCCGGATGGGAACCGGGTTCAGGAAATGCAGCTTTTCACGCCCCCGACGGCGGGTCACCACCAGGCCGGCCTCTTCCAGGATCTTGAGGTGCTTGGCGATCCCGAAGCGGGTCATTTCGAAGCGGCCCTCGAGGGCACCGAGGCTTTGCCCGTCTTCCCGGAAGAGCTCGTCGAGCAGATCCCGGCGGGTGGGGTCGGAGAGTGCCTTGAACACGGCATCCATGGAAACAATGATAGGTGACCATCCGGTCACCTATCAAGGGTCTTTCAATTCCTCGACGCCATCGTCTGGTCCCGGTCCTGGAAGACGTCCTCGCCCGGGCCGGTGAAGGCGCGGGAGCGCTGCACAGCCTCGATCGAACCCGTGAAGAGCTGCGATTCGTGCGGATCTGCCGGAGCGCGCGAACCGTCCCGGGCGGAGGTTCCCAGTCCGCGCAGCGGCTGCTGACGGCGGGAGGAGGAACCGCCGTCGGACGCCGCCTCTGTCCAGCGCTGCTGGGGGAGCGCCTCCGGATGGCCCTGCTGCAGGAAAGCGACCATGGCTTCGCGGACGAGGCAACGCAGGTCGAAGAGCGCTGCACTGTCCGCTGCGCTGACCAGGATTCGCACCCGGACAAACCCGCCCGTGGCATCAGTGATCTGCAGGATGCCCACGCGCTGGTCCCACAGGTCCGTTCCGGCCAGGACCGTGCGCAGTTCCGTGCGCATGTCCTCAACCGGGGCGCGCCAGTCGAGGTCGAACTCCACGGTGCCCATCACCTCCGACTGGCGGCGGGTCCAGTTCTCGAAAGGTGTAGTGGTGAAGTAGGTGGAGGGCAGGATGAGGCGCCGGTCGTCCCAAATGTGCACCACCACGTAGGTGAGGGTGATTTCTTCGATCCGGCCCCATTCCTTTTGGACCACCACCACATCGTCCACGCGAATGGCGTCCGTGAAAGCCAGCTGCATGCCGGCGAAGACGTTCACCAGCGAGGTCTGTGCGGCGAGGCCGGCCACGATCGAGATCACGCCGGCGGAGGCCAGCAGCCCGGCCCCCAGTGCCTGGATGGCCGGGAAAGTGAGCATGACTGACCCGACGGCGAGGACCACCACCAGTGCCACGCCGATCCGCCTGGCCAGGATCATCTGGGTCCGAAGCCGGCGGGCCCGCCGGTTGTCCGCCACGTCCACGCTGTAACGGCCCAGCACCACCGCTTCGATGATCAGCAGTACCGCCACGGCCAGCCACGCCAGCGAACCAATCAGGGCTATTACCAGCAGGTGGTTGACGGCGGGAAGCCAGCCTTCACCTCCGGCCGTCAGTCCCAGCGCGGTCCGGACGCCGATGAGACAGAGGGCCAGGCGTAACGGCTGCCGGGCCACCCGGGAGGTGGCCTGCAGCTCCGGACGCTTGCGGTTGAGGCGAAGGACAAGCTTGCGGAGCAGCCAGGACAGGACCAAACCTGCGGCCACAGCAAGCGTGACGGCAATGAAGGGCAGAGCGGGATTCAGAAGGTCATGCATCCCTTAACCTCTACCAACTTACGGCGGAGGGGTCGAAGTTGACTCGGAGCCCGGCGGGGTGTGTAGGTCCAGCGTGCTGGTCGGGAGGGTCTGGAACGCAGCCCGGTACTAAACTCGCCCTTATGAATCCAGCTGAGCAGGTAGTGGTGGCCGCCGACGGTAAACAGAGGTTGGCAGCGTGACGGCCCCGCTGCGGGTCTCTGTGCCCGACCAGAAACTGCTGGAGGCGCTTGAGCCGGTTGCCGGCGTCGAGTTCCTGTTGTGGGACTTCGCCGGCCCTGCTCCCGCAGAGAGGTTTGACATCGTGGTGCCGCCCTATATGCGGGGGCCGGAGGTGCTGTCTGCGTTGGAGTCTGTGGCGATTGGCCTGATCCAGAGCCAGTCCATCGGGTACGACGGCGTCGAGGACGTTTTGCCCAGCGGTTCCGTTTTTGCCAACGCGGCGAGCGTCCATGAGACGTCGACGGCGGAGCTTGCCGTCGGGATGATGATCGCCAGCCAGCGCGGAATGTCGGACTTTGTGCGGAACCAGGCCAGCGGGACGTGGGACAACAGCCAGCGGCCCAGCCTGGCCGACCGGCGCGTGCTGCTGGTGGGCTACGGGGGAGTGGGCAAGGCCATCGAGGCGCGGCTGCTTCCTTTCGAAACCGAGGTCACCCGGATGGGCAGCCGCGAGCGCGAGGACTCCGGTGGAAAAATTTTCGGGATCGACTCCCTGTACGAGCAGCTGCCCCTGCACGAGATCGTGGTGGTCAGCGTTCCCCTGAGCGAGCAGACCCGGCAGTTGGTGGACCGGAAGTTCCTGGCTGCCATGCCCGACGGCGCCCTGCTGGTGAACGTTGCCCGCGGCCCGGTGGCGGACACGGAGGCGTTGCTGGCGGAGACCTCGTCGGGCCGTTTGCGGGCTGCTCTTGACGTCACGGACCCGGAACCGCTGCCGGCCGGACACCCGCTTTGGACTGCCCCGGGCGTGCTGATCACGCCTCACGTGGGCGGGGCCAGCTCGGCGATGTTCCCGCGGATGGTCCGGCTGATCAGGCAGCAGATCGGGCTGATGCTGGAAGGTAAGGAACCGGTGAATGTGGTGCTGGGCCAGCCTCAGCGCGCCGGCCGATAATCCGGTGAGCCGCAGAGTGCGTCATGGGCGCGCCATTGCGCCGGCGGTAAAATCAGTCCATGGCTGATACCTTGGCCTCCCTCGCGGAGACCTTCAGGAATATGAGTGTTTCCAAGGCTTACGGGGATCCTCTCAACGTGGGCGGGGAGGAGATCATCCCGGTGGCGCTTGTCTGGTTTGGTTTCGGCGGCGGCAGCGAATCCGAAGGCGGCCCGTCCGGCGGCGGCGGTGGGGGAGCAGTGCTCCCGCTCGGTGTTTACCGCACCGTCAAGGGAAGAGCTGTGTTCGAACCGAACACGATTGCCACGTTGGTGTGCCTGGTGCCGTTGGTCTCCGTGGCCGGCAGGGCAGTCCGCCGGGCCATCGCCGCAGCAGGGAAATAAAGGGCAGTTCTCTTTCCCCGCCAACGAACGCGCCCGACAGCACGCCGCTCTTAGAGGGCGGGCTGGCGCCGCCTCCGGAACACAATCCGGAGATTGTCCCGGAGGCTCATGCTGCTCCGGCGGCTGACCACGATCACGGCGAAGAGCGCAGTCACCAGAACCACCGCACCGCCGGCCGCCACGGACCAGCGCGCGCCGAACTCCGAGCCGATCCAGCCCATCAGCGGCGCCCCCACGGCTGTTCCGCCCTGCAAAACCGCCAGGTACAGGGCCAGTACACGCCCCCGGAACTGGGGTTCCACCGAGAGCTGGATGCTGGTGTTGCAGCTGTTCAAAAATGTGATGGACGCCAAGCCCACAGGGATCAGCACCGCCGCATACAACCAGAACGACGGCGACACGCTCCCCAGGAGTGTAAACAACCCGAGCCCGAGTGCCCCGCCGAGCAGGTACCGCAGCCGCGGCCCCGCCCTGCGGGCGGCGAGCAGCGCGCCGGCCAGTGTGCCCACCGCCATGATGGAGCCGAGGAGCCCGAACTCGCCGGGGCCCATCCCGAACTCGACGGTCGCCATCAGCGCGTTGATGATGGGAAAGTTCATGCCGAAGGCCCCAAGGATACCCACCAGGACCATGATCAGGACGAGATCGGGCCTTCGGCGGACGTAGCGCACGCCTTCGGCGACCTGGTGTTTCCCGCGGCTGGCTTGGGCAGCGGGGGCCAGTTCCGGAGTGCGGATCCGGAACAGCGAAATGATGACGGCGGCGAAGCTGGTGGCGTTGATCAGGAACACCGGGCCGGTGCCCACCCAGGCGATCAGCAAACCGGCGATGGCGGGGCCGGTGAGGCGCGCGGTGTTGAACGAAGCGGAGTTCAATGCCACCGCGTTGGAGATCTTGTCCTGTCCCACAAGCTCCGAAACGAACGCCTGGCGGGACGGTGCATCAATGGCACCGGCGATTCCAAGGCAGAGGGCTGCCAGGTAGGCGTGCCACAGCTGGGCGGTGCCGGTCACCACCAGGAGTCCCAACGCCAAGCCGGTGAGTCCCATGGCAACCTGCGTCCACAGCAGGATTTTCCGCTTCCGGTACCGGTCCGCCAGCACTCCGCCGTACGGGCCGAGCAGCAGCATGGGAAGGAATTGAAGGGCAGTGGTGATGCCCACTGCAGCCCCCGAGTGGTTCGTGAGGACCGTGAGCACCAGCCAGTCCTGCGCCACCCGCTGCATCCAAGTACCCACATTGGATACCAGCGCCCCGCCGGCCCAGATCCGGTAGTTGCGGTTTTCCAAAGCCCCGAACATGGCGCTCATTTGCCACTCATCTCCTGCATGAGGTGCGCCGCGCGGCTGAGGACCATCCGGTCCTCTTCGCTCAGGCCCGCCACCCGCTGGGCCAGCCACGCTGTCCGCTGGTTCCTGGCTTCGGCCAGTACTGCACGGCCCGCATCGGTGATCTCCACGCGGACCTGCCTGCCGTCGTCGGGATTTGCGGACCTGGACACGAAGCCCTGCTCTGCGAGCGCGTTGACTATCCGTGTCATGGAGGGGGCCTGCACGTGCTCCCGGTCGGCGAGTGCGCGGAGGGTCTGCGCCCCGTTGGCGTTCAACTGGGCCAGCACCGTGTACTGGCCGGGGGTGATGACATCGCCGGTTGCTTCCACGCGGAGCCTGCGGGATGTGCGCATCACGGCCGTACGAAGGTCTATCGCCAGGTTGTCGGCGCTGGCTGATTGTTCAGCTTTTGTGTCCTTGATTTTGGTGTTCACGCCCGCGATGCGCCTCCCGAAGATGTTTAGCAATGCTAATTAGTTCTGCTAATAAGCATGCTGCCTTGTTGGCGGGGCCACAAGGACCGGAACCTTGACGTGCGTCACCCCCCGGCAGGAAAGTCCCTCGGGTATTCCCTGCTCTATTCAGGGGACGAACCGGGGCGCCTACTGCTCCGCCTTAATTTTCCGCCAGCCGCCGGCGCGGTTGTTGGCTATGATCGCCCGGAACATCTCCAGCAGGGCTTCCTCGTTGATGGGTTCGCCCTCGTGGTAGGAGATTGTCCGGCCGGTCTTGTTGCCGTGGCCGGCGGTGATGATGTGATGCGGGTCGGGGGCGATTCCGCCGTCGTACAGGAAAACGTTCACATGGTCCTTGGCCGCGAGCAGCGCACAGATGTTGCCCTGCAGGACGAAGTACGGCTGAACAGTCCGTTTGATGGTTTCCTCAACGCCCGGATCTGCAGCGTGGACAAGGTCGCGCACCTTCCGGCAAATATCCTGCTGCCAGGGCGGGAGGGGGTTGATGTAGTCGTCCACCCGGGGGTCCGTTTCGTAGCTCATCCTTGAATTCCTTCCGCGGGGCGCCTTTGCACAACGAAGGCGAATTCACAGCCTATGATTCCGTGGTGAAGCCGGGAGGGGAAGGGGCCGGGAGCAGGCGGAGACGTCCGCCGCCGTCCGCGCTTGGCGGCGCTATGATGACCGCATGGGTGCTGTTGATGATTCCCTCGCAGCTACGTCCGAGCCGGACAAAAGCTGCCTTCAGCGCGTCATAGACGTTGCTCGGGGCATCGCTCCGGACACCGAGGAGGGTATGAGCTACGGGATGCCGGCCCTGAAGCTGGACGGCAAGCCCCTGATCAGTGTGGTGGCGGCAGCCAGGCACCTGTCCATCTTCCCGTTCTCGCCCGCAGTGGTGGAGGCAGTCGCGTCTCAGCTCGGTGGATACTCGCTGTCCAAGGGAACCGTCCGGTTCACGCCCGACTACCCCGTACCTGATGACGTAGTGGCGGAGATGGTCCGGCTGCGGGTGGCGGAAATCCGAAAGTAGCCACCAGGGGCGCCAAGGGTTCAGAGAAACCTGGCGCCCGCCGTCTGACACGTCGTGAACTGCCGAGGCCGCGTAGGGGCTTCGGCGCAACAATGCGGCCAAGAGACCGATAGTAAGTAGGCTTACCTTGATGCGTCCGCATTCGTGGCGTTGCTGAGCCGTACCAACCCCATCCGGAAACGGTCAGGCGGACTGAGAGGAAGCACCATGAGTACCGGACCCGAAAGCGCGCCCCATGATCACGGCGGCGACGGCCTTGCCGGCAGCTTGCTCGGAGGCCTGGCCGAAGACCCGGCGAAGGTGGTGCGTGTCGGGACCAGCCTCATCCGGCTCCTGGACGAAGTGCGCACCGGACCGCTGAATGACAACGCAAGGTTAAGGCTGGCGCACGTTCACCAGCGCTCCGTGGAGGAACTCCGGGACGGCCTGGCGCCGGGCCCGGCAGCTGAACTGCAGCGGCTGTGGCAGCCGCTGACCAGTGGATCTTCCGTGTCGCAGGAAGAACTGCGGATCGGACAGGCGCAGCTCTCCGGGTGGATTGACGGTCTTGTGCAGGACATCCAGTCGAGCCTTGAGGCGAGGCAGGCAGCAACGCAGCAGATGCTGGCACCCCTGCAGCTTCCCCTCCCTGATCCACCCGGTAGCCTGCCGGCTGTCCTGCTGGAGGGCGGCACTCCCGGGCAGAGCGCGAGCGGGGAACCAAACCCGGGAGACGACGTCGAGCTTCCCGGCCAGTACCTCTGACACAGCCGAAGCCGGCCGATATCCGGCGGAAGGCGGCAGCCGGGGCCGGTGGCAGTCGCGCCGCCCGTTCCCCCTAATGTCTGCGGCGACTGCGTGCTGGCCTGTTCGCGCGCCCGCGTGTGTGAGACCATCCGGTATGGGTGATAACAACCAACTGGACAATGACGCCGTGCCTGTAACCGGGGTAAATGACCACGCCTGGGAGCGGGAGCACCGCCATCCCACGGCTGAACAGGCCCGCTCCATCGGCTACCGGCGGCGGGACGCGGAGGCCAAACTTGAGCAGCATCTGCGGGAAGCCCGCGACAAGGCCTAAGGGAACGGACGGGCAAGGGATCCCGACGGCGGGACTCAGCGGCCAGCATACGAACTCTTCCAGAGTGTCCGCGGTTATTACCCCAGGTTTGCCTTGCGGCGGGACAGACGCCGGGAGATGAGGGCGGCGGGCACAATCAGGAACCACAAATACGGTGTGTTGCTGGTGAGGAAAAACGCGGCCGGGATGCTGAGCAGGAACACCGCCGGCGCCGTCATCCGGGCCCGGAACACCCGCCGGTGCTCGTGGTCATCCACCGTGTCATCTGTCAGGCCCTTGCGCCAGGCGTAACTCCACATACCGGCCAGGGTGAAGTAGACGCCGGAGATTGTGGCCGCGTAGAGCACGCTCGGCCACGGACTCGGATTGCCGCCGTAGTCGCTCAGCACCGACGTGGTGGCGGGCAGCATCACGATGAAGAACAGCAGCAGCATGTTCAGCCAGGCCAGCCTTGAACTGAATTCCCGGATGCGGAAGAAGTCGGTGTGGTGGGACATCCACACCCGGGCGATGATGATGAAGGACAGCACAAAGGCGAACAGCTCCGGGAGGGCGCCTACCAGTTCAACGTTCAGGCGCTCCGGCGGGATTCCCACCGGCAGTTTCAGGTCCAGGGCCAGCAGGGTCAACGCGATGGCAAAGACCGCGTCACTGAAGAACACCATGCGCTCCAGCGGGACTGACTTGTCCACCGCAATTCCTTTCCCAAGGTGCTCCGGTAATAGGTCCGGCAGGTGGGCCTGTCGAAACTCTAAGGCTGGCAGCAGCAGCGGGAAAGAGGACAAAACCCTATTTCCGTCGCTCTCGAACAGTTCCATAATGGGCACGTAAGCTTCGGGGACCCTCGCGCCGATGACGGCTGGCGGGGCGCTTCAGAGTCCCAGGTGGCCGCCCTGACACTCGGCGGACGGACGGCTACGCGGGTCCGTTTCTGTTGTTCCGGAACCGCGAACGGGGGAGAGCAACGCCGCCAACGCGAATAAATGCACAAAGGGATCATCATGCTCAAGGATTCTGCAATCATGGCTGTCCTGCCCGCGAAGGACATCAACCGGGCGAGGGATTTCTACCGCGCCAAGCTGGGACTTGAGTCCTCGGAAGCCATGGAGGAGTACAGCCTCCTGTACCGCTGCGGCAATGGAACGGGCTTCCTCATTTATCAGACAGACAACGCAGGGACAGCAAAAAACACCCAGATGGGCTGGGAGACGGACAACATCGAACGGGAGATGGAGGAACTGCGGAGCCGGGGTGTTGTGTTTGAGGATTACGACCAGCCCGGCTTGAAGACAGAGAACGGCCTTGCCACCGACGACTGGGGAAAGTCCGCCTGGTTCCTGGACAGTGAGGGCAACATCCTCAACCTGTCCCAGCGCACTTAAGCCTTTGCCCACCAGCCATCGGGGCGGGACTGGATGGTGACTTCGATGGCGTCGCCTGCGAGTGCCAGTCACCGGCAACTTGAAAAAGCCGTGGATATTCTGTTCCGAGAGTGTCCACGGCGTCGGTGGCGTAGCAGGCAGGGCCAGGTCAGAGCGGCAATGTAATCAGTGCGATGAGGGCCGGTACAGTGGCGCCGAGGGTACCCGGAATGCTGTCGCCCTTCCGGGGGTAGTGGCCCTGCATGTCCGCCAAGAACATGGCCGGAGCGGTCAGCACCATGTTCAGGCAGCAATAGATCACCAGGGTGTAGCCCACCACCACATAACCGGTGTTCACCGCCACCACCCCGGCGAGGACCCCCAGGCCGATTACCAGGTTGCGGAACCCTGTGGGGATGGCCCACATCATCACGGCCGGAACATTCTGCGGCGGCGTGCTCAGGAACTTCTGCGCCCCCGGCCGGTGCATCAGGAAGCTTTCCAGCGGGAACACCACGATGTAGATCACGGCGGCGAGTACCGCGAAAATCTGGGAGACGGCGTTCATAAAGAAAAAGTACGACGCCGGCGCGACCGGCCGCGATCCCCGCGCCGGGGGTTCCGGGGTGCGTGAGGAACCCCCAAATTAGGGGATTGCACTGCCACCCCGTGGGCGGATACTGGAGCTATGTGGGAGGAGCGCGCTGAGCATGCCCGGCGGGACATCGCCGCCCTCGCCGCCAGCGGAATGAACCCGGCCGACCTGCACGCCTCGGCTCTCGCCGTCGTACAGCGGGAGGTGCCGTTCGAGCAGGGCTGCTGGGCCGCCGTCGACCCCGAGACCCTGGTGATGACCTCCGTAACCAACTGGCGGCCGTGGCCCGTGGGCGAGGCCGAGTACGAGGAGTACGCCCTCCGCTTCGCCGAGACCGAGTACACCGGCCAGGAACCGAACAGGTTCGTTGAGCTGCTGCGGCGCCCCCAGCCCGTCGCGAGGATCTCGGACGCCCCGCACCGGGACGTGGTCCGCAGCGTCCGGATCAACGAACTGCTGAAGCCGCAAGGGCTGGAACACGAGCTGCGCGCAGCATTCCGGATAGACGACGCGTGCTGGGGAGTCGGAAGCATCTTCCGGGACGCCGGCCACGACTTCACGGACCGCGAGGTGGAGTTCCTGCGCGCAGTGGCGGCAACCCTGGCAGCGGCAACCAGGATCGCTGTCCGGGTACGGCACCAGACGGGGCCAGCCGCCGTCGGGCCGGTGATCGTCCTGGCCGGGCAGCACGGCGAGCTGCGGGCGGCCACCACCGCCGCCGCAGAATGGCTGGCCGAAGTGGAGGAGGCGGCGCCCGGCCGGTTCAGCATGACATTGTACTCGGTGATGGCGCAGGCGCACGCCGCCGCGTCTGGAACGGCCCGGGCCAGGATGCGGGACGCCGGGAACAACTGGGTAGTGTTGCAGGCCAGCCGCCTAATCACCGGTGACGATCCCGGGCAGATGGTGGTCACAGTGGAGCCGGCCACCACCCACGACCTGGCCGGCCTGCTGCTGATGGCTTACGGGGTCACCGCCCGCGAGCGCGAGGTCTGCCTGGAGGTGCTGGCCGGGAACCCGACAGCGGACATCGCCCGGCACCTGTTCATCTCCCCGCACACCGTGCATGACCACCTGAAATCGCTGTACGGGAAGGTGGGCGTGGGCAGCCGCGGGGAGTTGGTGGCCAAGCTTGTGGCATGACAGCCGGCGGCCCCGGACGGCTTGCGGGCGGACTGGCGGCTAACAGGATGTTGCGGTCTTCCTAGCCCGTTCCTGCGCTTGTATGCTGTGGATCGGAGAGCCGGGAAGCCTGGTCGGCCCGTAGGCGATGCCTGCGGAACGCCCCGGCGCCGCCTCGGGCGTTCGTATGACGACCTGAGGAGCGGACGCAGATGGATTCAGCAGCACAACCCGTCGTAGAAGTGCGGGAACTGGTCAAGAACTTCGGCAGGACCCGGGCCCTGAATGGCCTGAACCTGATCGTGAACCCGGGCGAGGTCCACGGCTTCCTCGGCCCCAACGGCGCCGGCAAATCCACTACGCTGAGGATCCTCTTGGGGCTTATCCGCCCTACTGCGGGAACAGCGCGGGTCCATGGGATAGAACCCTGGGCGGACCCTGTCGCGGTGCATAGGGAGATCGCCTACGTCCCGGGTGATATAAGCCTGTGGCCCAACCTGTCGGGCGGGGAAGTCATCGATCTGGTCACCGGCCTCCGCGGCGGCGCAGAGGGGAAGCTGCGCCGCGACCTGATCGAGGAGTTCGAGTTTGATCCGCGGAAGAAAACGCGGACCTACTCACGGGGCAACCGGCAAAAGGTGGCTCTCATTGCAGCGTTCGCCCGGCCCGCGCGCGTGTATCTGCTGGATGAGCCCAGCGCGGGACTGGACCCGGTGATGGACGCGGTGTTCCGCCGCCAGATCGAAAGAGTCAGCAGGGACGGGGCCACTGTGCTGCTGTCCAGCCACATCCTCAGCGAGGTGGAACAGCTCTGCGACCGCGTGACCATCATCCGGTCTGGAGCCACCGTGGAAACCGGGACGCTCGGCGAATTGCGGCACCTGCAGCGCACACACTTCCGCGTGACGGGTCTCGCTGATCCGGCACGGCTGGCGGCGTTGCCTGGCACGCATGGGGTCAGCATCGCTGATGGAGCAGCGGAGTTTGATGCCGACGCCGGGGACCTCGGGTCCGTCCTGGCCGGCATCGCGGAGCCGGGAGTCAGCGGCCTGTCGGTGGCCCCGCCGTCCCTTGAATCCCTGTTCCTGCGCCACTACGGTGACGGCGGCAAGGACCGTGTGGACAGCGAGGTCAAGTGATGGGCGGCATGCTGCGGCTGGTCCTGTCCCAGGCGCACCGGGACAGGGTTACGTTGCCGGTCTGGATCCTGGGCATCTCGCTGCTCAGTTTTGCCACGTCAAAGGCTGTCGCCACGCAGTTCGGGGACGAGGCGGCGCAGGCCGCGATCCTGGCCCTGGCGGCATCGAACCCGGCCTTCCTCTTCCTGCGCGGCCTGCCGGACGGGACCGGCGTTGGTGCCGTGGTGTTCTTCCAGGGTTACGCCTTCACGGCGGTCCTGGCCGGACTGATGAGCACTTTCCTGGTGGTGCGGCACACCCGCGCAGACGAGGAGCTCGGACGGGCCGAACTCCTCGGGGCGGTTCCGGTGCCGCGAACGGCACCCTTGGCGGCGACGCTTCTGTTGGGTGCGGCCGCGAATCTGCTGCTGGCCGCCTTTGTTGCGGCTGCTTTCGTCGCGGCCGGGCTGCCGGCTGCCGGTGCCGTGGCCGCCGCTGCCGCCGTCGGGGTTGTCGGCGTTTTCTTTGTTGGTCTCGCCGCCGTGGTTGCCCAGGTCCTGCCCTCGGGCAGGAGCGCAAACGGGGCCGCCGCGGGCCTTGTGGGTGTGGCCTATCTGCTCCGCGGCGTCGGGGACGCGTTGGGCACTCCAGCGGCGGATCTGCTGCACGTGACCAGTGCCTGGCCGTCGCTCCTGTCGCCCATTGGCTGGGGCCAGCGCTCCCGGCCGTTCACTGCCCCGGACCTGTCCGCGCTGCTGGTGCCGCTTGCTGCCGGATTGGCTCTGGGGGCTGCTGCGGTGCTCATCCGACGACGGCGGGACCTGGGGGCGAGCATGCTGCCCGAGCTCCCGGGCAGGGAACGGGCAGGGGTGGGCGGCACCTCATTCTTTGGCCTCGCCTGGCGCCTGCAACGGGGAGTAGTGGCCGGCTGGTGCGTTGGGGCGGCGGTCCTGGGGGCAGTGGCAGGTGCCCTTGGACCGGCTGTCTCCGAGACCGTGTCCGGCCTGGCGCCCCTGAGGGACCTCATTGCCCGGCTTGTTCCCGGCGGCCGGGCAGGGCTGATCGACATTTTCGTCACCGCCCTGCTTGGCGTGGCAGGGGTGTTTGCGGCGGCCGCGGGCATCCAGGCGGTGCTGCGGCTGCGCGCGGAGGAGGCCGAAGGCCGGGCGGAGCTCCTGCTCTCCGCGCCGGTCACCCGGGTCCGCTGGCTTGGCGCGAACCTGGTCATCGCTGCCTTGTCCGCAGCGGCCGTCACCACAACCGCTGGTGTCGCTGCCGCCGTCGGCCTGGCGCTGTCCGGCACCTCGGACGGTCCGGTCTGGTCTCTGGTTCCGGCGGCGCTGGCGCATGTTCCCGCAGCACTGGTGTTCCTGGCGGCCGCGTCGGTTTCGTTTGCGGTTGCACCCCGGCTCGCCATCCTGCTCGGGTGGGGGATGCTTGCGGCGGGGATCATTGTGGGCGAGTTCGGTGAGTTGTTCGCCCTGCCGGTATGGCTGCAGGACCTGAGCCCGTTCCGGCACTCGTCCGCCATGCCTGTGGAAGCCTTTAACCAGGCAGGGGCGCTGGGGCTGGTTGTCGTTGCCGCCGCAGGCGCCGCCATCGCCGCCTACTCCCTTCGCCGGCGGGACATCACCGCCTGATCCCGGAGCCGGTAGGCCAACGGATCAGGACTTCGGCGGACCCGGAGCACCAGGTTCCACGGAACGGGGCGTCACGCGAATCCGGGAAACGCGCAGCCGGTCCATCGCCGTCACCGTCAGCACATGGCCGTCCGCTTCCACGCTGTCACCAATGCGGGGAAGGCGCCCCAGCCGGTCAATCACAAACCCGGCCACCGTCTCGTAGTGCCCCTCGGCCAGCTCGACTCCGGAGGCAGAGGCGAACTCCTTAAGAATCAACCCGCCGTCGACGTCCACCGAGCCGTCGGCCTTGGTGACACGGTTCTCCGCAGCCGAGCCGGCGTCGTACTCGTCGTAAATCTCACCCACCAGCTCTTCCACCAGGTCCTCCAGCGTGACGATCCCGTCCGTGCCGCCGTATTCGTCCACCACCAGGGCGATGTGCTGGCCCAGCCTGCGCATGCGCTGCAGTGACGGCAGCACCTTGTTGGTGCCCGGCAGCGGAAGGATCTCCCGGACGATGTCCCGCACCTGGCCGTCGTCGTGCTTACCGTTGAGCGGTACGAGGTCACGGACGTGGATGAAGCCGAGGACGTCGTCGGGCGTCTTGTCGATCACCGGATAGCGTGAGAACGGCCCGTCCCTGACCATGCTGAACGCCTCGGCGATGGTGAGGTTGCCGTTGATGAACGTCACGTCGGTGCGTGGGCGCATGACTTCCTGGAGGGAGCGGTCCGCGGCGGCGAAGACGTCTGAGAGGATGCTGCGGCTGTCCTCTTCCAGCATGTCGCTCTCGGCCACCATGTCCCATAATTCTTCAGAGCTGACGCTCTCCTGCCTGGCGTTCGGGTCACCGCCGAACAGCCGAACGACGGCGTCCGTTGAGACGGACAGCAGCCAGACGGCGGGCCGCATGATTTCGGACAGCACGCCCAGGGGAGGGGCGAGGACTCTGGTGAAGCCGACGGCGCTCTGCATGGCCAGCCGCTTGGGCACGAGTTCGCCAAGAACCAGGGAGAGATAGGCCACCAGCAGCGTCATCCCGATAAAGGAGACAGGTTCGGCCGCGGCGCCGAAACCGACGCCGGCCAGAAGGGGTTCGACATCCGGGGCGATGGTGGAGGCGCCATAGGCGGCCGAGAAAAAGCCGGACAGCGTCACGCCGATCTGCACCGTGGACAGGAACCTGTTGGGGTTCCCGGCCAGCGCCGCGATCCGGGCACCGCGTTTGCCTGACTTCTCCATCCGGCGCACCTGGCTCTCGCGCAGGGATACCAGCGCCATTTCCGTGCCGGCGAACACCCCGCCCAGCAGCACAAAAAAGAGGACCAACAGAAAATTCAGCAGGGTATCGCCGTCCATGGACAGACACTACCGAACAGCCGGGCCCTGGTGTGGACGGGTGTTAGGCAGGGGCGAAATACCGGAACAGGCAGTGCCGGTAGGATCGGAGGGTTGCCGCGGGGGTCGGCCACAGTTTTGGGGGAAGTACGTGAACGTCGGTCCGATAAAGCGCACCGCTAGGGCCTCCGTGGCCGGCGCTGCCGCGCTCCTGCTCGCGTCCGCCGTCATAGCTGCTCCGGCGTCTGCCGATGACCCACAAACGATTTCCGTCACCGGACAGCCCCTGGGAGTGGCGGCAGGTCCGGACGGCGCTGTCTATGTCAGCGACTACAACTGGACAGGCGGTATCAGCGTCTACGAGCCGGGGGAGACGAGCGCTTCCCGGCACATCAGCGTTGGGAGGTTTTCTACTTCCTTGGCCATGACGCCGGACGGGTCGCTCTACGTGGTCCAGACTACGGAGGAGATGCAGACCGAGCTGGGCGTGGTTGCCCCCGGCGCCTCAGACGTGTCCTTCACCATCCCGCTGCCGCAGGGGACACACTGGCTGACGGCGGGGCCGGACGGGGCACTGTACGTTGCCAGCCGCAGCGAAGGCACTGTGTCAGTGGTTATGCCTGGCGGGAGGCGGGTGGACCGGGTTGTGGACGCCGGCCATCATCCTGTGGAGGTTGCCGTGGCAAAGGACGGCACCGCCTATGCCGCCAACCAGGACGCAGGCACCGTCAGCGTCATTCCGGGCGGCGCCGCCAGTCCCTCGCACACCATCGACCTCGGCAGGACGTCCGCTCCCCACGGGATTGCGGCCGCCCCTGACGGGACTGTTTACGTGGCCAACGTCCTGTCCAACGACGTCGCTGTCATTGAGCCGGGCGGGACCACAGTGGCGCGGCGGATCCGGGTGGGCCGCGAGCCGCAGGAGGTGGCCACCTCTCCGGACGGCACGGTGTACGTGACCAACAGTGCGGACAACACGGTCTCGGTCTTACCGCCAGGCGCGGATGCAGTGGCGGAGACGGTGCCGGTAGGGGAGGACCCGGGCCGCCTGGCTGTTGCGGCGGACGGCTCGGTGGTGGTGGTCAACCGGGGCGGCAAGTCCCTCACCGTTATCGACGGCGGAGGGTCAGGGGTAGATGCCGACGGCGGGACGTCGCCACTGCCTGATGCAGCCACTCCTTCCGGGGGTGCTTCCGCGGCTGCGCTTCCCGCGGTCGCGGTGGGAGCCGCCGGACTGGTGCTGGCCGGCGCGGCCGCGCTCATCGTGGTGTTTCGAAGGCGCAGGACGGTCGAGGCGGCAGCCACGGTGACAGCCTTGACCTTCGACTAGTGCCGGGTCTGGCTAAGTTTTCCGGGCGTTGGGGTGTGCTGCCTGCAACACCTTCGCGAAGTCCGAAGCGTGGGTTTCCGGCCACCAGTGCCCGCCGTCCACCCTTGTCACAGTAAGGTCTGGCACCCAGTTCTCCAGGCCCTCCGTAAGGCTGGACGAAACGAACGGGTCCTTGACGGGAACCACCACCTGGACCGGAATCGAAACCCGGACCGGGGGCTCGTGCCTGCCGGGAAAGTTTGCCCGGTAGAGGGCCAGCCCGCGGACAGGGTTGTCGCCAATCGGCCGTCCGGCAGCCCTTTCATAGGAGCCGGTGAGGAAGAAACGCCAGAGCGCCTCGGGCAGCAGCGGAATCTGGAACACGGCAACATACTGGCTGCGCAGGAGCTGTCCCACCAACTGGAACCAGCTGCGCGGGTGCCGCAAGCGCTGATGCATCCACCAGGAGACATGCCCCAGGTCCGGCCCGGACACGCTCGTGAAGCGGCTGATCCTCCCGGCGGCGCGGGGGTTCTGGACAGCTGCCCACCCCTGGATGGACCCCCAGTCGTGGCCCACAACATGAACGGACGAGGTATTCGTTGCGGCCAGCACGGCGTACAGATCGTCCACCAAAGCCTGCAGCAGAAAGCTGTCTTTCCCTCCGGGGGCAGATGAGGATCCGGCGTTGCGGGTGTCGTAAGCGATCACGTGGAATGTTCCCGCGAGTTCGCGGATGAGCGGAAGGAACACGCCGTGGTCGTCCGGGTAGCCGTGGACCAGGAGCAGGGAAGGAACTTCAGGTGCCGGTTCCGGGCCATATTCAAAAACTGCCAGCTCAGCCCCGTGGGACGGAACTGTTCGCCGCCGTTCCTTCCACGTGTCCATCGGCACAGCCTATAACTCTCCACCAGTCACTCCGGCAGGAATCCGGCGCGCCCGCGATCCGCAGCCCCGAATAGGTCTTCCACCAGCCGTTGAGGTGTCGTTACCCTGAACCCATGGAAACGGTGCTTGCCTCTTGGGGGGAGTTCAACGTGGCAATCGCCGGAGCCGGTGCGGCTTTGGGCGGGTTGCTCATCGTGGCGCTGTCGGTGAACATCAAGCAGATCGCTGAGTCGCGGGGCCTCGCCGCCCGCGCAGGCGGCGCGGTGTCTGCGCTGATCCTTGGTGTTGTCCTGGCGTGTGCTGCGCTGATCCCTGGCCAGCCGCTATGGGCGTTCGGCACCGAGGTCCTGATCGGCACCCTGGTGGGAGGGGTTATCGCTGCCCTGGCGGCTCGGGCGATCATTCAGGATGACAGCCCGGGCCGGCCGCGGAACTGGGATAGGCAGCACATCGCGTCCTTCGTCCTCCCGCTCGTCATCTACTTGGTGGGCGGTGTGCTGCTCGTACTGTCGGTCCCCACAGGACTGCTCGTGGTGGCCCTTGCCACGATCGTGGCATTGATAGGCGCCGTCCTTTTCTCCTGGGTTGCACTCGTGGAAATTCTGCGCTGACCCCGAAAGGATCCAGGGACAGCACGAGGACGGAGACCGGATGTCACCTGTAAAACGCTTCGACCATATCGGCATCACCGTTGCGGACCTGGAATTGGTGACGGCGTTCTTCGTCGGGCTGGGCCTGGAGATTGAGGGCGGGCCGATGTTCATGGAGGGTGAGTTCGTGGATACGGTGATTGGCATTCCCGGCTCGCAAAGCCGGATCGTCACGCTGCGCCCGCCCGACGGCGGCACCCGGCTGGAGCTCTCGAGCTTTGTCCGGCCGGAACACCAGCCCGGGTCGCCGCACGCGATGGCCAACGAGCTGGGGTTGCGCAACGTGTCCTTTGAGGTGGACAACCTCCAGGCCACGGTGGAGCAGTTGGCCGCAGACGGCTACGGGCTGGTGGGCGGGATCGGCCAGTACGAGCAGATGTGGCGGATGGCCTACGTCCGCGGTCCGGAGGGAATCATCGTGTCCCTGGCAGAGCGGATCGGCTGACCAGGTAAAAAGGCCCGGCACCAGCTGGATCAGGCTGCTGCCGGGCCTTGCACTGGCCGGAAGGCTTAGCCCTTCACTTCGTACGCCTTCGGCAGCTTCAGGCCCCGCTCTTCCATGAGGGTGCGCAGGCGGGTGGGGTAGTCGGTGATGATGCCGTCCACACCCAGGTCCATCAGGCGCTCCATGTCCGCGGTGGTGTTCACGGTCCACGGGATGACGGGCAAACCCAGTTCGTGGGCTTCGGCGATCATCGCCGGGGTGACGGAGCTGAACGTGGGGGAGACGACGTCGTACCCCTGGGCTGCTGCCGCCTTCGGCAGGGAACCGTTGTAGTCGTCGATGTCGATGCCGCCGAGGTTGCGGCTGGCGCCGGGCTGTCCCACGCCCATCCAGGCGTTGCCGCTGGAGAGTGCCACCAGCGGCAGCTCCGTGGCGATCTCCTTGGTGAGGTTCAGCGAGGACCAGTCGAAGGACTGGAGCGTGGTGCGGTCGGCCATGCCGGAGGCGTTGATCTCGGCCACCACGGCGCGGGTCAGGGACTCCATGCCGGCGCCGCCGATCTCGCTGCTCTCCACCTTGGTCTCCACGTTGAAGCGGACCTTCGCGGCGTTGGTGTCGCGGACCAGCTGGTAGACGTCCTTGAGTTCAGCGATGCGGTTGCCCTCGATGACGTCCTGCTCAGGGTAGCCGGCCAGCGGCTGGAAGCCGCAGTCGAGCGTCTTGATTTGTGCCAGGGAAAGCTCGGCCACGCGGTCGCCCACGTACGGGAACTCGGGGTCCCCGGCAGTGGCGGCTTCGGTGTCCTTGCACTTGCCGGCCTGGATGGTGCCGTCATGCCAAACGATCACCTTGCCGTCCTGGGTCAGGTGGGTGTCCAGCTCCAGGGTGGTCACGCCCAGCGCCAGGGAGTTGGTGAACGCGGCCAGGGACTCCTCGGTCCACTCCCCGCGGCCGCCGCGGTGGCTCTGCAGGTCGAAGGAGCCGTTCCGCTCATTCGTCTTGATGGCGCTTGTTGGCGCCGTTCTGGCATCGTTCGACGACGGCGTGCCGGCTTCGTTCTGCGGGCTTGCCGCGGCGGGGCCCGCCATGGCGGCGATCAGGGCGGCGGCAGCCGCGGCAGTCAGGACTTGGCGCATGGGTGGTTCCTCCAGTGAGACAGGGAAGCGGCCGGCAGGCCGCTGACCCGTCAACGCTAGGGAGGGCAGGTTGCGTGCTTGGTGCGCAGAGTTGGAGCTGAGGTTAACGGGAGAGAGTCTTCCGAAAACGCCGCCTCGCTAGTGCGTGTTTTCAGGTTCCTTGACCGGCCGGGGCCGCTTCCACGTGGACTCGCGCGGGCCCGGCGGATAGGCCGCCGTTTTACCGGCGTACGTGATCACCAGTGCCGCGATGACCGGGAGGGCCGCGGCGGCGGGCACCAGCAAAGGTCCGGCTACCACCAGGGCGGCCGAGCCGTAGAGGGCACCGATGGTGATGCCCAGCTGGATGGTGAGGACCGTGAGCCCGTTCGCGGCGTCCTTGTTCTCACGGCCGGCCCGGAGGATGGCCGACTGGTTGTAGATGCCGATGGCGCCGAGGCCCGCGCCCCACACCGTCATCAACGCCAGGGCGAGGAACAGGCTGCCACCCACGAAAGGCAACGCCAGCATTGAGGCGGCGATTGCCGCCGTCGTGATCAAAAGCGAACGGCGCGGGTGCGAATCCACCGTGAGCCCGGCGATCCAGATGCCGAGCAGGCCCGAGACGCCCAGGACCGTGAGGGAGAGGCTGATGGCGTAGTCGGGCAGCCCGGCGTCGCGGATATACGGGGCGATGTAGGTGAAAAGCGCGAAGTGGGCCAGGACCAGCAGGGGCCAGGCGATGGCTACGGATTTCACGCCGGGCTGGGCGATGGCCGAACGCATGGAAGGGCGTACCTCGCCGGCGCCGCGGCGCACCGACGGGAGGAACAGGAAGCCCAGGATGGCGAGGAGCACGCCGAAGCCGGCGAGGGCCAGGAACGCCGACCGCCAGCCGAGGACCGTGCCAAGTGCCGTGCCCACCGGTGCGCCGATCGCCAGGCCGAGGCTGTTGCCGCTGAAGACAATGGCCAGGGCCTTGCCCACTTTGTCGGCCGGTACCACGCGCGAGACATACGGTGCCATGGTGGTCCAGAGCAGTCCGTGCGCCAGGCCGCCCACCAGGCGAGCCACCATCGCGAAGGTGAAGTCGGGGGCGATGCCCACCAGGGCGTTGCTGAGCGCGAACGTCAGGACCAGGGCCACCAGCAGGGGCCGCTTCGGTATGTTCGCCAGCAGCCGCGCGGCCGGCACCACCGTGACTACGATGACCGCGGCGTAGGCGGCGGCGAGGTAACCGGCCACTGGCTCGGACACCTTCAGGGCCTCGCTGATCTGGGGGAGCAGTCCGGACGGGAGCAGTTCGGTAGTGATGGCGGTAAAGGCGATGGTGGCCAGGACCATCATGGCGGCCAGCGGAAAACGCTGGGGCGCCGGCGCGGAAATCGCGGAAGACATTAAGGAGGATTCCATTCAAGGGGGAGGGGAGCGGAACCCGGCGCTGCTGGCCTGAACAATTCCTCCAACAAGTTTACACTCTGAACTAACCACCCCGGTGCCATAAGATCCGGTCTGAGGGGCCCTGTTGGTACCTGCCAGAGCCGATCTGCGCCAGACTGGAGTCCGGCCCAACCAACGAAAGCAGATTTCCTTGATTACTCTCCAGCAGGACGCAGAAGGCTTCATCCGGATGAACCGGCACTACCCCGCCAGCGTCCGGATCAGGATCGCCTTCAATGACGGCAGCACCGGCGAGTTTTCCGGCCGGGCCCTCAACAGCGCCTACGACGCCGCGCTCGCCGAATTCCGCGCGAAGAACGGCCTCGACGCGCGGGGCTTCTCCAGGACGCCTGCCGGCCGGACGAACTCCGGCAACAAGGTCGACTTTGTTCCCGTGCACCCCGGCATGGAGGAGTAGCCGGGGCCCTTGCTCCAAGTGCTTAAGGTGCTGGCCGCATCCTCAGGAGCAGCCACATGGTCCGCGGGATGGGCCAAATAATCGCGAGCCCGAGCACCATCACCAGCGGAACCCCGACGTCCGGGAACTGGCGGATGATGACCGGCAGGTCGGTATCGAACCGGGCGGGTGCGTAGAACAGGCACAGCCATAGGGCGAACACGTCCAGCGCGAGGGTGGCTGCGGCCCAGGCCAAACGAGCCCACCGTCCACTGCCTGCGAAGCGCTTATGGAGCAGGACCGACAGCGCCAGCCACAGGCTCAGCAGCTCCATCAGCAGCAACGCCAGGGACACCGCCCAGCTGTAGCGCTGCAGCCAGTCCTCGAAGACCACCGCCGGTATCGGGGACTGTCCGTGGAGGATCCGCAGGATGTTGGTATCGATGGCCTTGAGCCGCGACGGGGCGGCAGTATCGTTGCCGTTGATCACCAGGGCAACGCCGAGGCCGGAGTTGGGGACCATGGCCAGGTACGTGTGGCTGTTGCCCCATTCCCCCTGGTGTTCCAGCAGCAGCGGCAACTCCCCAGGCGGCACCGGCATCCAGGGGTCAACGGATTCAACCAGCGGCCGGGTGTACCAGCCCATGCCGTAACCCTTGGCCTGGTCCACAGAGCTGCCCGGCTCGAACATCGCTGCCACGCTCTGGGGCTGGAGGATCCGCGCGTCGCCGTGCCGGCCGCCGTCGAGAAGCGCCGCCAGCACGTGGCCCAGGTCCTCGGCCGAGGAGTAAAGGGTGCTGGACGGCATCCCGGCGGCGGGCGCGGGGACGTCCGTCTGGAGCCAGAAGGAGCTGAACCACCGGGAATGGCCGGCGGCGAGGTTGTCCTGTCGGGCAGCTGCCCGGGTGGGATGGCTGTGCACCATGTCCAACGGCCCGAACACGTGTTGCTCCAAGTAGTCCGCGAAGGGCTGGCCGGAGACCGCCTGCACCAGGACGCCCAGTACGTTGTAGTTGGCGCTGGCGTAGTGGAAGTTCCGGCCCGGTTCCCCCGCAAGGGGAGAGTTCGCCAGGTCGCGGACGGCTGCTTCCAGGGCGTCCGTGTGCTGGTCGCGGGAGGCTTCGAAGGCGGTGTCCCTGGCGCTCATGCCGCTGGTCTGGTGAAGCAGGTGGCGCACCGTGATGGCGGGCGACCGGGGATCGTCAAGGGTGAACCAGGGCAGGTACGTTTGCACCGGCTCGTCCAGCCGCAGCCGCCCGGCCTCCACCTGCTGCATCACCGCGATGGCAGTTAGCGACTTGCTGGTGGAGGCGAGCAGCACCGGCGTTTGCGCCGTCATCGGCCGTCTCGAGGCGTCTGCCTTGCCAAGAGTTGCGGAGTGCACCTGGACGCCGTTACGGACGACGGCGACTGCGGCACCGGGAATGCCGAGGCTTTCGAGCTGCCCTCGCAGGTAGGAGTCCACGGCCGCGTAGGTCTGCCCAGAATCGGCGGATTCCCTGGCCGTAATTTCGGTAAGGGCTGCCGTTGGCGGGGGCGCGGCAGCAACGAGGAACCCGGCCACCAGGAAGCACAGCAGCAGGCAACGCGCTGACCACCGCATTGTCCGCATGGCTGCACCTGCTTCGGCTGTCCGTCACTTCGCGGTAGGGCCTGGCCAAGCGGAAGGCAACGCATGGGCAAGCCGGCGGTGGTACCGAATTGAGGGGCCTGCAGGGCCAACAGCTGAAGGAGGTTTACTCCGTAACAGCTGCCGGAACCCGCTCAGCGTTCTGTGAAGCAGCTGAGCTGCGGCGGCGCCAGTAGGCCGCCAGGACGGCGCCGGAAACGTTGTGCCAGACGGAGAAGATTGCTCCGGGCAGTGCCGCTTCAGGTGTCAGGTACTGCCGCGCGAGCCCTGCTGCGAGGCCTGAATTCTGCATGCCGACTTCAATTGCAGTGGTGCGGCGGGAGGGGATGGGCAGCCTGAAAAGACGGGCAGCAGCGTAACCAAGGGCATAACCGAGGCCGTTGTGCAGGATGACTGCCGCAAGAACCAGCAGCCCGGCGGCGAAGATGGCCTTTGCGCTTCCGGAGACCACCGCAACCACCACAACGGTAATGGCGAGCACCGAAATCCAGGGCAGGGCCGGCAGCGCCTTGTTGACCAGGCGCGGCAGGAAGACCCGGATGATGAGTCCCAGCAGAACAGGGAACAGCACAACCTGGACAATGGACCACGCCATGGAACCGGCGTCCACCGGCATGTACTGGCCGGCCAGCCACAATGCCAGCGCCGGGGTCATCAGCGGAGCGATCAGCGTGGAAACGGTGGTCATGGCAACGGACAGTGCCACATCACCCTTGGCGAGGTAGGACACCACGTTCGATGCGGTGCCGCCGGGGCAGCAACCCACCAGGATGACGCCGGCAGCAAGTGCAGGCGGAAGGCCCAGGGCAGCCGCAACCAGCCATCCCAGGAACGGCATGATCGCGTACTGTGCCACCACTCCGATCACCACGGGGACGGGCCGTTTGGCAATCACGGCAAAGTCCGGGGGAGTGAGGGTCAGCCCCATCCCGAACATGATGACCCCCAGCAGGGGGTTGATCCACGGGGCCAGTCCGGTGAAAGCTGAGGGAGCGGCGAGCGCCACGGCTCCGCCCGCCAGGATAAGCAGGGGAAACAGGGTGACGGCGACGCGGGCGCTGCGTTCTTCGGCGGCTGACGCCGTGGTGGAGGATTCGGGTAAAAGAGACATACCTACCGGATTATCACAGCGCGGGTTGGGTCCCGGAATTGGTGCCGGTTGATGACGCAGCCGTGCCTGCAGGGAAGGAAGGGAACAAAGTGAAGACGGATGAGCTGCTGCGGGACGCGTTCGGGCGGATCCGGGAGACGGTGGAGGACACGCTGGAAGGGCTCGACGGCGGCGCCCTCACCCGCCGCCCGGGCGGCACCGGGAACTCGATCGCCTGGCTGATCTGGCACCTAGGCCGGGTGGAGGATGCGCAGGTGGCCGCCGCGGCCGGGCTGGAGCAGGTGTGGACGTCGCAGGGTTTCGCAGGCCGTTTCGGCCTGCCGCTGCCGGAGCGGGACACCGGCTACGGGCATTCGACGGACCAGGTGGACGCAGTCCAGGCCGCACCGGAGTTGCTGCTTGAGTACTACGACGCCGTGCACCGGCAGACCGTGGGTTTCCTGGCAGGACTTCGGGACGAGGATTTGGACCGGATCGTGGACCGGCGCTGGGATCCGCCCGTCACGCTCGGCGTCCGGCTGGTCAGCACCCTTGCCGACTGCCTCCAGCATGTGGGGCAGGCCGCCTATGCGAAGGGCCTCGGAGACACGTAGCAGGCCGCTCCTAACCGGCCGGACGCTCCAACGTGACCGTCCCGGCGTCGCCGTCCACGCTGATCTGCTGGCCAGTGACAATCCGCTGCGTGGCCACGCCCGTGCCCAGGACGGCCGGGATTCCGTACTCGCGCGCCACGATGGAGCTGTGGCTCAGCGGGCCGCCGATGTCCGTCACCACCGCGGAGGCCATCCCGAACAGCGACGTCCAGGCGGGGGTGGTGGTGCGGGCCACCAGGACGTCCCCGGGCTCCATCTGGCCGAAGTCCTGCGGCCCGGCCAGCACGCGGGCGGGTGCGGTGACCCGGCCGGCACTGGCACCGGCGCCTTTGATGACGTCGCCGCGCTGGCGCTGCGAACCGGCGGGCATCATCGACCCGAACGCCTTTTCCATCCACCGGTTCTCGGGCAGCATCTGTGGGGCAGCGGCCTTCACCTGCCCCCGCCACAGCATCCTGCGGTCCTCGACGGCGGCGGCGCGGGCGGGCCGGTCCGCCCCGGTGATGGTGACTGCGCGTGCCCCTTGCGATGTCAGGCCGAACTCGACGGCGCTCTGCAGTTCCTGGTGCCGGAGCCAGAACACATCGTCCGGGGAGGCGATGACGCCCGAGGCGACCAGCCGGTGCCCGAGTTCGAGCAGCATCTGCCGCAGCAGCGGCCAGGCGAGTCCGACGTCGGCCAGCGCGTCCTCGCGGAGGGGCGCTGTCTCCTGCGCCCACCGCAGCAGCCGCAGGAACACGGCGCGGCGGCGCGGGCCCAGCCGGGCTACTGTCTGTTCAGTGAGCGACTCCCGCCGCTCGGTCAGCTGCCGCTGCCGCTCATGCGGGTCGGTGCCCTGCCCCCGGAGATAGAACTTGACCGTCTCCAGCAGGGCGGACGGATTGTCGGCTGCCACCGGGCTGGCAAAGTCCAGGTTGTAGACCGCATGGCCGTACAGGCCCAGATGCTCCCGGAAGGCGAAACGCCATTCCTGCCACAGGACGTCGTCCACCCCTTCCGGCGGCACACCGGTGCGCAGGCATTCGGCGAGCACCGCCGTCGGACGCTCCACCAAGGCAGCCGTCAGCGCCGGATCGCTCCGGGCCCAGCCGGCCAGATCGTACAGTGACTTCTCGGCCCGGATGGGTTCGCTGTCAAAGCCCAAAAGGAAGGTCTGGGCGGGCGGGTCGCCGTCACGCCGGACCAGCTTGTCGTAGTACGCCCGGAAGGAAAGTTCGCTGGTGGCGGCCAGCGGAATGATCGACTGCACGGCCGTGTAGTACACAGTGCCGGCATCCAAAAGTGCCTGCGCTCCCGCGAGCAGTTCCTCGCCGGGAAGCTCCGCCGGGGGCTTTGCTGACCACTCCTTGATTACCCGTTCGTAGCGGGGGTGCGAGAAGTCCCGCCAGCCGGCAACTCCCATATGGGCCTTGCCGCGGGCCAGCGCGCGCACCGCCGGAAGCGTCTTGCCCATCATCCGCCACATGCCCGCGCGGCGGTAATAGTAGTAGGCGTAGCCGTTGATGGTGGGCATCCGCACGTCGCCGTAGCGGATGACGTTCTTGCCCAGGGCTTCGGCCAGCAGGGCTGTCAGCGACCGTGCCACCGAGCCGTCGATGAGGTCGGCAAACAGCGGGGTGAGCGGGTCGGGGAGCTGTTCCACGATGCTGGCCCGGAAGTAGAGCCCCTTCGGATACGGCAGGGGCCAGGTGTCAGGGGTGTCGGCCGCCGGCTCGGGCAGTGCCGTGATGGGCCGGGACTGCAGGATGAAGAACCGGCCGCCGGCCCGCGCCCACTCGATGTCCTGCGGCGCGCCGAAGTGGCTCTCGATCCGCTTCCCGTACCCGGCCAGCTCAGCAGCTGCACGGTCATCAAGAACAGGCGCACGACGGCGGGCTGCCGCTACCGGCTCCTCCCGGGTGCCGTGCTCCGCGTAGACAGTCATGACTTCCTTGTCGGCTGTCTGCCGGGACGCCACCGCGCCTGTCCCGGCGTCGACTGTCAGGTCATCGGTGGTGACCGTCCCGCTGACCACCGACTCGCCCAGTCCCCACGCGGCACTGATCACCGTCTGGCCGCGCCGCCCGTTGGACGGGTTGGCGGTGAACATCACCCCGGCCGCATCGGCCTCCACCATCTGCTGGACGACGACGGCGAGGCGCACCTCGTCCGGCGCCACGCCTTCCCGGGCACGGTAGGCCATGGCGCGCGCGGTCCAGAGGGAAGCCCAGCAATCAATCACCGCGGCGGACAATGCCTCCGGGCCGCGGATGTTCAGGGAGGTTTCCTGCTGCCCGGCGAAACTGGCCGAGGCAAGGTCCTCGGCCGTAGCGGAGGACCGGACCGCCACTGGGGTGTCACCGCCGCCGAGCTGTCTGTAGGCCTCGCTGAGTTCGGCTGCGATGTCGGCGGGCATGGTGCCGCTGCCGAACAGGGCCCGGATCCGTTCCGCGGCATGCTCGTAGTCCTGCGGCGGCGCTTCCGGTGGGAGCGCGGCCAGTTCCCGGATCTCCGCCGCGAAGTGGTTGTCGAGGGTGAACTGTGAGTAGGCGGCGGTGGTCAGGACGAACCCCGGCGGCACCGGCAGCCCGGCCTGGATGACGCCGCCCAGCCCCACCGCCTTGCCGCCGGCCACGGCGAGGTCGCCGCGCCCCACATCGCTTAAATTCTCGACAAAGGTCATCACGGCGCGTCCTTTGGTGGTTTACGAGGCCAGACACTCGCTGGCCTTGGAACCTGACGTGTTGGGGGCAGCGCCGCTGGCGGGCGTGCTGATCTCTGTCCACACCACATCGAGGGAGAGCCCGAGGACGTCCGCGATGGCGGCGATGGTGGGGAAGGCAGGGGTGGCCACGCGGCCCGTCTCGATTTTGCGGAGGGTCTCCGGTGACACCTGCGCATCGAGTGCGACCTCAAGCATGGAGCGCCCGCCCCTGGCGGTGCGCAGCAGGGCGCCGAGGCGCTGTCCGCGCTCCACCTCTTCGAATGTGAGCGGCAATCTAACCATGGGTACAACTATACCGGGATAATTTGGCCGGTATAGTTATTGGATGATTGAGATCCTGAACTCCACTGAACTGGCACGGGCAAAAGAGGCGGGCGCCCTGGTCGCGAACATTCTGCAGACACTGAGAAGCCGGAGCACGGTGGGTACCAATCTCCTGGACATTGACCGGTGGGCCAAAGCGATGATCCTCGAGGCTGGAGCAGAATCCTGCTACGTGGACTACGCGCCGTCCTTTGGGCGCGGCCCGTTCGGCCATTACATCTGCACCGGCGTCAACGATGCGGTGCTGCATGGATTGCCGCACGATTACCAGCTTGCCGACGGCGACCTGCTGACCCTCGACCTCGCCGTCCTCAAGGGCGGTGTGGCCGCAGACTCTGCCATCAGTTTTGTGGTGGGGGAGTCGAAACCGCCCGAGAGCATCAGCCTGATCGACGCCACGGAGCGGGCACTGTCTGCAGGGATAGCCGCGGCCGGTCCGGGTGCCCGCATCGGTGATATTTCCCATGCCATCGGCTCCGTCCTCGGCGAGGCAGGCTACCCGGTCAACACACAGTTCGGCGGCCACGGCATCGGCTCGACCATGCACCAGGACCCGCACGTTCCCAATACCGGGCGTCCCGGCCGGGGCTACACGTTGCGCCCCGGGCTGCTGCTGGCGCTGGAGCCCTGGGTAATGGCAGATACCGCGGAACTGATCACCGATCCTGACGGCTGGACGCTGCGAAGCGCGACAGGCTGCCTGACTGCACACAGCGAACACACCATTGCCATCACCGAAGATGGAGCGGAAATCCTCACCCTGCCCACCCAAGTTCTCCCGTGATGTTGCGGCCATAACGTATGCTAAGCCTGCTTACGATTCCGGTTTCGGACGGGTTCGCTGACCTCATGGGCCTGGGTTCGGGGGCGGAATTGAGCGGGGCGGGCAACATCCCGGTTAAGCTTTGAACTTGCGCAGATGGGTACAGCCACCGTGTGCAGGCAGGACGGAAACGAACAGGGGCTTGATTTGGCAGGGAATGCAACCTTCAGGCACAGCAACACCGCGCTTCTTTCGGTGAGCAGTGTCGAGGCTCCGAGGATCGTGAGTTCCACCGATTTCGACCACCGGTTGGCGTCCACACTGCAGCGTTTGAAGTTCCCGCCCCGGCTGCTGGAGCGCGTTGCCGGCGTGACGCACCGCCGCTGGTGGGCAGCAGGGACGTCCTTTGATGACGCTGCCGCGGAAGCAGGCGCGAAGGCCCTGGCCGAGGCAGGCGTGGAAGCGTCCGACGTCGGCCTGCTGATCAACACCTCGGTGACGCGGCGCAACCTGGAACCGTCCGTCGCGGTGAAGATCCATCACGGACTGGGCCTGCCGTCGTCGGCCATGAACTTCGACCTCGCCAACGCCTGCCTGGGGTTCGTCAACGGCCTGACCCTGGCCGCCAGCATGATCGACTCCGGCCAGATCAAGTACGCGGTGATCGTCAACGGCGAGGACGCCGAGTCCACGCAAGAGGCCACGCTGGCCCGGCTGGAGCGGCCCGAGACCACGCGCGAGGACTTCAACCGGGAATTCGCCACCCTCACCCTGGGCTCCGGAGCTGCTGCCGCCGTCCTCGGCCCCGCGGACCAGCACCCCGGCTCGCACCGGATCGTCGGCGGAGTCATGCGCGCCGGCACCGAACACCACGAGTTGTGCGTGGGTGGCATCGACGGCATGGCCACCGACACAAAAGGACTGCTCGACGGCGGCCTGCAGCTCGTCGTCGAGGCCTGGCACGAAGCCCAGCCTGAGTGGGACTGGGCCGCCATGGACCGGTACGTCACGCACCAGGTGAGCAACGCCTACACGAAGGCCATCATCGACGCGATCGACCTGGATCCGGACAAGGTGCCCATCACATTCCCGCACTGGGGCAACGTGGGCCCGGCCTCCCTCCCCATGACCCTCGCCGCCGAAGCGCAGTCCCTTGAAGCGGGGGACCGGGTCCTGTGCATGGGCGTGGGCTCCGGGCTGAATACCGCGATGCTGGAAATCGTTTGGTAGCCGCCGGCTGGCCCGGTGTCCGCAGGGAATGGTCGCGCGACATTGACGTGCCTTCCACCTCTGCCGCCGACGCGCCAGGCACGGCGCGCCGCTGGCACCTGCTGGACAACGGCGAAGAACTGGCCCGCCTCGGCCTGACCCCGGCCGGAACCCTGCTGTGCGTCCACGGCAACCCCACCTGGTCCTACCTGTGGCGGTCACTGCTGGCAGCCGGATCAGATCCGGTCCACCCGTGGCGCGTTATCGCGGTGGACCAGCTGGACATGGGCTTCTCGGAGCGCACCGGCACCTTCCGCCGCCTGGCCGACCGGATCAACGACCTCCGTGACCTCACCGACACTCTGGACCTGGACGGTCCGGTAGTGACGGTGGGCCACGACTGGGGCGGCGTGATCAGCCTGGGCTGGGCCCTGGCGCACCCGCAGCAGCTCGCCGGGGTGGTCCTCACCAACACCGCCGTCCACCAGCCGTCCGGTTCGGCCATCCCGCCGGCCCTGCGGCTTGCCCTGCACCCTGCCGTGCACCAGTGGGGGACCACGACGTCGGACGCCTTTCTCCGGGTGACGCACTCCCTGGCACACCCGCCGCTGCCCGCCGACATCCGCAAGGCGTACATGGCCCCCTACCGGAGCGCCGACCGCCGGGCCGGGGTGGGGAATTTTGTGGCAGATATTCCCGTGGACGCGTCCCACCCGAGCTTCCCCGCACTCACCGGCGTAGCCGAAGGGCTGCGCGAATTGAAGGTCCCGGCGCTGATGCTCTGGGGCCCCCGGGATCCCATCTTCTCTGACCGGTACCTGAAAGACCTTCTCACCCGGCTTCCGCACGCCCACGTGCATCGGTTTGAAGGCGCAGGCCACCTCGTGGCTGAGGACCGGAACATTGCCGCGCCCGTCTTCCAGTGGCTCGCGGGAAACATCGGTACCGGCGAAAGCACAGCCCCGAGCGCTGAAGGTGCACCGGCCGGGCCGGAGCCCGCGCCCTTCACCCCGCTGTGGGACCTGCTCAATGAACAGGCCTCAGGGCCGGCGGGAGGGGACACCGCCGTCGCGGAAATGGCGCCGGACGGCACCACAGCCCGTTCGCTCAGCTGGCAGCAGCTGGACCGGAACATCCTGGACCTCGCGGCCGGGCTGCGGGACGCCGGTGTGGCAAGCGGCAGCCGGGTGAGCCTGATGGTTCCGCCCGGGGTGGACCTGACCGTGGCCCTCTACGCCTGCCTGCGGCTGGGCGCCGTGGTGGTGGTGGCCGACGCCGGGCTGGGAACCAAGGGCCTGAGCCGCGCCGTGAAGGGCGCCACCCCCGATTTCCTCATCGGCATCGACAAGGCGCTCGCTGCCGCATCGGTGCTCGGCTGGCCGGGACGGCGGATCAGCGTGCAGGACCTCCCCGCCGCCCGCCGTCGGCTCCTGGGAGTCGAGACCTCCCTCGCATCCCTGGCCCGGGCCGGCGCCGGCCGCGGTTCGCAGCTGAACGAAAGCGCGAATCCCGATGCTCCGGCCGCCGTCCTCTTCACCTCCGGTTCCACCGGCCCCGCCAAAGGCGTTCTGTATACGCACCGGCAGCTGGCCGCGATGCGGGACACGCTGGCCGCAACCTTCGGAATCCGTTCCGGTGCCCGGCTGGTGGCAGGCTTCGCCCCGTTCGCCCTGCTGGGGCCGGCGCTCGGAGCAGTATCGGTAACGCCGGCCATGGACGTCACCGCGCCCCGCACCCTCACGGCAACAGCGCTCGCCGACGCCGCCGCGGCCATCGACGCCACGGTGGTGTTCGCCTCTCCGGCCGCGCTGCGGAACGTCCTCGCCACCAAGGAAGGCCTGAGCGACGCCGGGCACCAAGCGCTGGGAAGCGTCGAGTTGCTGCTGTCTGCCGGCGCGCCCGTCCCCGAGCCGCTGCTGGCCGAGGTGCAGCGGCTGCTGCCCCGTGCCACCCTCCACACCCCGTACGGAATGACGGAGGCACTGCCGGTCACCGACATCAGCCTCGAGCAGATCCAGGCGGCCGACGCCGATGCTGCCGCCGGCGCCGTGCCGGGAGCAGGTAACGGCGTGTGCGTGGGAAAGCCGGTGCACGGCGCCCGCGTGGCGGTCATCCCGCTGGCGGCTGACGGCACCGCACCCGGGTCTCAGCCCGTGACCGAAGCCGGCGTGACCGGTGAGATCCTGGTCAGCGCCCCGCACGTCAAGGAAGCGTACGACAGGCTTTGGCTGACCCAGGGGGAGAGCACCAGCATCCCGGGATGGCACCGCACCGGCGATGTGGGGCACTTCGACGCCGCCGGCCGGCTGTGGGTGGAAGGACGCCTCGCGCATGTGGTGACGGCCCCCGGCGCCGTGGTGACTCCGGTAGGTGCCGAACAGGCCATCGAACGCCTGAAGTCCGTCCGGCTCGCGGCCCTCGCGGGGGTGGGACCGGCCGGCACCCAGGCCGTGGTCGCCGTCGTCGAGACCGTCCCTCCCGCCCGCAGGGCCGGCCTCGCTGAGCCGCAGCTCGCCGGACTCGTCCGTGGAGCGGCCCGCACCGCTGGCGTGCAGGTTTCCGCTGTGCTCGCCGTCCCCGCACAGCCCACTGACATCCGGCACAACGCCAAGATTGACAGGACCCGGCTGTCCCGCTGGGCTGCGCGGGTGCTGGCGGGCGGCCGTCCGGGGAAGCCGTGAGGGTCCTGGTCACCGGCGCCAGCGGGCTGCTCGGGGGAGAAGTTGCCCGGCTCCTGGTGCGGCAGGGCCATGATGTAGCGACGTTCCAGCGCCGTCCGTCAGAGGTCGACGGCGCTGCTGACTTCCGCGGCTCACTGGCCGACGAGGAGGTGCTCCGGGAAGCAGTCGAGGGCGCGGAAGGAGTCATCCACCTGGCCGCCAAGGTCTCTTTCACGGGCCGGGCGGCGGAATTTGATGAGGTGAACGTCGAAGGGACCCGACGCCTGCTGCAGTGCGCCCGCGAGGCGGGGGTACAAGACGTGGTGTTTGTGTCCTCCCCGTCCGTGGCCAACTCCGGCGCCGCCATTGCCGGGCTGGGCGCGAACCCGGCGGACCCGGAGCATGCGCACGGTGACTACTCCCGCACCAAGGCCGAGGCGGAGCTGCTGGCGCTGTCTGCCGACGCTCCGGATTTCCGGGTCGCGGCAGTGCGGCCCCATATTGTCTGGGGCCCGGGGGACACCCAGTTGGTGGAACGGGTCCTGGCACGCGCGCGCCAGGGCCGGCTGCCGCTGCTCGACGCCGGCGCAGCCCTGATCGACACCACATACGTTGACAACGCCGCAGCGGCCATCGTCGCCGCGCTGCACCGCATGGATCAGGTGCACGGCAGAGCGCTGGTGGTAAGCAACGGCGAGCCCCGTCCGGTGGGCGAGCTGCTGGCCGGTATCTGTGCTGCGGGAGGTGTCCCCGCGCCGTCGTGGTCCGTGCCGGGCGGGGTGGCGCGTGCGGCGGGAGCGGTGGTGGAAAAGCTGTGGACCTGGGCCGGGCGGCAAGAGGAGCCGCCAATGACCAGGTTCCTCGCCGAGCAACTCTCCACCGCCCACTGGTTCGACCAGCGCCAGACCCGGGAACTCCTCGACTGGAAACCCGCCGTCTCGCTCGATGAGGGATTGGCGAGGCTGGCCCAGCACTATGGTTCCCGGCGGCTGCGCGGCTAACTGCCACCAACGAAGACGGGGAGGGCCGGGACGGCGCTGCGCGTAGGGTGGGAGTTGGACGAAAGGAGCACTTCATGAAGAAAATCCTCATGGTACTGACCAGCGTTTCCGAGATCGGCGATACGGGAGAGAAGACCGGCTACAACGTGGCCGAGGCTGCCCATCCCTGGAAGGTGTTCAAGGATTCCGGACACTTCGTCGACTTTGCGTCCATCCAAGGCGGCCAGCCCCCGCGCGACGAGGTGGACACGAAAGATCCCATCCAGGTGGCCTTCACGGAGGATGAGACCACGCGCGCCGGCCTCTACAACACGGCCCGCGTGGATGTGGTTGATCCAGGCCAGTACGACGCCGTCTACCTGGTGGGCGGCCACGGGACCATGTGGGACTTCCCCGACAGCGAAGGCCTGCAGAATCTCGTTGCCAGCGTTTACAACAACGGCGGCTTGGTGGGTGCGGTCTGCCACGGGCCGGCCGGCCTGCTGAACGTGGAACTGGAGAACGGGTTCCGCCTCGTCGAGGGCCGGAAGGTGGCTGCCTTTACCAACGACGAAGAGGTAGCCGCGGGGAAGGACAAGGTCATCCCGTTTTTCCTGGCAGACCGGCTGGAGGAACAAGGTGCGACGCACGTCTTTGCTGATGTCTTCGAAGAGAAGGTAGTGGTTGACGAGCGGCTGGTGACCGGCCAGAACCCGGCCTCAGCTGCCGGCGTGGCCAAGGAGATGGAAAAGCTCTTCGCAGAGGTCATCCAGCAGGAAAAAGCCGAGGAACGCCACGAGTCGGAGACCCTGCGCGCTGAGAAGGACGCCGAAAAGGCTGCTGCCGCCGCAGAAGGGGAGCAATAACTCTACGTACGGTGATGGATAGGCTGCAGCTTAGGCTTGGCCTATGTCTACTGACGATGAGAAGGATCCTCCTGTGCCCGCTGACGTCGAGGGTAAGATCCCGAAAAAGGTTCACGACAAGCCAGCCACAGATGAGCGTGAGGCACGGACTGACATCGACGGGAAGCCTTCGCGCTAGCGGCCGCTTCAGCACCCGGGGTATCGCGGGACCTGACCGGAGTCACCGTGCCCCCGGTGCCCCGTTTCTCCGGGTAGGCGCAGCTGTGCGGAGGAATGCCACCGTGTCCTCGGCAATCCGTGCAGGGCACTCCCACAGGACCATGTGCGCCACGTCAGCGTAGACCTTCAGGACCGCCCCGGGTATCCGGGCAGCCAGGGATTCCTGGCTGCTGCGGGGCAGCAGGTTGTCTTCGGCTCCCCACAGGATGAGCGTTGGCGCCTGGATTGTTCGGGATTCTGTGGGTGGGCTGGCTTCGCACAGCCCGTGCAGGATGCTCTTCCACGCGTGGGCGGGCATCCTTAGTCCGTCATGGACGCGGTCCTCGAGGTACCAGTCCGGGACGTCGTGGAGCAGGGGGAACCAGGACAGCGAGTCCCGGACCCAGTCCTCGTCCACAGGGTCGGTGAGCTCATCCACTTCGTCCGCGAAGGCGGGCCGGCCGTGCAGGCTCAGGGGAGCCCCCACCAATACCAGCGCCGTCACCTTTGCGGGGTAATTGACGGCGAGCTGCTGGGCCACGTAGCCGCCGCTGGAGGAACCGGCGACGGCGGCCCGCGGCACGTCCAGCGCGTCCAGGATCGCGGCGGCGTCCTCGGCCTGCTCCGCAAGGGAGTAGCCGCCTGCGGGTTTGTCCGCCTCACCCTGCCCGCGCAGGTCCGGTGCGTAAACCCGGCAGCCGGTCAGCAGGGGGATCAGCCGGTCGAAGCTGTGGCGGGACTCGCCCCAGGCGTGCAGCAGCAGGAGTGGGGGCGGGCCGCCGTCGTCCTGGCCGTTGTTTTGGGCCAGGCACGGCACCGTGATGCCGGTGCGAAGCCGGAGATCCAGGACTTCGGAGTCCATAGCTTCAGGGTACGCCCGGCACAAGGCCTTGAGCGGTGGTGATTATTCGCCTTACAGTGACTGCTTACGACACTTCAGGAGACCGCATGTCCCTTGTCCGCGTACACAACTTCTCAATCTCCCTCGACGGCTTCGGTACCGGCGAGGGCCAGCACCTGGACGCTCCGTTCGGCCACGCAGGCACGCGCCTGCTGGAGTGGGCCTTCGAGACGCGGACCTTTCGCGCAATGGGCATCCATGGGGAATCGGAAGGATCCTTCGGCGTCGACGAGGCGTTCGCCAGCCAGTGGGGAACCGGGGTCGGCGTCGAAATCATGGGGCGCAACAAGTTCGGCCCTCAACGGGGTCCCTGGGAAAACGAGGACTGGAAGGGGTGGTGGGGCGATAACCCCGTGTTCCACACCCCTGTGGTTGTCCTGACACACCATCCCCGGCCGGTCCTCGAAATGGAAGGTGGAACAACCTTCCATTTTGTTGACGCGGACCCCGTCTCCGCGCTGGAACAGGCCCGTGCCCTCGCCGGCGGCCTGGATGTGAGGATCGGCGGCGGGGCCAGCACGGTGCGGCAGTTCCTCGAGGCCGACCTGATTGACCACATGCACATCGTCCTGGTGCCGATCGTCCTGGGCCGGGGCGAACGGCTCTGGGACGGACTGGAGGGACTCGAGGAACGCTTCGACATTGAAGCGACCCCTTCTCCCCAAGGGGTGGTCCACCTGGTCTTTACCCGTCGCCCGGCCGGGGGTAAGTGATGCTCAACGAGACAGATCTTTTGCATGCCCTCCGCCGGCACTGGGAGTACTCCGGCAAGGACGAGGACATCGCCCACGAGATCTACCATGACGACGCCGTGCTCGAGTTTCCCCAGTCCGGCGAACGGTTCGAAGGTGTGGAGAATTTTCGCGAATGGCGGCGGCAGTATCCGGCGGAGCTCAAGTTTTACACCCGGCGGATCACGCACCGTGAAGACCTGGTGGTGGTAGAGAACCTGATCAGTTACGACCGTGCGCCCTGGATGTACACGGTCAGCCTTCTCGAGTTCCGGGATGACCGGGTGGCGCACGAGCGGATCTACATCATGGATGGGTGGGAGGCTCCGGAGTGGCGAACCCCTTGGCGCGCGGAGCAGCCTGCGGACCCCCCGCCGCCTGCTCCTTAGCTTCATCTAAGCGCGCGTCAGGCGATGGACCGCTAGGGTCATTCCATGACCACTGACGCTCTACGGCCTGTCTATTTCCTTTCAGACAGCACCGGCATCACCGCGGAAACGCTGGGCAACACGCTGCTGACGCAGTTTCCCGGGAACAATTTCGACCGCATCACTATCCCCTTCATCACCACCGTTGAGCAGGCACGGTCCGTCGTCAAAATCATCGACGCCGCGGCCGCCGCCGGACCGGCCCCGCTGGTCTTTTCCACCGCGGTCAGCAGCGAAATCCGCCAAACTCTCTCTACCTGCCGGGGAATCATCGTGGACCTCATCGGCACGTACGTCGAACAGCTGGAGCAGGCGCTGGGCAGCCATGCCAGCGGGGAGCCAGGCCGGGCGCACGGCCTGGGAAACGCTGCGCGCTACCAGTCGCGGATGGCCGCCGTCGAGTATGCCATGGAGCACGACGACGGCCAGAGCCTGCGTGCGCTGGAAAAGGCCCAGGTGATCCTGGTGGCGCCGTCCCGGTGCGGGAAGACGCCCACCACCATGTACCTGGCGCTGCAGCACGGGATCTTCGCCGCGAACTTCCCGCTGGTGGAGGAGGATTTTGCCCAGGAAGGGCTGCCCAAGTCGCTCAAGCCCTTCGTGTCGAAATGTTTCGGCCTGACCACCAACCCGCTGCGCCTGAGCCAGGTACGCACCGAACGCCGCCGCGGGTCCTCCTACGCCTCGCTGCGCCAGTGCGGGTTCGAGCTGCGCAGCGCCGAGCGCCTGTACGAATTCCACGGGATTCCGTACCTCAACTCGGCCAGCGTGTCCGTGGAGGAGATGGCCGCCACCATCCTGCAGAAGATGAACCTCAAGCACTAGGGAAAAGATTCACAAATGTGGTGTGGCACACATCATATGGCGCCGTTCTGGAAGCCCTGCCAAGGTGGAGAAGACTTTTGCCCCTACCCGGCCACCGCCGGGAGCCGGGCCTTGGCATTTCACCCTCTGCGAAGGAGCAGTAATTATGGCGACAGACATCCTGTGGTTTTCAGAACTCGGACTGAAGGATCTGGACCGGGTAGGCGGCAAGAACGCCTCCCTGGGCGAGATGGTGCAGAACCTGACCTCCGCCGGCGTCCAGGTTCCTGACGGGTTCGCCACCACTGCGGATGCCTACCGCAACTTCCTGGCCGAGTCCGGCCTGGACCAGCAGATCGTCGACCGGCTCGTGGGCCTGGACACCGATGATGTGACCGCCCTGGCCGCTGCCGGCCAGGAGATCCGGACCCTGATCCGCGAGACGCCCTTCCTGCCCGATTTCGAGAACCAGCTCCGGAACGCATACCGGGAGCTGGTGGAGAAGCACGGCGGATCCGATGACCTGTCCTGGGCCGTGCGGTCCAGCGCGACGGCGGAAGACCTGCCCGACGCGTCCTTCGCCGGGCAGCAGGAAACCTTCCTGAACGTCCGCGGGATCGAGAACATCCTGGCCGCCATCAAGGACGTATTCGCGTCGCTCTACAACGACCGCGCCATCGCCTACCGTGTGCACCACAAGTTCGAACACGCGGACGTGGCGCTCTCGGCGGGCATCCAGCGGATGGTCCGCTCCGACGTCGGCGCCTCCGGGGTCATGTTCACCATGGACACCGAATCAGGCTTCCAGGACGCCGTGTTCGTCACCTCCTCCTATGGCCTCGGCGAGGCCGTGGTCCAGGGTGCGGTGAACCCGGACGAGTTCTACGTGTACAAGCCGGCGCTGCAGGCCGGGCGCCCCGCCATCCTCAAGCGCGGCCTGGGCGAAAAAGCCCTGCAGATGACCTACACCAGCAGCCAGGAGATCGGCCGCACCATCGACTTCGTCCCGGTGGAGGCGTCCCTGCGGAACCGCTTCAGCCTCAGCGACGAGGACGTGGAGCAGCTCGCCCGGCACGCCGTGGCCATCGAGAACCACTACGGCCGTCCCATGGACATCGAGTGGGGCAAGGACGGGATCGACGGCGGCCTGTACATCCTGCAGGCCCGCCCGGAAACCGTGCAGTCCCGCCGCGCCCCCGGCAGCCAGACCCGCTTCCGCCTCAACGAAACCGGCCCGGTCCTGGCCGAGGGCCGCGCCATCGGCCAGCGCATCGGCGCCGGCAGCGTCCGCATCCTCACCGCCATCGACCAGATGGCCGCCTTCCAGACCGGCGACGTCCTGGTGGCGGACATGACGGACCCGGACTGGGAACCGATCATGAAGCGCGCCTCCGCGATCGTCACCAACCGCGGCGGAAGGACCTGCCACGCGGCCATCATCGCCCGGGAACTGGGGATCCCCGCCGTCGTCGGAACCGGCCACGGCACGGACGCACTGTCCGACGGGCAGGAGGTCACCGTCTCCTGCGCCGACGGCGAGACCGGCACCATCTACCAGGGCCTGCTGGACTTCACGGTGGAGGACACCGGGATCACCAAGATGCCCGATGCTCCCGTGAAGGTGATGATGAACGTGGGCACCCCGGAGCAGGCGTTCACCTTCGCCCAGCTGCCCAACCACGGCGTGGGGCTGGCCCGGCTCGAGTTCATCATCAACCGCCAGATCGGCATCCACCCCAAGGCCCTGCTGAACCTGGACAGCCAGCCGGAGGACGTGCAGGCGAAAATCCGGGAGCGGATCGCCGCGTACAGCAGCCCGCGCGAGTACTACATCAAGCGCCTGGCCGAAGGCGTGGCCACCATCGCCGCCGCGTTCGCGCCGGAACCGGTGATCGTTCGCATGTCCGACTTTAAGTCCAACGAGTACGCCAACCTCCTGGGCGGGCCGGCCTACGAGCCGCACGAGGAAAACCCGATGCTCGGCTTCCGCGGCGCCTCCCGCTACCTGGAGCCGTCCTTCCGGGATTGCTTCGACCTGGAGTGCGAGGCCCTGTCCTTTGTCCGCAACGAGATGGGTTTGACCAACGTCAAGCTCATGATCCCGTTCGTGCGGACCCTGGACGAGGCCCGCGGCGTCATCGAGCTGCTGGCAGAGAACGGCTTGCGCCGCGGGGAGAACGGCCTGGAAGTGGTCATGATGTGCGAGCTGCCGTCCAACGCGCTGCTTGCCGACGAGTTCCTGGACTACTTTGACGGCTTCTCCATCGGCTCCAACGACTTGACCCAGCTGGCTTTGGGCCTGGACCGGGACTCGGCCATTGTGTCCGCAGGGTTTGATGAGCGCGATCCTGCCGTCAAGAAGCTCCTCAGCATGGCCATTAAGGCCTGCCGCGAACGCGGCAAGTACGTGGGCATCTGCGGGCAGGGCCCCAGCGACCACCCGGACCTCGCCGAGTGGCTGGTGGAGCAGGGCATCGAGTCCGTCTCCCTGAACCCGGACACGGTGGTGGACACCTGGCTTCGGCTCGCGGATGTCGCGGCGGGCACTTCCGCCGAGGGCGCCGCTCTGGTGGGAGCGCGCTGACCTACTTGCCTGAGTGACGTGCCGCCGTCGGAAGTTTCCGACGGCGGCACGCCAGCTTCGTAGGAGCGGAACCTAAGTTGCCAGCTGTCTGGATCAGGAATCCTGGTCTACTGCGACCACGATCTTGCCGCGGGTATGGCCCTCCATGTTGCTGCGGAAGGCATCAGCGGCTTTTTCCAGCGGAAAGACCTCGGCAACTTCCACGCGGATCTTCCGGCTGTCCGCCAGGTCGGCGAGTTCCTGCAGGTCTGCTCCCACGGGATTGACCCACATCCAGTCGCCGCCGTGCTCTTCCACTTCACTGTCGGCGATCGAGGCATGCCGGCCTCCTTCGGCCAGCACGGCCAGCGTCGCCTCTAGGTTTCCGCCGACGAAATCGGCAACAACGTCCACGCCGTTAGGACGCAGCGCGCGAACGCGCTCAGCGAGTCCGTCCCTGTATTCAACCGCCTCAGCTCCCAGGGAGCGGAGGAACCCGTGGTTCTTCTCGGACGCTGTGGCAATGACGCTGGCGCCCAGGGCAACGGCGATCTGGATGCCAAGGGAGCCCACGCCTCCGGAACCGCCGTGGATCAGGACAGTCTCGCCGGCCTTCAGGCCCAGCCGGTTGAGGACCTGGTAGGCGGTCAGGCCGGCCAGCGGCAGGCCCGCCGATTCGTTCCACCCGAGCGAGGCAGGCTTCCGGGCCACGACCCGCTCCGGGAGCGCGATGTACTCGGCAAAGCTGCCACCGTGGACGTAGTCCTTGCGGCCATAGGCGATGACCTCGTCGCCGGGCTGGAACTGCCGGGCGTCAATTCCCACCGACTCCACAACCCCTGCCACATCCCAGCCGGGGATGGCGGGAAACTGCAGGTCCATGATGGGATCCAGGTACCCGGCCATGATTTTCCAATCCACCGGGTTCACTGCTGCTGCCTTGACCTTGACCAGGACCATTCCCGGCCCGACTTTCGGCATCGGCTGATCGCTGTATTCGAGGACGTCCGGGTTTCCGTATGTGCTGTAGGTGATTGCCTTCATGCCTTCCACAACCTCGTGGCCGGATCTCAGTATTCCGGGCCCGGCCACGAAGTGGCATATCGCACGGGCAGGTAGTCCGGCCGCGCGGATTGTTAAGCGCGTAAGGCCGAGTGCGACAAACCAGCTCAAGGTTCCATCAAGAGCAGCTCAACGTTGCCACAGGATGATGGCAACCTGGGGTTATGCACCTGGCCTCGAAATAGGCTTGACGACATACATTCGCTGTACTAGCAGCGAGTCAGGCCTGTCTGGCCAGCTTTATGGGGGAAAGAATTGCCAAACTACCGCACCCTTTCGGGTCCATCCGCGCCTGCACCGAAGCCGCCGCGTAAGCCACGTACCTCCACCCTCATCATCGGAGGTATCACGGCACTTCTCATGATTCTGGGGGCACTCAGCAGTGGAATTGGAATGGCGCTGGTTTTCCTGGCCATTTCCGGCGCGCTGACGGGATTCTACGTCCTGGCGACCGGGCGCCGCTCCTGGGCCATGTTGCCAGCCAAGCGAAGGGCCGGTGCCGTCGCCCTCGCAACCTCATTTGCCCTTTTCATCGCCGGCGGCCTCGCGCTGCCCCGGGTGGCTACAGCGGACCTGGAAGCTGCCGCGTCAGACAGCATCGTGTCAGCGGCGACCGTCAGTTCCAGCCCAACCGCTTCAGCCAGCGCCACGCCGTCGGCCGCTCCCACAGCGAACGAAACCGGCGCGCCGCTGGATCCCGAAACAACGGTTGTAGTGGCCCAAGGCACCTTGGTGTCGGCACCAAACAAGCAGCCTTCCTACGCCACGAAGGCGCTGGACCTGCTGGCAACCCTTCCCATCAAGGGCAGGGCTCCCAAGACGGGGTATGACCGGGCGCTGTTCGGACAGGCGTGGGCGGATGTGGACCGCAACGGCTGCGACACGCGCAACGACATGCTCAACCGCGACCTTACTGCCATCACCTACGTCAACAGTGTGCCGTGCAAGGTGAAGTCGGGAACGTTGGCAGACCCGTACACGGGTACGAGCATCAATTTCCTGCGCCGGCAGGCCACCAGTACCGCGGTCCAGATCGACCACGTGGTCGCACTCAGCGATGCCTGGCAGAAAGGCGCGCAGCAGTTGACTACGGAGCAGCGGACGGCGTTTGCCAACGACCCGCTGAACCTGCAGGCGACGGACGGTCCCACAAACATGAAGAAGGGCGACGGCGACGCCGCCACCTGGCTGCCGCCGAACAAGGGGTTCCGGTGCGAGTACGTCGCCCGGCAGATTTCAGTGAAGGCGACGTACATGCTGTGGGTAACTCAGGCCGAGCACGATGCAATGGCGCGGGTTCTAAGCGACTGCTCCGGGCAGTTGGCACCTACCAACGCTCAAGCACCCGCACCTGTTGTGGCTGAACCTGCTCCTGCGCCCGTTGCCCCTGCGCCCGTTGCCCCTGCGCCCGCCGCCCCCGTTGCTCCTGCGCCTGCCGCGCCTGCACCCGTCGCGCCTGCGCCGGCTCCGGTTGCGCCGGCGCCTGCTCCCGTAGCACCGGCTCCTGCAGCGCCCGCCCCTGCTCCTGCAGTCCCCGCCCCTGCTCCCGCTGCCGCCTACTACGCCAACTGTGCTGCTGCCCGCGCTGCCGGTGCCGCACCGCTCTTCGCAGGGCAGGCTGGCTACCGGCCCGCGCTGGACCGCGACTCGGACGGCGTGGCCTGCGAGTAACGCTCAGCTTTTCGGGGGCCTGCACTTACATGCATCAACAACACAACAACATTCCTATGGGGAAAAAATGAAAAAAATTGGAAACCTGAAGAAATCACTGGCGCTGGCCGTTCTGGCCGGCCTGATGCTGACGGGATGTGGCGGCAAGCAAGCAGAAGTAGAGCCCGCCGCTGCAGCTACAGCTGTGGAGACGGCTGCAGTGTCGGTGACGGTGCCCGGTGTGGTGGGCATGACCCTGGATAAGGCTACACAGCAGCTGGAAGATCTTGCATTCGAGGTCGAGGCAGTGGACATTGTCGACGGCAAAACGATCATGGCGCCAAAGAACTGGCAGGTGATTTCCCAGGACCCCACGGAAGGCAAGAGCGCGGATAAAGGCTCCGTGGTTAGGCTGGGCGTCAAGTCCCTTGATGTTCTGGCGGCTGAGAAAGTTGCCGCCGACAAGGCAGTGGCTGAAAAAGCCGCAGCAGAAGCAGCAGCTGCGGCGAAGGCCGCCGCTGAGAAGGCTGCAGCGGAACAAGCTGCAGCTGCGCAAGCTGCTGCAGAGCAGGCGGCCCGGGATGCGGCAGCAAAGCCCGCCCCCCAGGTACCCGCCGCGCCGGCACCTGCGGCACCGGCACCTGTTGCACCGGCCCCCGCCGTACCGGCACCAGCCCCCGCCGCCGCTCCGTTCGCCAACTGCACTGCAGCCCGAGCAGCAGGTGCAGCCCCGGTTTACGCCGGAACGCCCGGCTACGGTAAGCACTTGGATAGGGACGGCGACGGTATCGGCTGCGATAAATAGGCCAAACCAAGCCAAAAACAAGTGCCGTGGATGCCGTCAAAGGTATCCACGGCACTCCTGTCTCAAAGCAATACCGCTGGAACTGAGGCGAGGCATTGAGCTATCCCGCCACGGCAGCCTTCGCCGCCTGCGAAGCCGCCATCCACTCGCTCAGCCACGGGGCCCGTACGCTTGACGTGATCCGGCAGTCGGCCACGAAGGTTCCCCGTGCGCCGGCGTCGATCCAGTCCTTCAGGGCGGCCAGGTCGGACAGCGTTCGGATCACTGCCGCCTCGGCACCCAAAGCCCGGGCGATGCCGCTGAAGTCCACCTCGGGGATCAGCATCGGCTTTTCGGTCAGGCCCTGCGAACCGTACTGGTGAATTTCGGCGCCGTAGGCGGCATCGTTGTAGATCACGACGACGGCGCTGCTTGCCGTACCAATTAGCGATTCGAGGTCGGACAGGCCCATCAGGAAGCCACCGTCGCCGGACGCCAGCACCAGGGTGCGGCCGTCCTCCAACGCACGGGCTGCCCCGACGGCGCTCGCAAGACCCAGCCCGATGGACTGGAACGCGGTTCCCACCATCACCAGGTCCTGCGGCCGCGGGATGTTCCAATACATGGGTGCCCAGCCGATGAAGTGCCCGCCGTCCTGCACCACTGTGCGGCGCTCCGGCAGCACGGCATCCAGCGCCGTGGCGAGGGAGCGCGGATCGAGCCGGCCGTCCTCGGTCACCTCGGCGCCGGCATCGTGGCCGGGTCCTGAGGCCACGCGCCGGAGGGCTTCCGCCCGCCAGCCCTCCGCCGCAGCCTCATTATCGAGCAATGACAGGAGACGGTCCGCGGCGGACTTCACGTCCGCGCTGACGAAGAGGTCCACCCGCTGGTTGGTCGGCTGGAGGGCGGTGTCGATCTGGATGACGGTGCTGTCCGGCCCGAGCAGGTGCCCGAACCGCATCGTGAAGGGGCTCAGGCTCGCCCCTGCCACCAGAACCACGTCGGCTTCACCCATGAGGCCCGCCGCGGAGTCAGTGCCGAAACCGCCCGCCACGCCCAGGTACCCCTCGCCATTGAGGAGGTTGAGCGCGAGGGCGGTTCCGGCGGTTAGTGCGCCGAGCCGGTCGGCGAGTTCGCGGAGTTCCGGGCCGGCGCCGGCGAGGTGCGCGCCGCGGCCGGCGAGGATCAGCGGCCGCTTGGCCTCGGCGAGCAGGCGGGCTACCTGCCCAAGGTCGGTGCCGCCGTCGTGCGTTGCCTGGGGTGTGGCCGCCGGCGGAAGTTCCTCATCCTCAGCCTCGAGTGCCGCGAGGTCGTAGGGGATGGCAATGACGACGGCGGTGCGCTGGGTGAGTGCGTACTGCACCGCCTGCTGTGTGATGGAGTCGGCGGCGTCGCGGGTGACGGTGAAGGTGGCAGCGCCGAGGCCGGCGGCGATTGCCGCCTGGTCCACGTCCTGCGGACGGGCGCCGCTGCTCGGGGCGTCGCCGGTAACCAGCACGACGGGGATCTGCGCCTGGACCGCCTCGGCGAGGGCGGTGAGGGCATTGGTGTAGCCGGGGCCGTAGGTGGTGGTTCCCGCTGCGAGCCGTCCCGACGTGCGGTAGTAGGCGTCGGCCGCAGCGATGGCGGCGCCTTCGTGGCGGACCGGGGAAAAGCGGAGGCCCAGCTTTTCGGCGGCGTCCAGGAAGTAGACGTTTCCGTTGCCCATAACGCCGAAGACATCGCTGAGGTAGCTGCTGAGAACCTGTGCCACACGGCCGGAGACGGTAAGTGAAGTCATGCAGGAATCGTGTGGCCTGCGTCTCACGTTTGCAATACCGCTCGATACTGCTGGGACTTTTGGCAGTAGAAGAAGCAGCAAGTGACAATCTGCCCAAGTTGTGGCCAGCGTCACCTGTTTCTAGTCGGAGGGCCGGCCTTCCTGCTCGGACAGGCGGCTGATGAGCCCGTCGTACCGGGGCGGCATGAGTTCCATGACGGAGATGGCGGTGCTGGTCCGCTGGATCCCGTCGATTTCCAGGATCTGGTTGGTGATGCGGTAGAGGTCGGCGGTGCCGCGGGCCACCACCTTGGCCATGAGGTCCGCGTCGCCGGTGGTGGCGTGCACCTCGATGACTTCCGGGATCGCTGCGAGGCCGCTCTCCACGGAGCCGAACCGCGTCTGGCTGATTTCCAGGGAGAGGAAGGCCATGAGCTCGTAGCCGAGCGCTGCGGGGTCCAGCCGCCGGCTGAAGGAGCGGAGTGCGCCGCTGCGCTCCAGCCGTGCCAGCCGGGCATGGACGGTGTTGCGTGCGACGCCGAGTGTCCGGGAAAGTGCCAGGGCGCTGGCTTCGGGGTTCTTGTCGAGGGCCAGGATGATCCGGCCGTCGAGCGAATCGAGGGTGCGAGCATTCGAGATGGTCATATTTTCACCAGAGCTACTAGAAGTTGAGCAGAAGTCCCAATGGCATGAGGGTATCTTGCAATGTGGGCCGGATCACAATCATGATCGGTGCTCATGACCCTCACTCAATCCCGGACTGCACCGGACACTGCGCGCCCCACCCTTCGTGACGCGGTGACCGGCCTTCCGTCTTACGTCCCGGGCCGGCGCAGCGCCGGCATGGACATCGCAGCCCTCGCCAGCAACGAAAGCCACTACGAGCCCCTGCCCGCAGCCACGGCTGCGGTGGCCGCAGCGGTCGGTGCCATGAACCGCTACCCGGACTCGGCCGCCGTCGAACTCCGCGGACGGCTTGCCACCCACCTCGGCGTCACCGCCGGAGAGGTGGCGGTGGGACCCGGCAGCGTGGGTGTCCTCCAGCAGATCATCACCGGATTGTGCGACGCCGGGGATGAAGTGATCTTCGCGTGGCGCTCGTTCGAGGCCTACCCCATCCTGGTGGAGCTTGCGGGCGCCCGGCCGGTCCGCGTCCCGCTAGACCACCTGGAGGGCCACGACCTCGATGCCATGGCGGCGGCGGTCACCGAGCGCACCAAGGTGATCCTGCTCTGCACCCCCAACAATCCCACCGGCGTCCCGATCGGCCATGACCGCATCGAGGTTTTCCTGCGCGCCGTCCGCTCCGACGTCCTCGTGGTGATCGACGAGGCCTACGTGGAGTACGCCGAGGCGGGCAGCGGCCCCGATTCCCTCGCGCTCTACCGCGAGTACCCGAACGTCTGCGTCCTGCGGACCTTCTCGAAGGCCTACGGACTGGCCGGCCTGCGCGTGGGCTATGCCGTGGCGGCGCCGGACATCGCTGAGGGGCTGCGCCGGACCGCGCTTCCCTTCTCGGTGAGCGCGCTGGCCCAGAAGGCGGCGATTGCGTCGCTGGACGCGGGGGAGGAGATGGAGGCGCGCGTCGCCGTCGTCAAGCAGGAGCGTGCACGGATGTCTCGGGAGCTGGCAGCCCGGGGCTGGAAGCTGGAGCCGAGCCAGGGCAATTTCCTGTGGATCCGTGCCGACGATGAGCTCCGGACGCGGCTGATGGAGGCGTTCGACGGCGCCGGCATCCTGGTCCGGGCGTACCAGGGCGACGGCGTGCGGATCACCGTTGCTGACGCCGCTTCCAACGACCGCGTGCTCCGGCTCCTCGAAGCCCACCCGTCCTGAAACTCATTGAACCTCAACCCCAATCCGTTCCACCTACTAACTAGAGGAATCCCCATGGAACAACAGACAAAGACGTCTGCCCGCGCCCTCGGTGCGGCCCTCAAACCACGCCAGCTCACAATGATGGGCCTCGGAAGCGCCATCGGCGCGGGTCTCTTCATCGGCTCCGGCGCGGGTATTCAGGCGGCTGGTCCGGCCGTGCTGGTCTCCTACCTTGTGGCCGGCACGCTCATCATCTTGGTGATGTGGGCCCTCGGTGAGATGGCGGCCGCCAACCCGGACAGCGGCGCCTTCTCCGTCTACACCGCCAAAGCGTACGGGCCGGTGGCCGGCGCCACCGTCGGCTGGCTGTGGTGGATTCAGCTGGTGGTGGTCATCGCGGCCGAAGCGCTCGGTGCGGCAGGCCTGCTGGCCACCATCTTCCCGGCCCTGCCGGTATGGCTGATGGCCTTTGTGTTCATCGTGGTGCTTACCGCCGTGAACCTGACCAGTGTGAAGAACTTCGGCGAGTTCGAGTTCTGGTTCGCCCTGCTCAAGGTGGCGGCAATTGTCGCGTTCCTGGCGGTGGGCGCTGCCTTGCTCTTCGGCTGGTTGCCGGGCGTCCAGTCGCCGGGCCTGTCCAACTTCATGGGCGACGGCTTCGCGCCGAGCGGCTTCGCCGGTATTGCCACGGCGCTCTTCGTGGTGGCGTTCGCGTTTGGCGGAACCGAGATTGTGTCCGTGGCGGCAGCTGAGACCGCCGAGCCGGCCCGCAGTGTGAAGAAAGCAGTCAGGACGGTGCTGTGGCGCATCCTGGTGTTCTACATCGGTGCCATCTTCATTATCGCGGCTGTGGTCCCGGTGGGTTCGGAGGGGCTGAAGAGCCCGTTCGCCGCGGTGTTGGAAGCCGCCGGGATGCCCGGTGCGGCCACTGCCATCACTTTGGTGGCCGTCGCGGCACTGCTTTCCGCGCTCAACGCCAACCTCTACGGTGCCTCACGGATGGCGTACTCCCTTGCGGAGCGGGGTGAAGCACCACGGTTGCTTGCCTCGGTGTCCAAGGCGCGGGTCCCGGTTGTCGCAGTCCTGGCCAGCGTCGCGTTCGGCGTTGTCACGGTGGTGCTGGAGCTGGCGTTCCCCGAGATGGTCCTTGGCGTTCTGCTCAATATTGTTGGCTCGACCTGCCTGCTGGTTTGGACGTCTGCGCTCCTGGCCCAGCTCGCGCTGCGCCTCCGTGCCGACCGTGAGGGAACAGAGCTTCCCTTGCGTATGCCTGGCTTCCCGTGGCTCACATGCTTTGGCCTGCTCATCCTCGCGGCGATCTTCACCGTGGGCTTCATAGGCGAGGATTCCCGTCCCCAGCTCCTGAGCACCTTCGGACTCGTGGCGCTCCTGGCTGTGGCGAACTGGCTGAACCAGCGGAAGCGCGATGCTCGGCCGGGTGTCGAATCTTCGGAGGGTGACAAGCAGCCGGTCCTCATCGACTGAACCACGTGCCCTGACCAATTGGGGGTTCAGGGCACACGAAGGGCGCGTCCGGCTTTGGCCGGGCGCGCCCTTCGCAATGCGGTTGTCGGCTCTCGTGTCGTGCCGTTACAGAGCGGGAGTTCTCCGCGCCTTCCTGCTCGTTCCGGTGGCCTCGGCCAGGTTCTGCAAACTGTTCGTGTCCAGAAAACCGGCAACCTCGACTGAGCCATCAGGCAGGACACGTATGTCAACACGATTGGCGGCAATTTCAGGCCGATAGGAGCTATACCGCTCGGAGATGTGGATGAAGCGTTGATTGGTGGAACCGACCAATGCTCGGTCTGTTTCCTGGTTCCACGCTTGATAGGGGCCGTCGACGAGCAGATCAATTCCGGCAAGGAACCTCTTCGTGTCTTCGTCCTTGTCACGCAGCGTCTCGTACTCGTAGCCGGAGAATGCTATGACACCTAGCCCCCGTTCCTGCGCTTCTCGGGCAAGCTTCGCCCCAGCGAAAGGCTGGTCAAAGGGCTCACCTCCGATGAGCGTGAGGCCCTCGACTCTCCCGGCTAGGGCACCCAGAACGATGTCGCTGACCGTCATGTCGCTTCCGCCGCTCGGGCTGAAAAGATGCGGATTTATGCAGCCCGTGCAGCGGATGCTGCATCCCTGGAACCAGACGGCTGTGCGCAGCCCAGGGCCTTCGGCTGTCGTCCCATGAAGGACTCGCGCGATGCGCAGAGCTTCCCTGGTCAAAGGTCGAGTCTACGGGCTGCTTGATTCGCGCTGCGCCGCGATGGCTGTGGCTGGTCGGGGGCCGGCATGGCCCCACTGTTTGGGTTACCGAAGACAAGCCTGTGACGGTGTGGAATGAGAAGGTGCGGTTGTACCTGGGCCCTGGCCATGAGTTGCTCGAAGGAGGTGAACCGTCCTTGGCTTTGACGCGCCTGCACGATACGTTCGGCAACGGCGTGATCGATTCCGAGGGCAGCAACGAAGTCGTGGGTGGCTGCCGCATTCACGTCAATGGCGGCCGACTGGGCACTATGACCCGAAAAAGTTTGGGCCGGCGGAGCATATTGCACAGGAGGTGCCGGAGGTGGAGGAACGACCGACCTGAATGCGGCGGACGCGGCGTTGGGATCGTAGCCTGCGGCAGGGTTGGTACTAATCGAGGGTGCGGAACTGCCGGCTTGGGCATACCACTTGGTGTCGCCAGCGTGCGCTTTCCACACCAGCCATTTCCGGTTGGTGAAGAAGGTTGCCACGAGTCCACCGATGAAGGTGAGGAACCATATCCATCCCCAGACGGTGCTCGCCGTGGAACGGATGGGTGCTTCCTTTGTGCCGGAGTCATACGTTCCGGTCGCCACCATGAGGCCGACTCCCAGGACGAGGAACCCAATGCCCATTTGGATCCACAGCTTGTTCTTGGCTTTCACCCCGCGGATGAGAATTCCCACGCCTGTAAGGAAGCCGAAGGAGAGGATAGTCCACAAGACTCCGGCACTGTTCCGCAACCGCCATCTTCGTGAACACAGTTTTTCTTCGGGCGTCATCGTCCGTTGTCCCCCTCATGCTGAAGTTGGTGATTAGCCACTATTTGTGTGGCGGGTTGAAAGTAGGCAGGTGTCAGGCGTGAATCCGCAATGACCGCGTCGGGCAGGAGGGCCTGAATCGCTGCCAGCTCATCTACGCAGGCTGGGCCGGGACCATTGGCCTCAGCAGTGATGGATCCGGAGGCTGAAACTGTAATAGTTATGGTCTTCTTTTGCATCATGTGGCCTGTTCGAAAACGAGTTGAACTTCTCCGTTTGCTGCCGTCTGGGAGACCAAGGTCATCCCCATCTCCGCGGCCCGGGCGTGCAAGGAAGCGATCGTTCTTTGCTGCAGCACGGCACCAACGGTCATGTCCAAGGCAGCCAGCATTTTGTCAGTGACCTGGTCGTCGGCGCGATCGACACGCCCGAGGAACAGTTCACCGATCCGTTGAAAAGTGATCCGGCCGTAAGGGCTGTCGCCGGTAATGCGCCCTTCTGCGACGCTGAGGCTGGTGGCGCCCATTGCAAGGAGCGCGTCGTGCAGCAGTTGCTGGTCCTTGATCCGAGTGGTCTTGCACTTCTCGCAGAGATCAGTGCTACGCGCTTCGCGGATAGCGGCGATGGCGGCAATCCCAAGGGGGATGAGGAGGACTTCGAGACTCATGGCCTAGTCCCCGAAGTCAATCTGCCGACCACCACGCCAAGAGTTAACGTCTGCTGGCGCTGCTGACCCGCTGGTGGAGTAATCACCCCTGGAACTCGTCGACGTTGCTGCCACGGCACGCTGTGAAGCCCAATCTCGGACTCCCTTGATCTGCTCGGCTTGGGTGACCGACAAAGGGACAGTGTTGGTGATCGCCCGGCGGAGGTCTTTTTCGTTCAACCGCCGGCGTTCTGAATAAGCCTCGAAGCAGGCACTGACGGCCGCTTCGGCAATTTCTGCACCTGAGAAACCTTCTGTATGTTCAGCAAGGAAGCCCAGGGAGTCGCTGTTGATCTCGAAATCACCACTCGCCGCAGACCCGGCGGTGAGTCTCCTCTCAAGCTGGATGCGCCAGATGTGGACGCGTTCCTCTCTGGTTGGCAAGTCCACGAAGAAGATCTCGTCGAAGCGGCCCTTACGGAGGAACTCCGGCGGAAGGGTATCGATCTTATTCGCGGTGGCGATGACAAAGACCGGATTCTTTTTCTCCTGCATCCAGGTCAAAAATGTACCGAAGACCCGCTGGCTGGTGCCCGAGTCACCACTGCCGCTGGAACCAAAACCCTTTTCAATTTCATCTATCCACAAGATGGACGGCGAGACAGCCTCAGCCAGCCTGAGCGCTCCCCGCATATTCTGCTCGCTGGATCCTACGAGGCCGGAGAAGACTCGGCCGACATCTAGGCGGAGTAGGGGCAGACCCCAGAGCGTCGCCATGCATGTCGCGGTCAGGCTCTTGCCGCAGCCGGGGATGCCGGTGATGAGGACACCTTTCGGCGCCGGGATGGACCAGCGCTGGGCTTCGGGCAGCCACGAGCCGTTCCGCTTTTCCAGCCATTTCTTCAGATTTTCCAAGCCTCCGACGTCGTTCATCGACCCTTCAGGCGTGATGAACTCCAGCAGTCCTGATTTCCTGATGGTCTGGCGCTTTTCGTCAAGGACCAGAGCGATGTCAGAAGCGTCCAGTCGACGGTCCGAAGCGATGGCGCGTGCAAAGGCATTTTCTGCCTCGCCAAGCGTGAGGCCCTGTGCTGCTTGGATGAGCCTCTGACGTTCATCCGTGCTCAGATCAACGACGATCGATGCCGCGTTCGCGTTGACTATCTCATCGAGAACACCCTCGATTTCCCCTGCTGTAGGTAAAGGAAGGTCAACAACAGTGACTTCCTTTTCCAGGTCAGGCGGAAGTGTCATGCCCGGAGAAACGATGATGAGGGTATGCGGGACCTCTCCCGTGCGAAACGCAGTCGCTGCGTCCTGTACTGCACGCACCATGGTGGGCTCGGCTGGGCGTCCCTGCGATCCTAGGAAGTGGTGCAAATCGAAGAAGACGAAGATGGTCGGCTCTTGAGTCTTTATCGCTTCTGCCAGGGCAGCGTCGGGAGCGGTGGGCTTTCCCGTCGTTTGACCGGGGGCGTGCAGTCCCCTCGAAACGGTGTAAGTGATGACCCTCCGCTGACGACGTATGTCTGGGCTGACGGCGACGGCTTCCGCTGCAGCGACTACCCTGTCACCTTCGTGGGTCTCGACGAGAAGGATCGGGTGCCTGGCCCGGATCAACTCCACCAGCGTGGCCCCGAACTTCAGCGGTGTCTTGGAATTCATATATGCCCCCACGTAACTTCTGTCACAACTGGAGGAAGCATATCCCACCAACTTCCGCCCTAGTGGAGGTAGAAGTTGCGGCTGACATAATGACAGGCGCCAAATATATGCGCCGAAGGGGGAGTTGAATGCAAACTTCTCCGGGCTTCGGGGCTGAGGAGCAGACGGAGCGGTTGCTAGTCCCTGCAGGAAAAAGTCACGGCGGCTCGCGGATATGACGTTTCCCGCAGGATCACCTCAAGATTGGCGCAGGTTGGCCGTCCGCCATGGGGGCTCGGATACGTTCATTCGGGGGAAATCTACGACGCTGTGTTGCGCCGAAGTTATGACTCCGAAGTTCCATGAAACGTACCTAGGAGAATTATGAAATATCGCAGCATCGCAGCGCCGCTACTTTTGCCTCTCGTCACTTTCGGTATCTACTCCTTGGTTTGGAGTGTCAAGACGAAGAACGAAATGAATAAGTACGGCACGGAAATCCCCACCGCTTGGTTGCTGATCGTGCCTATTGCCAACATCGTTTGGCTATGGAAGTACTCCGTGGGAGTCGAAGTCTTCACGAGTCGAGGCCTCGGGCGTCACGCCGCGTTTTGGTTGATACTCCTTCTCGGTACCATCGGCCCAGCAATCGTGCAGCACGAGTTCAACCGGAAGGTTGCCCCAGCCACGGTAAACGTTCCTGTCTCGGCCTGATCATGGATGCTCTCGTCGACGCGTTCGTGCACGATGTCAAACAGATCCCTGGGGAGCGGTTCGAAATCTACCGAAATGGCTGGGAAGGGCAAATCGGTATGGCCCTACTCGATGCCGTCTATTCCAAGCAAACGCAATATAGGACAAAACGGGGCAAGGGTCTCCTCCCGCGGTTGCTGGCCTTCCATGGCAAACATGTGCTGGCACGTTCAGACCTCCGGGAGTTACTCAAACTGTCTGAGTCGGAGCTCCAAGACATCCTGGGCAATGGGGTGACCAATGGAAGGACGAAAGCGTCAGCAGTGCTGGAGGCAGCTGAAAAGCTTGTCGGTGCTGAGGTCTATACCCACGAACAGTACGACCATCTGAACCCTTCCCACAGAAGTGCTTACCTTACAGTTCACGGATTGGGCCCTGTCACCCACAACTACTTCGGGATGTTGCTCGGCTATCCCGACACGAAGCCGGATACATGGATCGTCCGCGCCGTTCAGCGGGTGGCAGATGCTGAAAACCTAGGGCTTGTAGTCAAGCCAAAGCTGGCGAGAACTGTAGTCACTAAGGCTCATGACATAACGAAACTAGGAAAAACTGTCACGCATATGGATCACGCTATTTGGCTGACGGAACGCGCCGGAAGACCGGTGGATCAAGAGTGAGCCGCCGCTGGTAAACCCGCGACGAAGGAGAGCGACGGCCTGGACCGAACTGCGTATCCGGGCTGTCGACGCGATCTCGCTATCCTGAATAGCTGAACGTGCACGTCAGCGGTTCCAGAGCTGATGCTTGTATTCGTTGATCAGTTGAGCTTCCACCTGAAGGGCCTGGGCTCTGGTCTCAAGCGTCTGCCAGCGAACTTCCAGTCCTGCATGGTCAATCGCTGAACGCGCTGCTTCCTTCGCCCTCATGGGAGTGCCTGCATGAGCTTCGTCCAGCCGTGCTTGGAGCCACTTCGGGTCTTCCAATGCCCTGTCGAAAGCATGCTCTCCCAACCCGGAGCCGGCTCCCTTGCCGCTTGCGTAGATTGCCAGCCGGCCACGGAGCCCATTGCCCTTCCTTTCTCCTGCCATGCCTATGTATACAGGGCCGCGATGAGGTTCCGTTGCAATCCGGAACATGTAAACGCCGGGGAATGGCGGCGCGACTTTAAGGGCATCGTCAGAGGGGATCCACTCGGACCACGTTCCATGACTGGGGTTGGCGACTGCACGGACGGGAACAGGGCGAAGACTGGGCTGTTCAACTGTCGGCAGATGGGTTGGGACGGGTGGGATAGCGGGAGGTGCCGGCGGTTTCGGAATACGCCGTCCCCGCTCGGTGGCCAGTTGTTCTACGTAAATCGGGCTGAGAAACCAGTTTCCTCCACGCTGCGGAGGGAACTGTCGGGCGCCTGGAGGCCGTTCATCACGAAGCCTTTGTCGTAACATTTTCGGATTCATCCCGATATTGGCAGCGGCTTCTTCAGCGCTGATTATGAAGTCGTCCACGGTTCAATCCTGCCGTACATACTTGCTTTCTAAAGCGAGGCTCGGGGGACCCTCTGACGCATAAGGCAGGCCAAGCGCTAGAAGTTACTTCATTCTTCCCCCGGGGACTACGGCCGTCCGCCCACCGCCAGCCCCATAAACATGGTCCGGTGGAGGATGTCCACGTGCTTCCGGGCGACCTCTACGGCTTCCTCAACGCGACCGGCGCGGAGGGCTGCCGCCAGCGCGATGTGGTCGTGGTTGGACTTGTGCAGCTTCTCGATGGGGTAGGGAATGAAGTAGTCATAGAGCTCGGCGAGAGTCTCTTGATAGACCTCGACGGCGCTACCCATTCCTGACGCCGTTCCCACCAATTGATGGAACCGCTCGTCGGCCTGATGGTAGGCGGACCAGTCAGTGGCCTCTGCCATGGCCCCGGTCAGCCGCTCCAGCTCGTCCAGCTGTTCAGTCGTTGCGTTGACCGCCGCATAGTGGGTGACCGCGCACTCGAACAGCAGCCGCCGGTCCACCAGCCGGTTCACGGCCTGGGACTCTGCCGGTGACGCCGAGAGTTCCGCCAAAACATCCGAAGGCGGCGAGTCCGCCACGAACGTTCCCCCGGCACGCCCGCGCCGGCGCACCACCACGCCCTGCTCCGCGAGGCTCGCCAACGCTCGCCGCGCTGTAATCGGGCTGACCGACAGACCCAGTGCCACGTCCTCCTGGTCCGGCAGCCGCTCGCCCGGCTTCAGCAGCCCGAGCGAAATCGCCATCCCGATCCGCATCCGCACCGCGTCCATCGCACTCCGGCGCTCCATGCCGCGCACTCCGGCACCGAGGCGCGCGGGCTCGACGGTGTCCTCCAGCTGATGGGTCATATCCGCTACTTTACGGCCCACGTCGGGCCCCTTCCCTTTATTGGATCATTCTGATCTAATATAACCCGGATCACACCCCAACGCGGAGAAAAACCCATGCAACGCATCCTTCCCCTTATCGCTGCCCAGGCCCGGCCGCGGCTCATCGGCGAACCTGTCTCGGCCTTCGCCGACGAGGTCAAAGAAGCCCTCGAAGCCCAGCCGCACAGCAAGCTGGTCGTCTTCCCCGAACTGCACCTTTTCGGCGACGACAACCCGGACCTGCAGCGCACCGAAATGCTCCAGGCGTCCGCCGAACCGCTGGACGGACCACGGGTCAAAGAGCTCAAACAGCTCGCGAAAGACCTCAACATCTGGCTGGTTCCCGGCAGCGTCTGCGAACGCGGCCCGGAAGGCCAGCTCTTCAACACCCAGCTGGTCCTCTCCCCGGAAGGGGAGCTCGCCGGCTACTACCGGAAGATCTTCCCCTGGCGCCCGTTCGAGCCCTACGACCCCGGCGACAAGTTCACCACCGTGGACCTGCCGAGCATCGGCAGGGTGGGCCTGAACATCTGCTACGACGCCTGGTATCCGGAGGTGTCCCGCCAGCTCGCCTGGATGGGCGCCGACGTGATCCTCAACGTCGTCAAGACCACCACCCCGGACCGCAAGCAGGAACTGATCCTCGCCAAGGCCAACGCCATCGTCAACCAGGTCTTTATGGTCAGCGTCAACTGCGCCGGCCCCACCGGCCAGGGCAGAAGCATCATCGTCGACCCGGAAGGCAACACCCTCGCCGAGGCACCCGACGACCAACCGCTGCTGCTCGCCGCGGAACTGGACCTTGCCGCCGTCGAGCGTGTCCGCACGCACGGCACGGAGAACCTCAACCGCCCCTGGTCGCAGTTCCGCGAGGGGGAGCCCGCCGTCGAACTTTCCGTCTACCAAGGCCGGATCAACCCGGCCACCTGGACACCGCCGTCCTACAAGCCGTAAGGAAACACCGTGACAACAACCCTCACCCGCACGCTGAAGCTACCCTCGCTGGTCCTGTTCGGGCTGGCGTACCTGACCCCCATCATCGTCCTGGGGATCTTCGGCATCATCGCCGAAACCACCGGCGGCGCCGCGCCCGCCGCATACCTCGTGGCGCTCGTGGCCATGCTGTTCACCGCACACAGCTACGGCCGGATGGCCATCGCCCACCCCGTGGCCGGCTCCGCCTACACCTACGTCCGCCGGTCCATCGATTCCCGGGTGGGGTTCCTGGTGGGTTGGGCCGTGCTGCTGGACTACCTGTTCCTGCCCATGGTCATCTGGCTCATCGGCGGCTCCTACCTGAGCGCCCAGTTCCCCGGCATCCCCATCGGCGTCTGGATCGTGGGCTTCATCGTGATCACGACGCTGCTGAACATCCTGGGCATCAAGGTGGCGGACAAGGCCAACTACGTGCTGATGGCGTTCCAGCTGCTGGTCCTCGTGTTCTTTGTGGCGCTGGCCATCGGCAGCGTGGTGTCCGCCAACGGCGCCGGGGGACTGGCCAGCGGGCAGCCGTTCCTCAATAACACCGCCAGCTTCGCCACCATTTCCGCCGGGGCGGCCATCGCCGCGTACTCGTTCCTGGGGTTCGACGCCGTCACCACCCTCACCGAGGAAACCATCAACCCCCGCCGGACGGTGCCGCGCGCCATCATGCTCGTGGCCCTGATCGGCGGCGGCATCTTCGTGGCGGTGTCGTACGTGACCCAGCTGGTCCACCCCGGCGGTGTGTTCGAGGACTCGGCTTCGGCGGCCAGCTCCATCGCCCTGCAGATCGGCGGGCAGCTGTTCGGCGCCGTGTTCCTGGCCGGCCTGGTGGTGGCGCAGTTCGCCTCCGGCCTCGCCGCGCAGGCCAGCGCCTCCCGCCTTCTGTACGCGATGGGCCGCGACTCCGTCCTGCCCAAGGCGGTCTTCGGCCGGCTCAGCGAGAAGTTCCACACCCCGGTGGCGAACCTGGTGGTCACCGGGATCGTGGGCTTGATCGCGATCTTCCTGGACGTGGCAACGTCGACGTCGTTCATCAATTTTGGTGCCTTCACCGCCTTCACGCTGGTGAACGCCTCGGTGGTGTTCCACTACGTGCGCCAGCGCCGGGCCGGGCAGCAGCTGAACCCGGTGTCCTACGTGGTGGTCCCGGTGATCGGCGCCTTCATCTGCGCGTACCTGCTCTCCCGGCTGGACAGCAACGCCATTACGCTGGGGGTGTCCTGGCTGGTGCTGGGCGTGGTGGTCCTGGCTCTGATCACGCACGGGTTCAAGGCCTCGCCGCCGGAGATGACGGCCACGGAAAAGGCGACGGTCGAGGCGGCCGCCTGACCCTGCCAGCTTTGGTAGTTTGGCCGGCGGGCCAAGGGAAGGAACAGCCGTGAGGATAGCGCTGGGGCAGCTGGAGTCGGGCGCCGACATCCGGGCCAACCTCGCCGCGATCGACCGGTTCGCCGCCGAGGCAGCGCGCGACGGCGCCGCGCTGGTCGCCTTCCCGGAGTACGCCACGTACGAGAAGAAGAAGGTGGACGCAACGTTCCCGTCGGTGGCCGAGCCGCTGGACGGGCCCGTCTGCCGGGAACTCGCCACCATTGCCCGCCGCCACCGCATCGCGCTGGTGGCGGGCGTGGTGGAAACCTCGGACGAGCCGGGCAGGGCGTACAACACGCTGGTGTCGTTCGGGCCCGACGGCGGCCGGCTGGCTTCCTACCGGAAGATCCACCTTTTCGACGCGCAGGGCTTTGGGGAGTCCGAGTTCATCAAGCCCGGACCGTCCACCGAGCCGGTGGTGTTCGAACACGGGGGAGTGCGGTTCGGGCTGATGACCTGCTACGACCTGCGGTTCCCGGAGCTTGCCAGGTCCCTGGCCGACGGCGGCGCGCAGGTTTTGCTTGTCTGCTCGTCCTGGGTGCCGGGCGAGCACAAGACGGAGCAGTGGCTGGCGCTGAACGCCGCCCGTGCTATCGAGAACAGCGTTTACGTTGCGGGGGTGTGCCAGGCACCCCCGGTGTCCGTGGGCCGGAGCGTGCTGGTGGACCCGATGGGGGTTGTCGAGGCCGACCTTGGGCTGGAACCCGAAGTGCGGGCGGTGGAGGTTTCGCTGGAGACGGTGGACCGGGTGCGGGAGTCATTCCCCATGTTCCGGCAGCGCAGGTTGTAAGGCTGGCTGGGCTACCTGAACCTCTGATGCCACTGGTATTCGTCAAGTGCAGCGGGACTGATTCTCCGCCAGCAGGCATTACGGAACGCCGAAACGCAAGTTAGAAGTGTCTGCAATGGAGAGGCGCTACTCGTGGCGCTGACACGCGCTCCGATCTCGATAGGGCACCATGGCCTTATGACCATAGACGTTCCTGCTGCCCTTGAACCCTCTTTAAGCGCCGAACAAGTTCCGCAGGCCTCCTTTCCATGGGGTCGAGAGTCGTGGCAGTTGCAGATGCACGATTTGCCGGAGGTACTCGAGACGCTAAAGCGGCTACCTGACCGTGTCGATCGCAAGCTGATTGGCCGGGTAGTTCAGGATGAACTTCAAGCGGGGCGTGCTGAGCGCTTTTGTTCCTGCCATGGTCTGGGGTTGGGGTACCACGTCTGGCCTAGGAGCCCTTCGAACAAGGTGGGTATTGACAGGTATCGGTGAAAAACGGGCTGTTGAAGAGCCTGTGCTGCCGTCGGTTAGCGAGCGTTTGCAGGCGGGGGCCGAGATAGTCCGCAAAGAGGGCGCGGTTGAGGCGTTCAGGCTGATGAACAACGGCGGCCACATCAAGCATCTGGGATCTTCGTACTTCACCAAGTGGCTCTACTTTTCGTCTGCAATGGCTGGGCCTGACGACCCTGCTGCCGCACCCATTCTGGACGACACGATCACGGATTGGCTGAACGAGGAAACGCCACTGAAGTTCGACCGGGCAAAGACGGCATCCTACGCCGCGTACTTGGACTTACTGGGCTGTTGGGGCAAGAAGTATGGTCTTACCGCAGTTCAAGTTGAATCCGCGATCTTTAGGCTAGCGACAGGACGCGGCTGACCTCGGCAATAGACGATTTTCGGGAGCGTTCACTGGTTCGGCGCAATGTTCCTACCGTTTTCCAGCAGCCTCACCAAAGCCGAGAGGCGTTCGTCAAGAAGCCTCAAGCGGTCACTTTCAGTGATGGCTGGGAATTGAAGATCACGAGCAAAATCTTTAAACCAAAGGGCAAGATCTTGTGGCTGCTCCCTTCGAGCGTCTTCCATATAGCGGATCCTGAATGTAGCGAAGCCAGTAATGGAGGGAAGCGGAGCGCTGGAGTCGGCCATCAACTCAGCCACCGCACGCTGTTCTTCCCGCCAAAAAATGAGATGAGGCCCGCCCGTACTATCAGATGCGAACGTGCGTCTGATGCTATCGATCAGCTCAACGACATCGTGAGTGTCGGCGTCAGACTCAAAGCGAAGTAGGTTGTCTTGGCTATGCAGCAATTCTTGCAGCGCCCAATATTTGGCGAACCTGTATAAAGTCCCGAGGAGTGCCACTTCACCCCGATGGGTGTCTCCATTCCTGATGTACAAGGTGAACTCATTCTTCCGGATATTCCAGATTCGTTGCTGCAGGTCCCTTGCTGCCGCTAACAAGGGCTCCCGCAAATTGTCCAATTTGGCCCGCGCACTTATCTCCCGTTCCTGATTCCGGGTGTCCGTCTCAAGTTCGTTCTTCAGCTGAATAAGTTCGCGGCCATTTCTGGCCTGGCCACGCTGGGTTGTCCAGCTAATGAAAGCGGCAATGGTGGAAGCTACGCAGGCGCCGGAGGCAGTGATGACGGCTGCGAGAAGGGCAGGATCCATACCTCATGGTAGACACCGGGGACGGTGGATCTCGCTCGCACCTGCCAAGCGCCACAATTGCGATAGTGCCGAGGGGGAAACAGGTGATGAGAAGGGCAGGGTCTACAACGCCCTGGTGCCTTTCGGTCCCGACGGCGGCCGGCTGGCTTCCATCGGGAGATTCACCGTTTATACGCGTAGGGGTTGGGCAAGTGACTTCATTCAAGTCCCGCCCGTCCAACAGCCCGGTGGTCTTCGTGTGGAGAGTATGGTTCGGCTTTATGATCTCCGGTTGTTCCCGAAGGGGAGTTCACTGCCTCAGGATGATTCAGCTAAGCATAAAAACCGTCTTGTTTGAACTGTGATCCACGCTTGCGGCACCGCGGCTCTGCGCGCATAAATTACTTGCAGGAAAAATTGACGTCAAATGCGAAGGAATTGATGAACTCACTTTCTCAGCCTGCGGCGTTGCCTGCTGAACGTTAGTTAGCGGTCTTTTCCCGGTTGGAAGGGGCACTCGTTTCATGGAGTTGGAATGAGTCCAAGGGTGTTGTCGCACGACTGCCTCAGGTTTTTCGGGCACTCCTGGCTTTTAGATGGGGGGCCGAATGTCCTTGAGCTACCAGAAGGGCTAACGCGGCAATTAGGAGCAGCTGCAACAGCCATGGAGAGAGTCCTCTTGATCACATGCGAATCGCCTATTGTCAGTCTGGTGCTCATGCTAGCCACACACAGGCGCGACGACATAAAGGTGATGTGATCCAGAAGACTAGCCGGTGCATTTAGACTCGACCCCATGCCGCTGCACGACATACATGCCATGAAAGGACACCGCGCGTGATTACACAGGTTAAGACACCTCGTGACGTCTTCTACCAGCCACAGCGGCTGATGGTCCCGTTATTCCAGCGCCCTTACGTCTGGAGCAAGGAAGGGCAGTGGGCTCCACTATGGGACGACGTTCAAAGGCTCGCTGAGCGGCGGTGCAACTTTGAGCTGCAAGCGCCGCACTTTTTAGGGGCAGTCGTGATGCAGCAGCAGATGGGTTCGATTGGAACGCTCCCCATTCGTACGATCATTGACGGGCAGCAGCGACTAACGACAATGCAGCTCATGCTGAGTGCCGTATATGAACAAGTACGCCTTGTAGGTTTTGAAAGTATCGCTCGGCAAGTTCAGGACCTGGTCGAGAACCCCGAGCACTTCACCGGTCACCCAGAGGACCGGTTCAAGGTATGGCCAACCAACCGTGACCGTCCCGCCTTTAACGAGGTGATGTCGGCGGTTGCACCTTTTGAACATGGAAAATTGACCAACGCCGGCACCCGAATGGTCGCCGCCCACCAATTTTTCTCTAGGTCGGCCGAAGAATGGCTGGCAGGTCCTGACAAAGAGAAGCGTGCACACGCGCTCGTTGAAACAGTCAGCAATCAGCTTCAAATTGTTGTCATCGAGCTTCAGGCGGACGAGGATGCGCAGGAGATATTTGAGACTCTGAACGCTCGTGGTACACCCCTCACCGCAGCTGACCTAATCAAAAACTTCGTCTTTCAGCGACTCGATGTAGCACCGACCCAAGCGGAAAAGGCATATCACGACTATTGGGAGGCATTTGAGACTCCATTCTGGGAAACGGAAATTGCATCTGGCCGCGTCACATACAGTCGGAGCTCGCTTTTCCTGAATCAATGGCTTATTGCGCAGTCCTTAAAGGATGTGACGGCGAAGGAGGTCTTTGGGCAATTCAAACGTCATGTGGCGGACAGCAACGAACCGATTGATGCGTTGTTGCCCAAAATTAGGAGGAACGCAGAGATCTATCGCTCGTTCACCGAAAGAGCATGGAGTTCCACCAACATCCTTAGTCGGCTCGAGCTCTTCATTTACCGCACCTCGACGCTCGAATCCGAGGTGGTAAAGCCTCTAGTCCTCTGGCTTGAGGATCCGGATCGGGCGACTGTTCCATCCGAACAGCGGGAGAAATGCTTGGCGACGGTTGAGAGTTGGCTTATCCGGAGGACGTGTGTTCGTGCCAGCACGAAGGCATACAACCGGATCTTCGTTGACTTGCTCAATTATCTAAGCCAGAAGCCACGTGAAACTGTTGGTGACTTCACTGAAAAATACTTTCTGCAGCAGGACGGTCCCAACGATTATTGGCCCGGAGATGTTGAAGTTCGCCGTGAACTTACAGACATGCCCATCTACAAGCGCTTTCGGCGCGGACGTTTGCGGATGCTCCTCGAAGCAATCGAAGACTATCGACGCGGTTGGACTACTCAGCGGCCAATGCACGAACAGCCCGTCATTCGAGGCACAACGACGATAGAACACATCATGCCTCAAGAATGGTCACTCAACTGGCCAGGAGCCGATGGGGAAGACCGCTCCAGACAGCGCGACGCCTTGGTTCAAACGCTCGGCAACCTAACGCTCCTTACTCAGTCCCTCAACAGCAGGGTCTCCAATGGGCCGTGGCAGGGAGCCAAAGGTAAGCACGCAGAGCTACGTAAGAACACCTCTCTTCTTTTGACCCGGGAAGTGGTAGAGCTCGGCGTGCACGGCTGGACTGAAGACTTCATCACGGAACGAACAGAGCGCATGATCGACGACATTCTCGAGATTTGGCCCGTACCGGTAGGACACAGCGGCAAAATAGCAGCCTCTGTCGAACGTGCCACTCCTCGCGTGGAAGTCGCGGACTTGGTCAGCGCAGGCCTAATTCATCCGGGTCAATCGCTTTTTGCGCGAGTCCAGGCCCACCGGGGGAAGCCATGCCAGGTCAGCGAAGATGGATCACTGTACGTCGGCGACCGCCGTTACGACACTCTAAGCGCGGCAGCGAGAGCTATCACGGGATCCCAGTCAGAGGCTGGTTGGTGGTTCTGGCTCGTCGATGTCGAGGGAGACAAGTCAATGAGTGATGTACGGCAGGAGTTTGTTGAGGCCTTGGCAATCGGAGGCGAGCTCGTAGATGCTCCGTAGCTGCTCCTCTCAGTTGGTGCTGCCTGAGAATAAAGCCGCAGCTGGAGTCGGGCGCTGACATCCGTGCCAACCTGGCCGGATACACCGGTTCGCTGCCGAGGCAGCGGCCGACGGCGCCGCGCTGGTTGCCTTCCCGGAGTACGCCACCTATGAGAAGAAGAAGGTGGACGTGACGTTTCCCGCGGTGGCCGAGCCGCTGGACGGCCCCGTCTGCCGGGAACTGGCTGACATCGCCCGAAGCCATGTCATCGCGCTGGTGGCGGGCGTGGTGGAAACCTCGGACGAGCCGGGCAGAGCCTACAACACGCTGGTGGCGTTCGGGCCCGACGGCGGCCGGCTGGCTTTCTACCGGAAGATCCACCTTTTCGACGCGCAGGGGAATCCACATTCATCAAGCCCGGCCCGTCCACGGCCCCGGTGGTGTTCGAGCACGGGGGAGTGAGGTTCGGGCTGATGACCTGCTACGACCTGCGGTTCCCGGAGCTGGCCAGATCGCTGGCCGACGCCGGCGCGCAAGTCCTGCTGGTCTGCTCGTCCTGGGTGCCGGGAAGCCACAAGGCGGAGCAGTGGCTGGCGCTGAACGCGGCCCGGGCGATCGAGAACAGCGTGTACGTGGCGGGGGTGTGCCAGGCCCCGCCCGTGTCCGTGGACCCGATGGGGGTGGTTGAGGCTGACCTGGGGCTGGAGCCCGGGGCGCGGGCGGTTGAGGTTCGCTGGAAACGGTGGACCGGGTCCGAAAGTCGTTCCCGATGTTCCGGCAGCGGCGGATGTAGGCGGACCGGCCATGGCTCCCGCTCCTTCTCGTGCTCCATCCTACGAAAGTGCTTCTGAAGCGATGACTTCGACCGTTTCGAGGCGCGTCCGCTCTAACTCATCCAATGTCTTTCGTGCAGGGCATTCTTCCAGCAAGTGCTTCCATTTATTGATCGGCCTACGAGCGCTGCAGCCGCAACACTTGGACTGTTGAAGAGGTAGGTCCTTCACGAGCATCAGCCTCTTGTTTTTGACCTCGATGACCTCACTTTCTGCAAGCTTGCACCACAGATTCACAATCCATGTGGGGCAGCTTTCCGATTAAGTGGGTCGACCGTACGAACCTGCCGCGACTATCAGGCCTTCCGCGGTCAAAGTTCCCCTCCTTCCGCATCCCTGACGGGAAAATGAAAGGTGCTGGGTTGCAGCATAGATCTACATCTCGGAAGCAACGTCAGGTTCTTTTTTCTGAATAGGCTCCATTGTCGGAAACCTAGCGTTGCGAGAAGTACTGAAATCGCGTCCAGATATTCACTGCAGTCAGCATCAAAATAGTATCGCGCTGCGGTTTATCGAAGACCTGCATTGAGACTACAAACGCCTATTGCCCCTTCTGCGAGCTGAACATGGAGAGGCAATACCATCTGGACAAAGGCGACGCCGACCGCTCCCTCAAGGAATTCCTTGATCGAAGTCTGCCCCTCCAGCTCGCTATCGTTCGTTCTATTCATGCATCGGCCCGTTGATGGTTCCTTGTCTATGTCTGATTGGACAGTTAGGCCAGGCGGAGAGGCTGCCTCCAAGCATGGTGCTGGAAGTCCAGTGTTGCCTCTAAGTACTCGACCGATGGCGCCTGAAGAGGGTTAGCTCTATCTCGTCGGCTCGGACGCTCCGTCTTCCGTTGAGCCGTTCGCTTGCTTGCTCGGCCCAACGCCCAAGCAGCCCGCAGTATCGGTCGTATGTCTCTGGCCACCAACCTGCAGTGGGCGCCTGCGGCCACGCGTCCGAACGAAGATTTTTTGAGACGACCCGATCGAGGATGACGTGTTGTGGGTGGACCGCACTACCTTGGGCGAAGTAGAAAAATTTGGTCGAAAGTGCGGGTCCAAATTTGGGGATTCGTCCAGCGCCTTTGTCGGTGGTCAGGGTGCGGTAGGCCTCGTGGAGGTGCCCCGTCTTGAACCAATGTCCAGGCTGTTACGAGACGTTGTCCTGCCTTCTTTTGGTGAGCGTTTAGTCCGTCTAGTCGCTGGTGGAGCCGGGGCACGTGTACGCAACCCCAGGCTAGCGAGTAGTAGAGCAACTGGAAGGCGTTTTCGACTGTCGGGGTCTGATCGCCAAGGTCGGACACTTCCTTCCGCGTCTCAGATGTACGTCCAGCGCCTGCGAGTTTTCCCTGAGCGGGTGGTAGCTCACGTGCGGTAAGCTCGCGTTTCCAGCGGTCGCTATCCACTGATACTTCGTGGTTCAGCACTGCGGAGGAACCTGGCAATTTCGCGAAAATGTCATCGGGCAGCGGTGCATCTTCGTTGATCATGGACTGACTCTACGGGGGCCTGCTGACTCCGCTTGCAGGACACCTTTGTAGTTGTCGCCTAGCTAAATGCCCGGGCACCAGGAATGCGGCAGCCCCCGCGGGCGTGTATGCCTTCCTTGTCGTCCTCGAACATTCCGCCGCAGTCTAAGCATTCGAAGCGGAACCCATTGGGGCTGGCGCGGTAGCGCGGGTTGTCCCTAATCGCTTGGAGGAGAGCCGTAAGTGCGTCTTTGGCCGCCTGTCGCTCCGCAATCTCCTTTGCGTCCCGGGCCTCCGATATCCAGAATGGTTTGCGCTTTGGCCCGATGAACCGGGGATCGGCCTCGTCGTAACTAAACTGAAGTCGCCCCGCGGGAGGAGGCTTTTGCGTTGTTACTCCCGCCCTGGTTGCTTGCTTTCGGTGATGCACGTCCAAGGCCGGCAGAATTCGGCTCGAGAGGCTGGCACTGCCCGCCGCTATTAGGGCCCATTTCGCGTGTGGGAGTTCGGCCACCCACCGTCCCTGAATAACCTCCCTGCAATCCGGACAGGCGAACCCCTGCCGGCTTTCGGTACCTTGAAGGCGCACTATGTCTGCCTCGGCCAGTTCACGGCCTTCAGCTTCCAACCATGCGGTCACTGACGCGCGGACGTGCGGGAAATTTTCCGGACCCGGCCTGTAAGGGCGGAGGTCGATCCGAATCGGCGGCTCAAGCAATCGCCAGATCAGCATCGGATGGCCAGACCCGACGCACTGGACAACGCTCGCCCAGATATTCATTCCGGCGGCAACGGCTGGCGCCTCGTTGATGTCGGGGGCGGCGGCGTGCTCCACGAACAATGCGTCGCGCTCAGCATTCCGGCGGACGCTCTCTTCATCGGCAAGCCGCTTTGCCTCGACGTCGGAGCTAGCTTTCAAGGCCGCGGCAGCTGTATCCTTTGCCCGCTGCATTGCCTGGCGGACAAGTTCCTCTTTTTGCTGCCTTGGCGTCCCATGCGCCCAGTAAAACGACGGATGCAGGACATGGTCAACGACGACGCCGACCTGCGCCATGTTGCAGGCCAGCGGCTGGTACGTAAGCGTGTTCATGAGTTCCGCCGGCATCGCGGGTAGTGGGCTGCTCTTCCCGAAGCCCGTGACGATCATCGGCAGCTTTACGCGCAACCAGTCGAGGTGGTCGGGAACTATCCAGACGGGACCGACGCCATCATGCAAGTAGCGCTCGGATCGAAAGATGTACTCATCCTCGCTCTGCGCCGACAGTTGGACCTCGAATGCAAGCCTCTTGCCGGAGATATGAGTAGCCATGACGTCGGCAATCCATGCCCGTTCCGGGTGTGCGTGTTCCACCTCCGCGTGCCAGCCCGGCGCTGCGTCGATCCTGTCCTTCAAAGCCCGCTTCATCGCCAGATGCTGGTCGGACTCCGACTTATGTTCAATGTCGCATTCGACCTCGGGGTAGTGCTTGAAAAACTGCCGGCCCTTGCGCGTGACTCTACTTGCCCGCAGTCCGCATTCCAGCAGCACAAGGGTCGCGTAGAGCGGATCGTTCACCAGATCCCGCCAAGGGGCGTGAGCCATTTCCGTTGCGTCGATCCGCTCACCGTCCAGGTACGCCACCAACTGCACAGAAAGCCCCCTTTTCAGCTGTACATGCTTGGCGGTCAATCTACCCTGTGCGCCACAACAGGAGCGAGCGTTGAGCGACATCGACTGGTGAGTGTGCCGCATGGCCGATGCACAGGCCTCTGGCAAATAAATGTGCCAGTCGAAGGTTCGCGGATTGACGGATTGAGGTGGCAGACTCTTGCCTGAGCGCGCGTCATCCGGGCGGCACGCTACATCTCTGGAGGAGCATTTGAGGGACCAACCCATGAGTCTCGACGAGCATGACTTCGACATGGAGGGTGACGACTTCGACGACCTCGACATGGATGGGGACGACGATATCGAGCTCGATGACCGACTCGGAGTGATCGAGCAGCACGACGACGGCGATGAATTGGTTCTAACGCGTGTTCCCCGGCACAAGACTGAAAAGAGTTTCGAGGTGCTGCGGTTCGACCGCGTCCGGAAACTGCTGCGCTTCTCTCCGAAGGCCACCCAGCACGGGCAGCTTGAAAATCAGTTCGCACGAGTCACTGAACTACAAATTGAAAGCCCCGGATGGGACCCCCATAACCATTCGGCAGAACACAGGCAGTACGGCCTGCTATACGTGCGCGGTCTCCCCAAGAGCTTCAGCTCCATTTACGAGTTCGGCCTGAGCATCAAGCGCGACTACACCGACCTGGTGCGCGGAATTGAGAAATACACCGAGTGCACAGTCGTGCGCTTCGTGACGTCGGGCATGGAGGGCGCCAACGCAGAAGGCACGATCTTCCGGGTGTCCCTGGAGCGGTTCGACAACTACCGCACTGCGGTTGATCGCAGTCGTAGCAGGGGCCAAACCGCCGTACGGCGGGTGATTGACGCCGACTCTCACAACGCCATCGCTGATTTATTTGGTCTGAAGCGTGTACAACCGAAATACACCAAGAATCCAGTCATTCGTGCGCTGACGGAAGAGGTGTCAACCGGACACGTAACCGACGCCACCGATCGCTCCCTCTTGGCTGATGAGATAACGGCCGCTGCTCCAGCTATCGCTCAAGAGGCCCCCGAACGGCTGGTCCGACTTCGCGAAGACATCGAGTTGGTTACACTCGAAGCTTTAATCAACCGGTTCGAAAAGGACCTTGAGGGCTCCCACTCGCGCGATGAAGCTCATTGGCAGAAGTTCTTCCAGGCGAACCACTTCGCACTCCAGCTAATCTTCTCTACGCCCATCGTCGTGGAACACCAGCACGCCACGGTTCAAGCGGGGGACATCAATGGACGTGGAGCACGCATCACAGACTTCCTCTGCGCTAACTCTGTCACGCGTACCGTCCTTATCGTCGAGATAAAGACCCCAGGCGCCATCCTAATGAGTTCGACCCCATACCGCGGCAAGGGAACGCACGCTGCCGTTTACCCACCCCATACTGATCTCAGCGGACCGATCACTCAGGTGCAGTCTCAAATGGCAGCCGTCCCCAGTAGCCTCGCGTCACGTCTTACCCCCGATCTCGACCTCGACCCGTGGAATGACCCGCGCGGGGCTGTCATTACCGGACGCATATCTAGCCTCGATCCACAGCAGCGGGAGTCCTTCTTGCGATACCGCGCAGGCCTTTCAAACGTGACCGTGCTTGGCTACGACGAAGTCCTGGAACGGCTGAAGGCTCTGTACACAGCGCTGAGTTCCCCGCCGTCATCCGAAGCATTAGGAGACGGCGGATGAGAACTGCGGGGTTAGACGCAGTAGACGAGGCTAAGCAACGCTCTTGGGTGTGGCCGCGGCAAGAAGGATCTCCATGCCGATCGCGTTTAAAGGAACCGGGTTCGCAGAACATGTTGCTTCCACCATCGAAGAAAAATCTTTGATCGCTTTCGCTACTCGATCTTGGTGAGTTGTGCACAGCCCTTCAGAAGCTGCACAGACATCCTGGCTTTAGTTTGTCCAAGAACGAAAGCAGTTCCCCGCCTTATAAGGCCGGGGACGATCATTTTGTCCAGCGGCTAAACGGGCGCATCAAGCGCAATACCAATGCCGGGGCTTGGCTGTAGCCTTCAAGGACCGAAGGTGGACCTTCGGTACATCGCCTAACGGATTCGTCCGAACGGCACCGTTGCGCTTCCGCTCCTAAGCGTGAAGCAACAAGCGTGGGGAGAATCCTTTGCGAAGTGGGAACGGCGACGTGGTAGGTCGCCTGGTCGTGGACGGCGACGAGGCACTGGACGCACTGATGCAGAACGTGGAACAAGCAACTGCTGGTCTCTCACCGGCAGAATCCTGGGACGAATTACGGCAGCAGGTACCCGGCATCATTCACGCATGCGTAGATGCGATTACGCACGAGCTCGCTGGACTGGATTTCTGGGATGTCCTGGAAGCGATACGGCAAATCACCTCGCCCTCGGATCTGGGCACGTACAGGGAAAGTGAAAACACTAATCTTCCGGTCGTAGTCGAAGTGGTCGCGCTAGTAGGCCTTGCGCAGGCCCCCGGCTGGCGACAGCAGCCGGACCAGGGACTCAGGACACCTCGACAATTTAACGAGTCAGTCCAAAAGATCCACGCAGCTGGATATCAGGTTGTTCAACTTGCCCAGTTGGTGGCTTTCGCCTCTTCCGAGGATGTTCATCTGGGTAAGGCGGCAGAGCTAACGGGCATACTTCGGGGCCATGGAGTCACGGTACGCGGGCGAAACTACCTTTCCATGTCGCGCAGCGTAGTGAGTTCGATCTTCGGCGCCCCTCACCTCGAAAAAATCGTACGGGAGAAGGTCGGATACATGCACGAAGACGTCCTTAGGGTGTGGGATGGGATTCAGCGGTTCCGTAACAACGTGCATGAAGCCCGTATCGAACGGATGGATCAGATTGCGCGGGAGTGGGCTGCTGGCAAGCGCCAGTCGCCAATTGTGACTGCGGAAGGACGGCAAATCGCTCACACGCTGCGCCAGGCTCCAGGGAGGGGATTGACGTTCACGCCCTCCGATATCTCGGCGGAGTCCGGAGTCAACGAAGTGGCGGTCCGTAGCATTTTGAATGCATTTAGCATCGCTGAGATATCCACGTCTGCATATGACGCCTGCGCAAAATTCGTCGATGGGGAAAACCTTCTAGCCGGAAAGGGAATGATTCGGGACGAAGATACCTTCATGCTCTTTGGGGATCCGATCCCGCACGATTACGTACGTCCAGTGATGGAATCACTCCTAAAGCCTGCGCCCGGGAAATCAGCCAAGGACTGGGAGCGTTACAAGCGCCACCGTGACGGCTGGGCAGAGGACACAGCTGCCTCTGCACTTGCAAACCTTTTGGGCGTCGATTCGCCGACGTTCTCGTCTTTGAAGTACCGCGCCCCCAATAAAGCCAGCTCGGCAGACCTGTCACCAGAATCCGAGGACCCTAAGCTTGATACCCATGACACGGAGGCTGACGCCCTCTTCGTGATTGATGACGTTGCAGTCTGTGTCGAAGTAAAGGCAGGTTCAATCACAGACAAGGCCCGGACAGGAAATGTTCGGCGTGTGGAAACGGATCTCCGGAAAACAATCGGCGAAGCAGCCGAACAAGCATCCCGACTCGAAGGACTCATCCGGCAGAACGGCGGTCTCTGGCAACCCAATGGGAAGTGGCTTGACCTCGCAGGTGTGCGGGAAATTCACTCAGTAGTTGTGTGCCTGGACGATTGGGGGCCACTGGCCATCGCCACCGATGCTCTTGTTCGGGCCGGCTTCATTACAGACTCATCGATTCCCTGGCTGGTTTCCCTCCACGATCTTGAGGTCATCAAGCTTCTTTTCCACCACCCGGCGGATTTTCTCACCTATCTCAGGAGACGGACTGATCCTGTCAGCTCCCGCCTTATCGTGGCGGCCGACGAACTGGACCTGGTGATGTGGTACATCAATGGCGACATGTACATCGAGCCAGACCCAGACCAAATCCACGAGCAGCACCCGATGATGTCCCCTCCCACTGCCGCCGACCGCCGACGGTTCGCAGAAAGCAACGTACCCACAAGGGTCAGCACTCTGACCGATTCCCTCGACGCATGGATGTATTACGCCACCGGACAAACCGGCATTCCAGCTGAGAAGCCCCTTCGAAAACACTCGGAATTTGTCAGCGGGCTTCTGGACTTTCTGCAGGCAGAACACAAGCCGGGATGGCTCAGATTTGGTGCCGACCTAGCCGGCCTTTCGGGAGTCGCCCAGCAGGGCATCGGAAACCAAGTAAAGAGGCTGGTCACCACGACACGCGATGACGGCGAATTTCACAGTTCCGTAGAAAATTACCCAGGGCCCTGGGGCCACCCCGTGCTGTTCATGGCTTCTAAACCGGAGCGCTGGCCGTTGCAGCAAGACGTGGAACGTCTGGCGGCATACGGGACACTCAAGAAGTACCAGCTCCAAGCTGATAGAAGCCTTGAACTACTCTTTGACACCAAATACCAAATCGTTTCCGTGCGATACCTCAACGATCCCTACGTGCAGTCCGACTACATGGACCAGCGTCTTAGAGAGTCAAAACTCGTTGCTCCTGCACGTATGCCAAAGGCGGTTCCGCCTTCGGCCCGTCGTTCCACCGTTCGCCTGAAGCCCAAGAAGAATAAGAAGCGTTAGACCGAAGAGCAACTAACTACGCTGGCACTGAGGCGCCTTGGATCAGATGCTCTTTTGCAAACAGATAGGTAGACGTCGCTCCTCCGACAATTCACGCGGTAGCGATACTAGGGTTCGCCTCATCTCCGGTGACTGGCTGTAGGAGGTGACTGTAGTCAGTCATGACATCATGGTTCTCTGTTTCATCGTGCTCGTGGTTCAGATCGGCAAAGAAGTTGAGGGCGCATTCAATCTTGGCTTCCTCCACCTTCGAAGCTGCATAAACGACAATGAGCCCTTGGTTTCCGCGACCAAGTAGACGTGTCTCACTACGCCTTCTTGGAACGTTATGGCCCAGTCAGGGTTATAGTCACCAACCGGAGTGGGGATGAAAAAGCCGCGAGGTAGCTTTGCAGACCGGGTGAAGCTGCTGATGTGCGTCACCAGCCCATGCAGTCAGTTCAGAAGTGTTTGCGCCGTGCCTTAACCATGAATAGCAATGCTGGTTTACCTCGCATATTGACACAACTCGCAATTTGGGCCCCATTGCAGGCCTTTTAGCTTGTCCGTCTATGACGAAAGTCTGCTTTTCGGTAATCAACGCGCGTTGGGGTGGGAATCACCCCCTTGAATCCAATAGCCTGACGCAATGACTAACCTCAGTGGGGGGCAGGTAGCAGCACAGCAGCTACCGGAGGGCTTGTACGAGCTTTTGAGCACCGATCGACTCAGCACACGCCTGAACAAGGCAGTGGATTTGCAGTCAGTCTTCAGCGAGATAGACGACGAAGACACACCAGAGATCCTCTCTCGGCATGTTGCCGATGCAGTTCGCGACGCCCTCGCCATGGCCAAACCCGCGGATCGCGTTGAACTGGCGAACCGCCTCCTTGCAGAACTCAATGCGCCAGACCGCATCACTGCTGGTCCCACTGAGCTCCAGTCACTACACCGCGTGGACGTTCTCAAGCGCCGTCAACTTCGCCGCCCCACGACTAAACTGAGCGACTCCGCACTGCTGACCAATAGCAAGGACGAGCCGAATCTCGCCGCGGAACTCCGGGCCGAGATCGAGTCTGCCAACACCGTCGACCTGCTTTGCGCCTTCGTCCGCTGGACTGGTCTTCGTCTGCTCGAACCGGCCCTCGAGCAGCTGAAAGAACGCGGTGCCAGACTCCGAGTCATCACAACCACCTACATGGGTGCCACGGAACGGCGGGCCATCGACGAGTTGGTCACCCGGTACGGGGCCGAAGTGAAGATCAACTACGAAACCCAAGCAACCCGGCTGCATGCCAAAGCCTGGCTGTTCCGCCGCAACACCGGATTCGACACTGCATACGTTGGTAGCTCCAACCTCAGTCAGGCTGCCCTCCTCGATGGTCTTGAATGGAACGTCCGCCTCAGTTCCGTCGCAACGCCCGCCCTCCTTCAAAAGTTCGAGGTCACCTTCGACAGCTATTGGGAGCAGCGGGCCTTCCAGAGCTACGACCCGGAGCGCGACGGCGAAAAGCTGGATGCCGCACTGGAACGCAATGGCGGCCGCCGCACAGCGGCGCCGGACGCAACTACCGGTCTTGAGGTTCAGCCGTTCCTTCACCAGGAGGAGATGCTGGAGGACCTGGAAGCCGAGCGGCTCAAGGGCTTCAATCACAACCTCCTGGTCGCGGCCACCGGGACCGGCAAGACTGTCATCGCCGCCCTGGACTACAAACGGCTGTCCGAAGATGCCGGCCGCGACCTCAAACTACTCTTCGTCGCCCATCGTCAGGAGATTCTCAAGCAGGCGATGCGCACCTACCGTGATGTCATGCAGGACGGCGCCTTCGGTGAGCTCTACGTGGGGGACCACAAGCCGCGAGAGTGGAAGCGTATCTTCGCCTCAGTGCAGTCGCTCTCCTCGCTCGGCATCGAGCAGCTGGAGCCGGGCTTCTTCGACGTCGTTGTCATCGATGAGTTCCACCATGCCATGGCGCCCACGTACCGCCGCCTGCTGGACCATCTGAAACCGCAGCAGCTCCTCGGACTCACGGCGACCCCGGAACGGGGCGACGGCGTCGACGTCGCCAAGCAGTTCTTCGATGGCCGGACCGCCAGTGAGCTTAGGCTCTGGGACGCTCTGGACGCTGACCTGCTGGTCCCGTTCCACTACTTCGGCGTCTCGGACGACGTCGACCTGAGCCAGTTGGAATGGAAGCGCGGCAATTACGACACTAACCAGCTGAGCGCGCTCTACACAGGAAACGACGCCCGCGCCGCCAAGGTGATCCGCGAGCTCAGGGACAAGGTCACTAGCACGGGCCAGATGCGGGCCATCGGCTTCTGCGTCTCCGTGCAGCACGCCCGCTACATGGCCGAGGTGTTCAACCGTGCCGGTATTGCCTCCGTCGCCGTCGACAGCACCACTGACAATGCTGACCGCGAGGAAGCCCTCAGGCGCCTGGGGCAGCGGGAGATCAACTGCATCTTCGCCGTCGACCTCTTCAACGAAGGCTTGGACCTGCCGCAGGCGGACACCATCCTGCTGCTCCGGCCCACGCAGAGTGCCACGGTCTTCATCCAGCAGCTGGGACGCGGGCTGCGGCGTGCTGAGGGCAAAGCGGTGCTGACGGTCCTGGACTTTATCGGCCAGCAGCGCCGGGAGTTCCGCTTTGATCTGCGCTACCGGGCGCTGACCGGCTACGGCCGAAAGGAGCTGGAGAAGGCTGTCGAGGACGAGTTCCCGTACCTGCCGTCCGGCTCGCAGATCGTGCTGGACCGGGTGGCGCAGAAGGCGGTGCTGGACAACATCAAGGCACAGCTGCGGTTCAACCGGGCACAGCTGGTCCGGGACATCGCCTCGTACGCGGAGACTGAGCTGGAGGCCTATCTGGAGCGGTCGGGGAATGACGTGAAGACGATCTACCGCTCCACCAGGGACTCATGGACCGGCTACCTCCGGCAGGCAGGGCTGATCGAGGGGTTGTCACCTCTGGAGACCGTCCTCCGTGGGAAGATCGACGAGCTGTCGGACGCAGAGGAAAAGAAGCTGTTGGGCCGCATGGCTGCGCTGATTCACGTGGATGATCCGGAACGTGCTGCCGCTTATTCCATGCTGGTCGCTCCTGACGCACCCCGTTACGCGGAGCTTGGCATGCGTGGGCAGGCTTTCGCTCGAATGCTTTTTTACACGCTGTGGGATGACGGCGGAGGGTTCACAGCGTACGACGACGGCCTGGACCACCTGCGCGGCTACCAGTTTGTGTGCCGCGAGATACGCCAGGTCGTGAAGCTGGGAGTAGCGGCGTCCAAACACTCAGCCAAGAGCCTTGGCGCAGGCCTGCAGTACATCCCGCTGCTGTCGCATACCACCTACCGGCGGGAAGAGGTTCTGGCGGCGCTGCAGTACGGCTCCCTCGAGCAGGGCAAGAACGTCCAGCACCGCGAGGGCGTTGCGTGGTGCCCGGCAACTTCCACGGACGCATTCTTTGTGACGCTCAACAAAGATGACAAGAAGCACTCGGCAACCACGATGTACAAGGACTACGCCATCAGCCCCGAGTTGTTTCACTGGGAATCTCAAAATGCGACCTCATCTACCAGCCCAACTGGCCGGCGGTACCTGGACCGGCTGAAACACGAATCTCATATCCTTCTCTTCACCCGAGACACTGCCGATGACGAGACTGGCCTGACAGAGCCGTACACCTGCCTCGGTCCGGTCGATTACGTCCAGCACTCTGGAGAGAAGCCGATTGCGATCACTTGGAAGCTTAATCGGCCAATGCCGGCGGATGTGTTTGCGACGGCGGCTGCGGTGGCGCAATGAGGTCCATCATGCAGCCTCCTTGAGTGACCGTCTCGCAAGAGCTGTGTCGCGCCAGGTGACCCAAAAGCAGATGCACCACCGCTTCGAAGTAGTGAAAGACCGCGGAGATCATTCGAGTGGAAAAATTGACGTCCTAGCCATGTTGCACACACATCCATGCTTGTGCCATGTATACAAACGAGTTGATACACTCCAAGGGTTTGAGTGATCTGGCCTGCCTGCAGAGCGTATTAGCGATGAAATTTTCGCCCGTTGAAGGCCTATTGCGAAAGCGCTCAGCTCACTGCCCCGAGACAGTAGAGACCGGTCTGGTTCAGGCCGCGATGGCATGGAATCCGGTTCTGAAAGGAACAGTATGGCTGGCAAGTCTAACAAGTCCGCAGCAGCAAGTCTGGAGGCGTCCCTTTGGGATGCTGCCAATCAGCTGCGATCCAACATGGATGCTGCAGAGTACAAACACGTGGTGCTCGGACTTATATTCCTCAAATACGTCTCAGATGTGTTCACGAAGCGACGGTCTTCCCTGGAACGCCTTGTCGACGACGAGGAATCGGACTACTTTATGCCGACGGACGCTGCCAAACAATCTATCCTCGAGGATCGAGATGAATACACCGCGGAGGGAGTCTTCTGGATCCCCGAGGGACACCGTTGGGATGATTTACGAACTGCGGCGAAGCAGACCGACATTGGACCTCGTATCGACGCAGCCATGGATGCTATTGAAAAGGAAAACCCGACGCTCAAGGGCGTGCTTCCCAAGAACTATGGCCGCCGTGAGCTTAGCCCCGCCACCTTGGGCGGGCTCATCGACACGTTCTCGAATGAAGACCTTGCCGCTGAAGAACACCAAGACTTGGACGTCCTGGGTCGAGTGTTCGAGTACATGCTAAGTCAGTTCGCAAGCGCCGAGGGGAAGCTCGGTGGGGAGTTTTTTACTCCGCGCTGCGTCGTTACGCTCTTGGTCGACATGCTCGAACCCTTCAATGGCCGCGTCTACGATCCCGCCTGCGGATCTGGGGGCATGTTTGTGCAGGCCGACCGCTTCGTGAAAGCTCACGGCGGTGTTCGTAACGACATCAGCGTGTTTGGACAGGAGCAAAATCCGACCACGTGGCGGCTGGCGAAAATGAATCTGGCCCTGCGTGGTATTGATGCGAACCTAGGCCCTCAATGGGGCGACTCATTCGTGAACGATATTCACCCTGACCTGCGTGCAGACTTCGTGATAGCGAATCCTCCGTTCAATATTAAGAATTGGGGCGGTGAGACGCTCCGCGACGATTTACGCTGGCAATACGGAACCCCGCCTATAAACAACGCGAATTTTGCCTGGATCCAGCACATGCTGCACCACCTCAAGCCAACTGGCACAATGGCAACGGTTCTCGCCAACGGCTCACTTTCGTCGCAGAGTGGCGGCGAAGGTGAGATTCGCAAAGCTCTCGTCGACAAAGACCTCGTTGAGTGCATAGTCGCGATGCCCGGGCAGCTATTTTTCACTACCCAGATCCCTGTGTGTCTCTGGTTCCTGACAAAAGACAAGACTGGTCGCTCCGTGGTATCGCACCGCAGTCAGCGCAGCCGCAGGGGCGAGGTGCTTTTTATCGACGGTCGCCAACTCGGCGCCATGGTATCTCGGACTAACAAAGAATTGACTGAGTCGGACATAGAGCTTATTACGGATACTTTCCATAAATGGCGTGGTGAAGGTGGTGAATACGCAGATGTCCCTGGTTTTTGCGCGAGCGTAACACTGGAGCAAATTGCCGAACGAGGGTACGTCCTGACCCCAGGCCGTTACGTCGGTGCTGGAGCAGTCGAGGACGACAGTGAACCAAGTGACGTCAAGATTTCACGCTTGACTCGCAACCTGCGGACAAGCTTTATTGAACGCTCTGCCATGCAAAACCGAGTGCTAACTGCACTAGAAAGTCTGTCCAGTAATGAAAACGAGTAGCCAATGGTCGGAGACCCGGCTCTCCGAAGTCATGACCTTGCAACGAGGCCATGATCTCCCTTCCGGGCAGCGACGGCCCGGGAGTGTACCAATTCTGGGCTCCTTCGGGATTACTGGCTGGCATGACACCGCCAAAGCCAGTGGGCCCGGTGTGACAATCGGACGAAGCGGGGCATCAATAGGAACCGCCGCGTATACAGATTCCGACTATTGGCCCCTCAACACGGCTCTCTACGTCAGAGATTTCAAGGGAAATGATCCAAAGTGGGTTTATTGGCTGCTGCATTCAATCGATTTTTCATCATTTAACTCAGGTAGTGCGCAACCTTCGCTCAATAGGAACTTCCTATCCCGAATCCCTGTAAAACGTCCCGAAACCGCCGAGCAGCGGCGTATAGCCGGCGTGCTGAGTGCCCTGGATGATCTAATTGAGCTCAACCGTCGTGTCAGCTGGGAGTGTGACGAAGTTGCTCGGGCACTCGTGACTACCGCGCCCACCATGGTGCAATTATCGGATCTCGCCACGTGGTCAAGGTCTCCCCAGATCAAACCAATGGGAGAGGTCGAGCTATATTCATTGCCGGCCTTTGATTTGGACCAGCTGCCCGAACAGACTGATGGATCCATTATCAAGAGTGCGAAGAACTACTTGGGAGAACCAGCTGTTCTCGTGTCCCGCTTGAATCCTCACATTCCGCGAGTCTGGATGGTCTATCCGGCTCCGGGCAGGCAGAGTTTGGCGTCGACTGAGTTCGTCCCGATCACCGCAGGCCAGGCCACGGTTGAGGAAATCTACGCCGTTTCGTCGGGTCCCGCCTTTTGCGATCAGATGACGTCGCACGTCACAGGAACGACCGGCAGCCACCAGCGGGTGGAAAAGTCGGTGCTACTTACACTGAGTGTCCCTAATGTTCTCCAACTGCCCGATGCAGAACGCTCTGCAGTGCGAAGACTGGTTCGGGAAGCGGCGTCATCGCGCGCTAACATCCGCGAACTGCGTCGAACTCGGGACGACCTCATCCCTAATCTTCTGTCGGGCAAAGTCCGCGTTGGTGACTTGGAAGGAACGGCGTGAGCGCGTTCTTGAAAGAAGCTGAGCTCGAGGAGCTCGTTCTGCAGTTCCTCGAGGAAGAGGGGTGGGCGACCGCGTTCGGGCCGTACATTGCGCCTGGACATGCGGGGGCTGAACGTAGTGACCAGCGTGACGTCGTTCTGCACGGACGGCTGAGAGCGGCAATCATCCGTTTGAACCCTGATCTGCCGGCGGATGTCGTTGAGGAGGTCGTCAAGACAGTTCTGCGTCCCGAGTCACAGCTAGTGATGGCTGAGAACTGGCGTGCTTATCAGCTGCTGACACAAGGGGTCTCCGCCGAGTACCGTGAGGCGTCGGGGGCACTTCGCACGGTCCGGGCGAAGCTTGTGGATTGGGAGAATCCACTTGCAAACGACCTCCTTGCCGTTAACCAAATGACGGTCCGGGGAACGACCGACAGGCGGCCAGATATTGTGCTCTTTGTCAACGGATTACCGCTCGTTGTCTTGGAGCTAAAGCGGCCGGGGGAAGAGAACGCGACAGTCCGGGGGGCTTTTAACCAGATCCGTACCTACGTAGCGCAACTTCCCGACCTTTTCACGTGGAACCAGGTCACTGTAATCAGCGATGGAACTGAAGCGAGGGCTGGCACGTTCGCAGCACCCTGGGAACACTACGCGCCCTGGAAGACCATCCTTGGTGCGCCCGTGGCGCCCGGGACGAGTCCTCAGATCGAAATACTTGTCCGCGGGATGCTTAACCCAGGACGACTCCTCGACCTTGTTCGCAACTTTGTCGTGTATGCCGGTGAGGCCGGTTCACTGGTAAAAAAAGTGGCGAAGTATCACCAGTTTTGGGCCGTGAACGAGGCTGTGTCATCTACCATCGAGGCGGTTGAGGGCGACGGTCGTGCGGGTGTGGTTTGGCATACTCAGGGCTCGGGGAAAAGCCTGGAAATGGCGTGGTATGCCGGCAAAGTTATGCGTCATCCCAATATGGATAACCCCACCATTGTGGTCCTAACGGACCGTAATGATCTAGACGATCAGCTCTTTGATGACACATTCGCTGCATCGCGGCCGGGTGCGCCGCTTCCAGAAATTCCTGTACAGGCGACCAGCCGGGTGGAGCTCCAGGCGCTCCTAAGCAAACGTGCTTCGGGTGGCATTGTGTTCACTACAATCCAAAAGTTTGGGTTATCGCCGGAGGACAAGGCTGCCGGTCTCTCGTTCCCACTGCTGTCAGATCGAGTCAACGTAGTGGTTATGGTAGACGAAGCCCACCGGTCCAACTATGACTTTGTCGACGGATTCGCTAGGCATCTCCGCGACGGACTCCCGAATGCGACATACATCGGCTTCACAGGTACGCCTATTGAGTCCGCGGACCGATCAACGAAGCAGGTCTTCGGTGACTACATTGATGTGTATGATCTCACCCAGGCCGTAACCGACGGTGCCACGGTCAAGGTGTTCTACGAACCAAGATTAGCCAAGGTGGAATTGCCTCGAGACGCACTTGGTGAACTCGATGACGCATTCGCCTTGGCGACGTCCAGTACCGAGGAATACGCTCAAGAGAAACTAAAGTCGCGTTGGGCGAGGGTTGAGGCGATCGTCGGTTCGGAGAATCGAATCCGTGAGCTCGCCGCTGATATTTTGCAGCATTGGGATGCCCGCAGTGAATCTCTTGTGGGCAAGGCGATAATCGTAACGATGTCGCGCCGAATCGCAGCCGCTTTGTACGAGGAAATCGCTCGCCTCCGGCCCGGCTGGGTTAGCGATGACGATGCGTCGGGAAAGATCAAGGTCATTATCACCGGATCGGCGGCCGACGACGAACTCCTGCAGAAGCACATCCGCACTAAGGAGGCCCTCCGAACGCTAAAAGCTAGGGCCAAAAATCCGGCCGATGAACTCGAACTTGTAATTGTGCGTGATATGTGGCTGACTGGGTTTGATTCGCCGTCGATGCACACCATGTATGTTGATAGGCCCATGCGCGGCGCAAACTTGATGCAAGCCATCGCCCGTGTGAACCGCACCTATAAGGACAAGCCCTCGGGTCTGGTTGTCGACTATCTCGGAATAGCTGACGATCTGAAGTCTGCGCTGGCGGATTACACGTCGCGCGACCGCGAGAACCAGGACCTTGGTCAGGACTTGCACGTGCATGCGATCCCGGGCATGTTCGAGGCGCATGAAGTGGTCACTTCTATCTTGCACACATTCGACTGGCGCGCTCAGCTGACCGCAGGGGGACCTCGTTCGTTCCTGAACGCACTAACGGCAACCGTTGAACACCTACTCGAATCACACCCTGGTACGGGTGGAGTGTGCACAAAAGATACACCGTGCCCCAAGCATCGCTTTCTTAGTCAGGCCTCCCGTCTCACGCGCTTCTTTACCATGTGCGTGCCCTCCGACGAGGCGCTTAGCATTCGCGACGACGTGGCCTTCTTCGAGGCGGTGCGCGGGCAGATCGCCAAAATCGAAGGTCCAGATGCGGAGCGCGGTGGGAGCGCCGAACTTGACACTGCCATCCGTCAAATTGTTTCGGAGGCGATGTCTGGGACGGGCGTCATCGATATTTACTCGGAAATCGGGATTGCGAAACCTGACCTCTCCATGATCGACGACAGTTTCACCGAAAGCTTTCATAAGTCATCCCGTCCGAATCTTCAACTGGAAATGCTCCGCCGGCTTTTGAATGAGGAGATTAGGCGGGTTGGCCAACGTAACATCGTTGCCGGCAAATACTTTTCCGAAATGCTTGCTGAGTCAGTGATCCGGTACCAAAATCGGACCCTCGATGCGGCTCAGGTTGTGGCAGAACTTGTTGAGCTGGCTAACAAACTCAAGCAGGAAGCTGATCGCGGGACGAAGCTCGGCTTGAACGAGGACGAGGTTGCCTTCTATGACGCTATCCGTACGAATCGCAGTGCTCTGCTAGAAATCGGTGACGACACACTCAAGAAGATCGCTCACGACCTAGTTGAAATTGTGCATCGGGATGCCAAGACTGACTGGGCTGTGAAAGAGCAGATTCGTGCGAAGCTGCGATCGACTATCAAGCGGTTGCTCTTGCGCCATGGTTACCCACCGGACCAGGAAGAACGAGCGACACAGTTAGTCCTTGCACAAGCCGAATCTATGGCGGCGGAATCAGTTGGCTGACTTCTCAAGGACACTTAGCGGATTGCCTCAGGTGGATACGAGGGACTCGTACTTTGAAGGTCGGGTGAGGGACCGCGAGGACTGGGTAACGGTGGGAGGCTATTCGTTCGATCCGAGCGAAGTAGTTCGTCTGGATCCAGAAATTTACAAAGAATTGAGAGGCAGTTACCTCGACGAGGTCTACCAGCGCATCGTGCAAGAACTGTCTGATACGTCAATTCGCCGTCTCAACAATCTTGTGAGCCGGATCTCTAAGGGAGGCGTGGTCCCCTTCATTGGGGCAGGTCTGTCCGCTGCCAGTGGTGCGCCCACGTGGGCTGACTTCCTGCGGAAGGAAGCCCAGGGATATATCGGGGAATCTGAGATTGAGAGACGTCTCGCCGCCTACGACTTTGAGAACCTTGCCGAGGACATCCGGGAGGTTCGAGGCGACAGTGCTTTCAACGAGGCTCTTGATGTCTTTGATGCCTTGACGGCGCCGTCAGAGCTACTCTCTCTAGTCACAGCGGTTTTTCCCGAAAGCCTCGTCACGACTAATTTCGATAGTCTCGCCGATTTGAGCCTGCGGCAGCTGGATTCAAGGGCTCGCGTAATTGAGGGGTGCGGAAGCTGGGCCGGATGGGCGCATGAGGGTAATTCCGGTCGTGAGAGACTGCTGCTCAAATTGCACGGACACTATTCGCGACCAAACTTCAGGGTCTTGTTGCGGCAGGAGTACGACCAGCATTACGGTGTGTCCGGTGATGTCCGCCGTGACCTCGTTGATATTTTTTCTTCTAGCATGATTGTGTTTCTCGGGTGCAGCCTCGGTCCCGACCGCACGATGGAAATCGCCAGGGAAGTCAAACAAAACAAAGGCGAAGCCATGCCGAGGCACTCCGCCTTCCTCGCTGAGCCGGGGGGAGTCGGTCCGGAATGGAGGACTGAAAGGGAACTGTTTCTGAATGAACGCGGAATTTTCCCAATTTGGTACTCAAACGAGAGCGGTTCCCATGAACTGTTAGCCGACATCATGTGGTGGGTGTCTGAATCTGTGACGGCTCAGTAAGGCACGGTGAGAGCGCTGCTATCACGACTGATATAACCAAGTCGATTGCCAACGCCACCATGAAACCGGTGACGGGGGACGGAGATGCTCCATCTGAGTCCCTTGATGCCGTGCAGGTTGACCTCAGTCTCCAGTAGAAGACCCGGTCGTCGTCGGCCCCCTCTCCGGCAAACCGAGCGCCTCACGCGCTGTTCCGGGGAAGCTGACATAGATCTGCACCTGCCGTGGAGCCGGCGTCGAGCAGGATGATTGCCTCGCCGGTGCGCTGCCGCAGTGACGCTTCCGGGTGCGCGCCCATGGCTATCGCCCCGCCATAGGTGCGGGCCAGCCGGCCCTGCGAATTCAGCAGCGCCAGGTCGCGGCGGATGGTGGACGCCGTCACCTCGAACTCGGAGAGAGTTCCTCCACGGAGGCCAGGCCTGGGGTCACGGCGAGGTGGTAGATTTCGGGCCCTTCGCAGATGAGCGTGGTTAGGGCGGACTGATGTCGACGCCGTGGCCGTCTGGTTTTTAGGTGCGGCGTGGTGCCGTGGGAGAGAGGTCAGGGCCTCTTTGAATTGGTAGCGACCAAGCAAACCAATAACAAAAGAGACCCTGACATGAATACCTCTATGTCGTGTTCCCGCGGTCGCTGGTGCATGCGCGCGGATGCGCTGCTCGGTGTCGAGGGCATCCACATCAACTCAGTCAGCACATCATCGGCGGCCCTGATTTTACGGGTTGAAACCGGTGAAAGTCTCACCGGATCGCTTTAATGCCAGGCAGGGACCGGGCGTGATCCACTATCCGGCTGACTACCGTAGAGCCCAGGCCGCTGCCCTGGTGCAAGGGGTCCACCGCCAGCATCCGGAACTCCAGCTCGCCGTCCACCGCGATTTCGCTGTACGGCTGGCCGGCGAACGTCAGGGTCACGGCTGCCACCACCCGCCCGGCAGTCTCCGCCACCCACACCTGCGCATGCTCGGCCCGGTGTTCCACATCCTCCAAGACGCTCATGTAGGGATGGTCCGCAGTGAAGTGCCCGGCCCGCAGGTAGGCATCTCGCGTAATGCGACGGACCTCCGGAAAGTCCGTCCGAGACGCCCGCCTGAACGAGATGCTCATCGCGCTCCCTCAGTTAGAGCGGTCCGCTCGACGTAGTAACCGAGCTGTGCCAAATCCGGCTGCGATGATGGATCGCCCACCGCATCCGCCCCAACCGCGTTGGCCACTGCCAGCGCCCGTGCGTAGTCCAGCCCCTGCTGCAGCGCCAGGACCAGGGCGGCGCAGAAGGCATCCCGGCGCCTACGGTGTTCGCCACCGTGACCGCGGCAGACGGAGTTTCGGCCACCTTCCGTCCGTGCTCGAACATCGCCGAGCCGTCCCCGCCGTACGTCACCGCCACCAGCTTGGCCGAGGCCAAAGCGGGGATCAGGGCGTACTCGCTCTCGTTGACAATCACCAGGTTGCAGCGCTCCAGCAGCTCGGCCGGCAGGTCCATGGCCGGCGCCACGTTCAGCACAAAGAAGCCGGTGTGCCGCCGAGCGGCCTCCATCACCACGGGCAGGCCCACCTCCAGCTGGCACAGCACCGTCTCCTCGGGGCCGAACTCCACCCCGTCCATGGAAAGGTTCGAGTTGGCGCCCGGGCACACCACGATCTGGTTCTCGCCGTCGCGGTCCACCACGATCAGCGCCGTCCCGGTCGGCTCCGGCAGGACGGCCACGTCAGCGGTGTCCACGCCGGCAGCCGCCAGCGCGTCAAGCATCCGCTGCCCGTGTGCGTCATCGCCCACGGCGCCGATCATCCGGGCACTGCCGCCCAGCCTTGCCGCGGCCGCGGCCTGGTTCGCACCCTTGCCGCCGGGCTGCTCGGACAGCACCGCTGCGCCAATGGTTTCGCCCGCGGTCGGGAGCCGTTCGGCGGTGGCGCACATCCCAAGCGCAGGACCAGCCTGCAGAACAAAGGAGTTTGATGTGACACCCCAACCCCGGCGGCCGCCGCGCCTTCCGCGGAAGCCGCCTCCGCCGTCGTACTTCCCGAAGAAACAAGATTTGCCGGCCGCCGCGCCGCCCTGCTGATCTCCACCCTGCTGCTCGGCGTGCTGTCCTTCCAGCTCAACGCCAGCATGGTCACCCCTGCACTGCCGCAGATCGCCGCCGACTTCGGCCAGGGTGCCGAGAGCGCCGCCCCCGTCCAGTCCATGTTCTTCCTGGCCGGTGCCATCGCCGGGCCCGTGATCGGCCGGTGGAGCGACTTCATCGGCCGCCGCGCCGCCCTGCTCCTGGTCCTGGGGATCATGGGCGCCGGCACCGTCCTCTGCATCACCGCCCCCACCCTGCCGCTGCTGGTCACCGGCCGGTTCCTGCAGGGCGTCTCCAGCGCCGTCTTCGCCCTTGCTTACATCGTGCTCAGCGAAAACCTGCACGCCAAAGTCTTCGGCACCTCCGTGGGCATCATCGCCGCCATCAACGGGGGAGTGGGCGGTGTGGACGGCTACGTGGGCGGGCTCATGGCCGAGACCCTCGGCTTCCGGTCCATCTTCGTCGTCGTCCTGGTCCTCACCGCCATCGCCGCCGCCTGCATCATCAAAATCGTCCCGGCCGGACGGCCGCAGGGCGTGCGCGGCGCCATGGACTGGTGGGGCGCCGGGTCCCTGTCCGTGTTCCTGATCTTCATCACGTACTTCGTCTCCGGCGGCTCGGCCGCCGGCTGGACCGCACCCAGCACCCTCGCCCTGCTGGCCGGCACCATCGCATCCTTCGCCGCCTTCTGGATTATCGAGAAACGCCGCAGCCATCCGCTGATCGCCGTCCACCACCTGCGCTCCCGCCAGGTGTGGCCAGTCATCGCCACCACCGTCCTCACCCTGGCCGGCATTTTCGCCATCATCAACTTCACCGTGGTGCTGCTCAGCCAGGACCCCGACGGCGGCTTCGGGCTTACCGCCTCTATCTCCGCGCTGCTGTTCCTCACCCCCGCCGCGCTCATCGGCGTCTTCGCCGCCCCGCTGGCCGGCTGGCTGGCCGACCACCGCGGCTGGATCAAAACCCTCCGGTTCGGCACGGGGCTAAGCTTGGCCTGCGCCATCGCCGCCGCCACCTTCTCGGACAACCAGGCGGCGGTGCTGATCGCCGTCGCGGCCCTGGGCATCTTCTACAACGGCTTCTTCCTCACCGCCATCAACGGGCTCTCGGTACTCCTCTCACCCAAGGAAGCCCCGGCCGCCCTGCCCGGCATCAACGGTGCCTCCTTCGGCATCGGGGCAAGCCTCGGCGTCGTCCTCGTGGCGCCGTTCGCCGCCCAGGCCACCGCCGCCGGGTACGCCACCGCCCTCTGGATCTCGGTGGCCATCACGGCCGCCGCGTTCCTCGTCAGCCTCTTCGTAGCCGCCCCCAAGGGCGAGAACGTCTGACCCCTTTCTACTGTAGGAGAACCACCATGACCACGCCCTCCCCGTTCTACCTGGACTGCGACACCGGGATCGACGACGCCCTCGCCCTGGCCTACCTGCTGGCCTCCCCTCTTGCTTGCGTGAAGGGCATCGGGACCGTCAGCGGCAACGTCAGTGCCGCCGTTGGTGCCCGCAACACCCTGGACCTGCTGGCGCTTGCCGGCTCCGATGATGTGCCGGTGGCCCTTGGTGCGCATGACCCTCTTGCCGGTTCCTTCGGCGGCGGGGCGCCGTGGGTGCACGGCGAGAACGGGATCGGCGGGGTAACGCTTACGACGGCGGCTGCTTCCGTTGCGTCCGAGAGTGCGGCTGAGATGCTGGTGCGGCTGGCGCGTACGTACCCTGGTTCTTTGAAGGTGCTCGCGATCGGGCCGCTGACCAACATCGCCGAGGCCCTCCGGCTGGAGCCTGCGTTGCCGTCCTTGGTGGAGTCGGTGACCGTGATGGGCGGGGCTGCTTTGGCTCCGGGGAACATCACGCCGGTGGCCGAGGCCAACATCTTCAACGACCCCGAGGCCGCCGCCCTGGTGCTGGCCGCCGACTGGGACGTGACCCTGGTGCCGCTGGACGTGACCATGACGTCTGTCCTGGAGGAGACGCACCGGCAGGCGCTGCTGGCGTCATCTTCGCTTGTGGCCCAGGCGCTGGGGGAGATGCTGGGCTACTACTTCCGGTTTTACGAGGACATTTACGGCCGGCCCTGCTCCGCGATGCACGATCCCTTGGCGGCGGCGTTCGCTGTTGGCGCTGTTAAGGCTGCTGTTGCCCCCGTGGTGCGTGCCGCCGTCGACACCTCTGACGGGCCGGGCCGCGGCCAGACCATCTGCGACCTCCGGGGACTGTATGCGGGTTACCCTCCGGTGGCGGGGGCGCGGTGCCGTGTGGTGCTTTCCCTCGAGGAGGACTTCGCCCCGCACCTGGTGGAGACGCTGCTGACTATGCAGCCGGTGGGCGAGCTTGTTGGTGGTTGAGCCCGCCGAAACCGGCCCGGTTTACACCGTCTAGAAGCGTTGCCCTCGGCCTTGGGGCGGGGGTACGCTCTTCCTCCCGGCTGCAACTTGGAAGGATCAGTCATGAAAATCCTCGCCTCTGTTTCGCTGGTGCAGCTGATTGTGCAACTCGTTGCCGCGCGGAAGGCGATCCGGGACAAAATCCCTTACGACATTCCCTTTGGGCGGGGAAAGCCCGAGAACGTCGCTCGTGACATGTGGGGCACCGGCAGCGGGCTGGCAGCGCCATGGCACACGCTGGCGGTCCATGCGGCAAGCATCGTTCTGCTTCTTGCCAGGCCGCGGCGTTGGGTACGAAAGGCGATCGGGTGGCTGGGCGCCCTCTACAGCCTTGGCATCCTATGGGAGCGGATCACGCTGGAGTCCTTCCGGCACCCGAACAAGGAAACCACCCCGTTGATAGCCTCCGGCTTAGTCCTGTCTGTTGCCATGGCCATGCTGGGGTTGGGTGGACGCAAGAGGGACATCGGCACTACCAATTGACCTCTGGGCCAAGCGGTGTGGTTCTTCCGCAGCCGCGGAAGAACTGGGGAGAGGTTGAATCAACCGCCGAGATGACAACGGCCAAGAGTCCTATTGGGCAAAAGCCAGGGTCAATGCAAGGGACGCCGTCGATGTGTAGGACTCTAGGACTGCAGCGACTGCATCACCGAGAGGTGCCCGGCACGGGCTGCGATGAGGCACTTGGCCAGGTAGAAGGGCTGGTTGCCGTATCGAACGTACTGGGTGAGGACCAGCACGGGATCGGACGGGCGCAGGTCCAGCAGCTTCGCACGGCTGGGGCCCACCTGGCTGAGGCTGATCTGGCACTCGCCCGGCCCGGGCAGCCGGCCCATCTGGGTGTTGAGCGCGGCAAGCAAGGTGGTACCGCCGTCGTCCTTAATCTCCAGGGGCGCGGCGGCGGTTTTGCCCAGGCTGACGGGTTGAGTGGAGATGTTTTCCTGCAGGTGGGCGATAGCCTCGCCGTCGCGGATCAGGACTGATTCCCAGAGCCAGCAGTCGGTGCCGGGCTCGACGCCGACGCCGGGGGCGGCGAATTCGGAAGCGGGCTGGCGCACCACCTGGATGCGCTTGACCTCGAGCTGCTGGCCGGGGCTGCCGAGCACTTCCTCGAATGGGCGGATGCGTTCGATGCCGATGCGGGGGAGCGTGTCCGAGACGAAGCGCCCGACGCCGCGCCGCGCCCTGATGAGGCCGTCCTCCTCGAGCAGCATGAGGGCTTCCCGGACCACGGTGCGGCTGACTTTCATGTCGGCGCCGAGTTCGGTTTCGGTGGGGATCATGGAGCCGGGCGTGAGGAGACCGTTGCGGATGGCTTCGGCAATCCGGGAGTAAACCGCGACGCGGAGGGGTGCGCCGGGCTGGGCGGCCACCGGCTGGGACAGGAACCGGGTGGCGTCCTGGTGCACGTTAAGCCTCGCTTGTTGGTGGTTGGTACGGGGATTTCCAGCCTAGTGCAACGTCTGATGCGTTTGTTGGACAAGCCGCCCGTTTACCCTGGCGGGCGCTGCAAACCGCCACGAGCGAGCTCCCTTAGGCGGTCCTTCCGCCCAGCACATCCACGTGGACGTGGTCGAGGTGACGGAGGATCTCGTTGCCGGGTTTGGGTGCGTCGTAGTCTCCCCATTGCTCACTCGAGCTGTGGGCGCTCCAGAACCGGTCGTCGAAGATGACGTACTGGACGTCCAGGTCCTCGGCGTGAGCAACGAGCCAGTGCGCGAGTATCCACCCCTCTCGCCGGTTGTCCTCGGTGACGGGGCGGAAGAAGATGTCGATCGCCCGGCCATCGTAGTGCGTCGAGTCAGCTCCATGCCCCTGATCCACGCCTCCCGGGGCGAACCCGCCCAGGCTTTGCTCGCCGAACACTTCTGTCATGGCCCCGCGCAACTGCTCGGCACGCGGTGTCAAACCGGTGGCACTCGCCTGCTGTTCCTGGAGATCACTGGCCGCGGACCCGCGGCAGGCCAGAACAGGGCCGGCGTCTCCGGGCGGCCCGTCGGCCAACCGCTGTAAGACCGCCGCGTCGATGCCGGTGGTATCCGGGGCTGCCATTCCGCGGGAGAGGAGCGCCACCGCTGTGGTGGCCCGTTGCGCTTGGTCACGATCGAGTCCCACCTCGCCCTCAGAGGTTTCGACCACGCACTCCGGGCGTAACACCAGCGAGCCGTCTGCAGTGCGCAACCCATTAAGTAAGCCGGGACCGAGGAATGCCACCACGGACGCGAGCGCTCCGAGCAGGACAAGACCCAAGAACAGCCGGCGGGCACGGTGCTGGCCCCGACGTCTTTGCTGGTGGGTCATGGTGACGTGCCCTTCGGTTGCTACATGCTGGCTCGTCCATTATTTCAAACCACCGCTCAGCTAGAGGGTCTCGGGGACCGGGCGTCCTGGGAACAGCGCGGAGTACTGCTTCCGGTACATCCTGCGCCCGATCAGGCGGTAGGCAAGGCGGGCCGGCGCGGGGATCTCCTTGAACAGTTCCTTCCGGTCCTCGGGCGGGTTCGTTGCCAGCACCATCCCGAGGTAGCCCACCAGGAACTTGTTGCTGACCTGGTTGCTCCCGTGCTCCGCAGCTGCCTTCATTTCGCTCTCCGTCATCACCCTCTCGACGGCGGGCATCACCTCGGTGACCTCCCGGCGCAGGTGCACGTTGAGGACGGCCGCGAGGTCTTCATAGAGCGCGGCGAGTTCCGCGCCCTGCTCCCCGTCCGCCGTCGTCATCCAGCGCAGCCGCAACGGCGCGATGACCTCGAGCCGCCGGGTGACCTGCCGGTGCTGCTCGAGCATCTGGCCTATGTGCAGGGCGCATCCCGGTGCCCGCTCCGCCAGCTGCGGGTACATGAGTAGGTCCTCGCTCTCATGGTGGATGTGGAGCAGCTTGTCGAAGTTCCCCAGCACTTCACCCACGTACGCGGCGCGGGCGGTGTCGCCCGCAGCGGCCGAGCGCACCAGGCCCGGCGCCTCGTCGTACGCCCACAGGAAAACGCGGTGGATGCGCCGCATGGACGCCGACGCGGTGCACAGGACAGGCCCCGGCGGCAGGGGAGCGGCGGTTTCGCCGGGCTGCATGGTGAAAAAGTCAGTCATCGGAAGGGCCGCCCCTAACACTCGTCATTCCAGACCAGGACCTCTCCCCGCCAGAATCGTACCGTTGTGCCGAAAGCCGCACAATGGCGCCGGAATTACGACGGCGGGGCTCGCCGCCGGTACATCGGCCAGCGACAATTTGGGGGTTTCTTACCCCTATCCAGGGGGTATGGGTGCGCGGAAGATAGCCCCTATGAAACGACTCTTCCTTGCCGGTTTCACTGCGGCAATCCTCGGTTTCGGCACAGTCACTCTCGCAGGCCCCGGAAATGCCGCGCCTGAACCTTCGCCGGCTGCCGGCCAGGTCATGGTCAAGTTCCGTGACCACGGCGGGGCAGCCGGAGTCCTCCGCCAGCATGGCCTCAGCGACGGCCCGGACATCGGAAGCACCGGCGCCCGCTTGATCAAAGTACCGGCCGGCAAGGAACCCCAGCTGATCGACGCCCTGAGCCGAAACCCGGCGGTGGAGTACGCCGAGCCGGACCACATGGTCACGACCTCCACGACCGACGAGTATTTTCCCCGCCAGTACACCCTGCAGAACAATGGCCAGGCGTTCACCAATACCCGGGGTGATATCCCGATAGCAGCGGGCACTCCGGACGCTGATGTCGACGCTGTGGAGGCATGGGCCGCCACCACGGGCAGTGGCATCAAGGTGGCCGTCCTTGACTCCGGCGTGGACCTTGACCACGAGGACATCTCCTCCAAGGTGGTTGGCCGGGCGAACTTCAGCGGAGCCACGAGTGCGGACGACATCTACGGCCACGGCACGCACATGACAGGCACAGTGGCCGCCATTGCCAACAACGGCATCGGCGTGGCCGGCGTGTGTCCGGGATGCACTATCCTGGCCGGCAAGGTGCTCAACGACAGCGGCGTGGGCTCCAGCTCCGGCCTGGCGAACGGCATCAACTGGGCGGTCAGCAACGGCGCGAAGGTCATCAACATGAGCCTCGGAGTGCGGGCGTCGCGGACCCTCGAGGCTGCCGTCAACAACGCCTGGAGCAAAGGCGTGGTGCTCGTGGCAGCGGCCGGCAACGGTGGCAACCAGGCGCAGATCTACCCGGCCGGCTACCCCAATGTCATTGCGGTCGCCGCCACCGACAACAAGGATGCCAAAGCGGCCTTTTCAACCTACGGGGCCAGCTGGGTGGACATCGCAGCACCCGGGGTCAACGTCTACTCCACGTTCCCGAACCACCCGTTCACGTTGGAGAAGCCAAACAACCGGTCACAGAAATACGACGTCGGCAACGGAACCTCCGTGTCCGCGGCGATCGTGTCCGCTACAGCGGCCCTTGTCTGGAGCGTCAATCCTGGTGCTACGGCAACCTCCGTTCGTGCAAAGGTGCAATCGACCGCCGACCAGATTCCCGGGACCGGCACCTTCTGGGCCAACGGCCGGGTGAACACCAACAACGCCCTGCGGTAGTGCCAGGACTCGGCAGCTGAGCGGCCAGGGCCCGCCCCCGAATCCAACCGGCTCAATCCAACGGATCTGGTGGAGTCAGAATGAGGGGGCTTTCCGCCCTATTTCAGGTTCCGGTCCGGGACTAGCCTTAATAAGCACGGCGGCGAACGGGCCGCCTGCCGGACTCCGGGAGGCAGACGGTGAAATCGGCAAATCCAAACATCATCGTAGGAATCGGCCTGATGGCGCTGGGTGTGCTGTTGCTGCTGGACCGGCTCGGCCTCGGTGAAGGCGCCGCATTCTTCGCAGCGCTGCTCTTCGCCGCCGTGGGGGCCTTATTCCTGACTGTATTCGCCCGCCACCGGGAGAACTGGTGGGCCGCCATCCCGGGCTCGGTGTTCCTGGGTCTTGCAGCGGTGGTAACCGCGGCGCAGGTCACGGGCAGCAGCGCGGTGGGAGCATTCCTGTTCCTCTTCATGGGAGCAGGTTTCGCGGCCATCTACCTGCGCGAGCGGACCAACTGGTGGGCGCTGATACCGTGCGGTGTCATGTTCACGCTGGCGGTTGTCGTGAGCCTTTCCGAGGTCTTGCAGGGCACGGCAATTGCCGCCGTCCTGTTTCTGGGGCTGGCTGCAACCTTTGGGGTGCTGACCAGGCTTCCGGTGCGGACCTCGGACCGGATGGAGCGAATGAAGTGGCCGTTCATTCCGGCTGCCGTCCTGGCGGTGCTGGGAGTCATCTTCGCGCTCCAGTCCATGGCACAGCTCATCCCCTTGGACTTCGTCATACCGGCCGTCATGGTCCTGATGGGAGTGGCCCTGGTGGTCTACGCGTACTTCGCCCGCCAGGGCCGGCAGCACAAAGCACATACCCCCGGGCCCAGCCCCGGCTAGGGGTCGTCCGGATTGCTCAGGCCGCCGAGCCATCCACGGCGGCGGAGGAGCCGGGGCGCCCACATCGACCCGGCAGGCCTAGCCGGTCGTGAGCCTGTCAGGGCAGCGGCTGCCGCTCGCCGACGCTGACGGAGGACGACGGCGGGAGGTAGTCCCGCCGTCGTCGTTCCATCCGCTGCTGCTGGCTGGGCGACGGTATATTGGCACGCTTGGCGCGGTTGCACCTGGCGCAGGCTGCGACGAAGTTCTGCAGGCTGGTGGAGCCGCCCTTGGACCACGGGTAGAAGTGGTCGCCATGCTCGGCGGGGCGGGCGCAGCGCCGCCCGAACCCGGCCTCCAATTCGCACCGTCCGCCGGCCCTGGCCATCCCTTCGCGGCGCTGTTCGCGGGTAAAGCGCCGTACCGGGTCCCGCCGCCGGACGTCCTGCCTGGTGATGACGGCGGCGACGATGAACATCACGACGAGGGCCAGACCGGGGAGCGTGACCGCGGCGGCGACGCCCTCGACCAGGCCGCGCAATACCTCCGCGGGGGAGGATGGCCGTATGCCGGCGGCAGGTGCTGCCTTGGGCATGAATGCGGTCATCACCGAGATGGCGAGCCACACCATCACCGCCGCGTACGCCAGCCGAAGCCCCTGCCGTGTCCAGTAAATACGGCTTAGTCCCTGCATTGATTCCCCCAATTTTCTGTGCGCCGGAAGCGCGCGGCTCCGGATATCCAGGGGGAAGCGTATCCGCCGGGAGCATGCTGCCGCCCCAGGTTTTGCTCAGTTTTTACCGAGCTTTCCGGTGCCCCAGCAAAAGGAAGACGACGGGGGAAGGTAGTCCCGCCGTCGTGGTTTCCACCACCGCGTCCGGTGGCCCTTCCGGAAGGGGCCGCCGCCGTTGTTCTCCGCGGGTTCCCCGCCGCCACTGCCCTTCGTACACTGGGTCCCATGGTTTCGCGCATCAGTGAACTGGTCCTGAACTGCACCCATCCGGAACTGCTCGCACAGTTTTGGTGCGGCGTCCTCGGCTACGTGGAGCTTGACCGGGAGGACGGTGCGATCGAGATCGGCCCGCCCGCCGGGTTCGGCGGCCTCCAGCCGACCATCATCCTGAGTCCCAGCAGCAACCCGCGGGCCGGACGGCTGCCCCTGCACATCGATGTCAACCCGGTGGACCGGGACCAGGACGCCGAGCTGGAACGCCTGCTTGCCCTGGGAGCCCGGCCGGCGGATGTGGGGCAGACAGGAAACGAGCAGTGGCACGTCCTGTCCGATCCCGAAGGCAACGAATTCTGCCTCCTGCGCAAGCGGCTTGAGCCCTGACCATCGCCGAACCCTGACGAGGTTCTGTTAATGTCGGGCTCCATGACCGAAACCCAAACTGCTTCTGGTCCCGTGGGGTTCCTCCACACGTCGCAGGTGCACGTGGCGACGTTCGAGGCCCTGTCCCGCGAGCTTATGCCGTCCGCGCGTGCAGTGCACCGCGTGGACCCGGACGCCCTGGAGCTTGCCAAGACGGATGGGACAGGGGAGGGTGTCCGTGCCGTCGTGGCCGCCCACCTTGCGCAGCTCCGCGACGCCGGCTGCACGGTAGTCCTCTGCACCTGCTCCACGCTTGGGGAGATCGCCGAAGGTCTGTCCGGCCCTAACCTGGCAGTGCTCAGGATCGACCGGCCGATGCTTCGCCAGGCCGTTACCCTCGGCCCCCGGATCGGGGTCCTCGTGGCATTGAGCAGCACCGTGGAGCCGACCACCAGGGTCCTCGGCCAGGAGGCCGCGGCCGCCGAAACCGAGGTGGCAGTGGAGGTAAGCGTCGTGGACGGGGCCTGGGAAGCGTTTATGGCAGGCGAGGCGGAGGCCTATCACTTAAGAATCGCCGAAGGTGCGCGTGCGCTCGCAGGCCGCTCCGACGTCGTCGTCCTGGCGCAGGCAAGCATGGAACCTGCTGCTGCCCTCCTTGAGGGCCTCGGGATTCCCGTCCTGACCAGTCCCCGCTCCGCCGTCGTAGCGCTCGCGGCGGCCATACCCCTTCGGTAGGCGCGAGGCGCTGCAAGGGTGATCCGTTCACCCCTGAGCCTGTAGTCCGAATCCCGGGCTAATTTGTGGTGCTGGGCAACCTTTCCTAGGCTGGCAGAGCATGCTAAGCACGCTTAGTATTTTCGATCATTGCCCGAGGACTGCCAGTTTTGCCCATCCTGAGGAGAAAAATTCGTGCCAGAAGAGAGCAACATCCAGATCCCCGGAGTCCCCGCAAGCGAGCCCGCCAGCCTGGAAGAACCGACAACCCCACGCGAGCCGCTGCCCCCAAAGCCGGACCAGCGAGGACCTGAGGCGGTCTCTCCCACGGGAAGCCCCACCGGGGCACCGGCCACGGCGCGGGCCCAGTCCGGTCAGTACCTGACCACTGCCCAGGGGCTTCGCCTTCGGGACACGGACCACTCCCTGAAAGCTGGTTCGCGCGGGCCTATTCTGTTGCAGGACCACCACCTGCGGGAAAAGATCACGCACTTTGACCACGAGCGCATTCCCGAGCGCGTAGTCCACGCCCGCGGCGCAGGAGCCCATGGAGTGTTCCGCTCCTACGGCACTGCAGCCAACATCACCCGCGCAGGCTTCCTGGCCAAGGACGTGGAGACGCCCGTCTTCGTGCGCTTCTCCACAGTGCTGGGTTCCCGCGGCTCCGCCGACACCGTCCGGGACACGAGGGGCTTTTCCACCAAGTTCTACACCGACGAGGGCACGTACGACCTGGTGGGCAACAACATCCCGGTCTTCTTCGTCCAGGACGGCATCAAGTTCCCGGACATCGTGCACGCCGCCAAGCCGCACCCGGACCGGGAAATTCCCCAGGCGCAGAGCGCCCATGACACGTTCTGGGACTTCGTTTCCCTGCACACCGAGGCCCAGGCGCACACGATGTGGAACATGTCCGACCGGGGCATCCCGCGTTCCTACCGGACCATGGAAGGCTTCGGCGTGCACACCTTCCGGTTCATCAACGCGGAAGGCCAAACCACGTTGGTGAAGTTCCACTGGAAGCCAAAGCAGGGCGTCCACTCGTTGGTGTGGGAGGAAGCGCAAATCATCAACGGCATGGATCCAGACTTCCACCGCCGGGACCTGGCCGACGCCATCGAAGCAGGCGCCTATCCCGAGTGGGAGCTCGGCGTGCAGACGTTCCCGGACACCGAGGACCAAATGTTCGAAGGGATCGACCTGCTCGATCCCACCAAGTTCGTACCGGAAGAACTCGCTCCGGTCCAGCCCATCGGCGTGATGACCCTGAACGCCAACCCCACCAACTTCTTCGCCGAAACCGAACAGGTGGCGTTCCACCCCGGCCACCTCGTCCCAGGAATCGACGTCACCAACGATCCTTTGCTCCAGGTACGCCTCTTCTCCTACCTTGATACCCAGATCTCCCGGCTGGGCGGACCCAACTTCGGCCAGATTCCCATCAACCGTCCGCAGGCCCCGGTCAACGACATGCTGAGGGACGGGATGCACCAGCAGGCGGTCCATGGGGGAGTGGCTCCCTACCAGCCGAACTCGCTCGACGGCGGCTGCCCGTTCCTCGCGGGACAGGATCTTGGCGCCTTCATCGACGTGCCGGAGGAAGTGGCTACCTCCATTAAGGAGCGGAAGAACCCGGCATCCTTCGATGACCACTACAGCCAGGTGGGCCTCTTCTTCCGCAGCCTGAGCCCGGTGGAGCAGGATCACGTGATCCAGGCCTACACCTTCGAGCTGGGCAAGTGCTACGAAAAGTCCATCCGCGAGCGGCAGTTGGCAGCTTTGGCCAATGTGGACGCGGGCCTGTGCGCAGCGGTGGCCAAAGGCCTGGGCCTTCCGGCTCCGCAGGCTACTGAGCAGGTCCCGGAGTCCGAGCCCAGCCCTGCCTTGTCGCAGGTGGGTGGGAGCTGGCCGGTCGCCGGCCGGATTGTCGGGATTCTGGCCGATGAGAACAGCGACCTTGCTGCCGTAAACGCAGCACGGAAGGCCTTGGACGCCGAGGGCATCGTCCCCCTGGTCATCGCCCCCGCGGGCGGTTTCCTTGGATCAGAGGACGACGGCGGGGTCCCTGTGCAGCGGACCTACCTCACCGCCCGCTCCACCGAGTTCGACGCCGTCATCGTTGCTGCTGCTGCCGCTCCGGCTCCCGACGCCGCACCAGGGCTCGACGCCAAAGCCGGTGCCCCCGGGGATGCATTGGACCCGCGGGCCGTATTGCTGCTGACTGAAGCATTCCGCCATGCCAAGTCCATTGCCTCCCTGGGCGCCGATTCCGCGGTTTTGGCGGCGGCGGGCCTGCCCCTTGATGCTCCGGGCATCGTCTCGGGCAAGGAGCCTGAATCCCTGGTCCGGGAATTGACCGGGCTGCTGGCAGCACACCGGGTGTGGGAGCGGTTCCCGGCAGCCTCAGCCTAGAGGCTACCTGCACAGGCGCCGATGGGCAGGGGTGAACCCTCCCCATCGGCGCAGCTGGCGCGGTGTTCCGGTCAGTCAGCCGCTCCGCCGACCTGCGCCACCTCAACCTTTACACCGGCGTCCCGGAACTTTTGCACCTGCTCGGGGTCGGCGCCGTCGTCCGTCACCAGGGTCCAAGGAAGGGCCAAGCGGGCCCAGGCATGAAACGGCCGCAGGCCGAGCTTGGACGAGTCGGCCAGCACATAGACCTCTCGGCCGCGGCGGGCCATAAGCTCCTTGAGCCGAACCACTTGGCCACTGCCCGCGGCGAGTAGGAGGGTCAGGGCGCCAGGCCGAGTTGACGGAACCTGGTGAGGGTTTCCTTTATGCCGCACCCGCCGTCGGAGAACCCTACGCCGGGTGCGGACGTCTCTGCGACCGCACCCGGACCAGAGGTTCTTAGGTCTGCCGCGAACCCAGGGGGCAGGGCTACGCGGCGAGAGGCAGCAGCATGACAGTGGCCCCGATCGACAGCGGAAGCTGCCGATCGGGGCCACTGGTTATTCGGCGGGGTTAGCGCCAAGGGAGAGCCTTAAGCGCGTGCTTTGGCGTGGCCCTTGGTGAGGATCAGGGCCAGGGCTACCATGCCGACGCCGAGCAGCAGGTGCAGGATGTTGTCGGCCCCGTTCACCGGGACGAAGTTGCCGGCGGTGTCCTGCGGGATGACCAGGCCGTAGATGAAGAGGACCAGGTAGATGATGCCGCCGTAGAGGAGGAAGGAACGGGCTCCGGACGCGGTTTTGGCAAGAGCGATGCCGGCCACGCCGAAGAGCAGGTGGACGATGTTGTGCAAGGCGGAAACCTGGAAGATGCCCAGCAGCATGGCCTCGGAGTGGTGGCCGGCGAAGTGCAGCTGGTCGTAGTTGCCCGTGATTCCCGGGACGAAGCCCAGGATGCCGACCAGCAGGAACACTGCCCCAACAGCCATTGACGCCTTTTGCACGTTGGTGCGGGTTGCCATGCCGGTGTTCGTGTGTGTTGCCATAGTGATCTCCTGAATGCGTTATGGATTTATGGATCGGCTGAATGCCTCCGACCCAAGGGGTCATGCCAGCTATTCGGGGCCCATCCCATATCGGATGGGTTGCTTTGCTAAAACAATTTTTGATTCATGGCTGGTCTGCACTGTGTTTGAGGCCGCTGCCGCATTCATATGCTTCAGCGCACTCGAATGTTGGACGGCTTACCGGCAACGTCCCTTGGCTTCATCCCAGCCGCTTCAGCCTGAAGGACGCACCATTTCCGCAGCTGCATTCCCAGCACCTTCGACAGCGAACCGTGGTGCTGCTTTACCAGTGGCGTGCCCAGGGAGCCGAACATACTGACGCTGATCCCCGGCGCGCCATGCAGCAGCGGGTCATTGAGCACTGAGATCCAGGCTTGTTCGAGCGCCTTTGCGGCAGCCTCTGCACTTCCGTTCACGTCCCGAAAGCTGCGGGTCAGATGGGCGTTCATCCGCTGGTGCTCAGTCAGGGCAGGCGCCTTCGTGGTCATTGTCTTCGAGGCAGCAGGCTTTGCGGCTGGGGGCGGTGCCCATGGTTGCGGTGTTGGTTCTGCTGGCCGGGAGTTGACGGCTGTTGCTGCCTCCAGCGTCAGGTCGGCCAGTTCGGCATGCAGCGCCGCGATCTCGCGATGGATCTCACTGATTCGGCGTACGACGTCGGCAGCGGGCTTTTTCCTCGAAAGGCTGAGTTTGGTTTTCACGTCGGCAGGCATGCTGGTGCGGAACAGCGCGCAAAGCGCGTTCGCCAGGCCAAGCTGCGCGTCAGGGTCTGGCAGGAGCAGGGGTGCCGGGCTGGTCCAGTTCGAGACTGCGGCCGCCAGTTCCGGAAGGCCGCCATAAACTTTCCCCCACCGGATCCGCTCTACCGCCGTCTGATCATCAATTTGTGGCGAATAAACGCTCTGCATCAACCTCAGTTCCTGGGGAGCAAAGGCAGGAAAGTGCTGGGGGAGGATGCCGAGGCGGAGGGCGGTCCGCAACGCGTCGAGCTGTTTTGATACCTGCTCGATGGGGTTGGCCACCATCAGCCCGCCCTCAAGCAGCCACCGGGTCCCAGTGTCGGTCGCCGAGGCCACACGTTGGGGGAAGCCCTTCCACTCGCTGACCATCAGAGTCCCCAACCGGGTGTTGTAGAAGAACCAGTCGATCTCGGCCACCGGCCTGCCGGGTGCATCCACCCGGCAATTGCTGAACGCCCACACGTCGTCGTCCAGCAGTTCACCCAGCTTTGCGACATCGCGCGGGGACGGACGGTGCGCCGCCGAATTGGCGGAAGGAAAATGAAGCAACGAAGGCTTTCTGGGGCGCCAACGCCGGCAAAGGGAACCCCCACCCGTGGCCGGTCGCGCCTCGTGCGCTAAGCCATCTTCACCGGCAAGGTGGTTCAGCCGCAAGCGGCAAATCCTTCTTGACGGCCACAGGCGCCGGGAGGAGTCTGTATCGCACAGTGCTTCTGTATGGAGCGCAACGTTGAAGCGGCGCAAGACCTGGAGGCCGTTATGGTTACCAACGATTCCCCGGTCACTGTTGAAACCGTCCTCGGGCCCCTTGCGGTGCGGCGAAGGGGCGGCGGGCCTCCTGCAGTCCTGTGGCACAGCCTGTTCGTCGACTCCAGCACGTTCGAGGCCGTGGTGGAGGACCTGGGCGCGCAGCGAGAACTGTTCCTCATCGACGGCCCGGGCCACGGCGACAGCCCCGGCCCGCGCAGGCGGTACACGCTCGAGGACTGCGCCACCGCGGCGTCACAGGTGCTCAATGCGCTCCGCGTCACGGGCCCGGTTGATTGGGTGGGTAACGCCTGGGGCGGGCACGTGGGGATAGTGTTCGCCGATGCGTTCCCGGCCCGCTGCCGGACGCTGACCACCGTCGGTACTCCGCCGTATCCACTGACCACGTCCGAGCGCAGGCAGAACGCGCTCCTCGTCTACCTCTACCGGGCGGTGGGTCCGCGGCCGTTCAGCAGGATCCTCGTGGAGGCGCTCGTCGGTGAAGGCGTTGCCAGGACCAATCCCTCCGCTGCCGATGCGGTGAGGAAAGCCTTCGACCGCGGTGACAGGCGCGGGAAATACTGGGCCATGCAGTCGGTGATGATGCACCGGCCTGACCTCCGCCCGGTGCTGCCCCGGCTGACGGTACCTGTCCTCATGCTGGCCGGCCGCGACGACGCGTTGCTGGACCGCACCGAAGTGGAGCGTGCAGCACAGTCTGTGCCCGGTGGCAGGTTCGCAGAGGTAACCGGCGCCGGTCACGTTGCCCCGCTCCTGACAGCGCCCCGCGAGGTCATTCGGAACGTCCTGGAGTTCTGGCCGCAGCAGGAGTCTTGAGCTGTGGTCATCGGTGTCCGAAATCTCCTGTAGTGTTGATCCTGTTGTTGTGTTTATGCAGTTGGTAGTTCAGGCAGTACGCGCGGTCGAAAGTCCGCGTTCTTCTGAAGTAGCGGTTTGAACACCCCACACCGGAGGACCCGAAAGTCGGGACTTTTCCTCCACCTTCACGAAGGACAAAAATAATGGCTACTGGTACCGTCAAATGGTTTAACGCTGAAAAGGGCTTCGGCTTCATTTCCCCCGATGACTCCTCACAGGACGTTTTCGCACACTACTCTGCGATCAACTCCTCCGGCTTCCGCTCCCTCGAAGAGAACCAGAAGGTTTCCTTCGAAACCGAGCAGGGCCCCAAGGGTCCCCAGGCCACCAACATCCAGGCTCTCTAATTCCCTAGAGAAACTGGGGCCTCCGGGTTCGAAAGTTTTGTAAAGCAGGGCCGGTCACTACCGGTCCTGCTTTTGTTTAACCCGGCTGTGCGTTCCTGGCGTGCATACTCCGGCTGAGAAGTGCACCCGCCAACGACAGCGCCACGACGGCTGCCAGGGCCGACATCGAAGGGTTGACCCAGGCAGGAACGATGTCGTACGCGGCGTCGCATCTGTTGTGCAGCGGGAAGTACATGCTCCCGTCATAGGGATGCAGCAGCCGGAAGTTACGGTCCAACACGCGCCCAGCAGCCTCACACACCTCATCGAGGTCCCTGCCCGAAGCGGCCGAGAACTGCGTGAGAAAGACCGAGCCGAGCAGGAAGGCGGAGGTCAGCGCCAGCCACAGCCAGGATTGTGCTGCCTTCATCCATCGCATCCAGATCACCCCTAAATATCGCCGGCAGCACAGGCGCTACTTTTGAGGTTTACTGCTCTCACCGGGTCGCTTGATTTTAGTTGCGCGGGCCTGGAAATAGGTTGGGAGCCCGCTCAAGATATGGGCAAGAAGGCACAAGGTCCTGGCTGGGCGGGGCCTACCGCAGTCCCATGGCGTTCCGCACCTCATCGAGAATATGGTGCATTGCGTTTTCAGCCGCGACCGCGTCCCCGCCGGCCACTGCGGCAGCAACGTCTTCATGGGCCTGGAGGGCCTCATCCCGTGGTTTGAACGGCATCAGCCCTTGCTTGGTTCGGCTGGTAAGCACCTCGGCCACCATGCCTTCCAGGGCCAGGAACATCTCGTTGCCACAGCTCCCCAGCAGCAGGCAGTGGAACTCGATGTCCGCCGCCAGGAACGCCTCCAGCTCGCCGGCCTCACCCAGGCGGCGCAAGTCAGCGGCCAGGGACGTCAGCTTTGCCCGTTCCGCCGCGCTCGCCCGGCGTGCGGCGCCGGCTGCTGCAATGGGTTCGACGGCGATGCGCAGCTCAGTGAGGCTGCTGTACTGCAGCTCGCGCCGGTCAGAGGCAAGCCGCCAGCGCACCAGCTTCGGATCAAAGACGTTCCAGAACCGGCGCTCCTGCACCACGATGCCCACTCGCCGGCGAGAATAAACCAGGTTCATGGATTCGAGGACCTTCATGGTGTCCCTGGCGACGGTACGGGAGATGCCGTATTCCTGCTGAAGGCCCTCCAACGTGAGGCGGCCTCCTGGCGGAAGGTCACCGGAAGCGATGGTTATGCCAACAGCCTCCAGAACGCGTTCGTGCATGGCGGGGGAGGCCCCGCCGTCGTGCGCGTTATCCGCGTCCTGGGGTGTCGCCGTCGACATCTTTCCTGCCTCTCTCTGCGCCTGGGCGCACCACCAGCATACCGAAGGACCGACAAAGGTATGACTTGTGACACTGAAAAGTAGTATCAATGTCCCTAAAAGGTGATACCTTATCTCCAGTCGCGCACTTCCCATGGGATGGCGCTAACCAGCTTTCCTAAGCCAACGGCGTCTTCTCGGAGGTAAAACATGCAGTATCCCGCCACGCACCTGGTGGTGATGGGCGTTGCCGGTTCCGGCAAATCCACCATCGCGGCAGCTCTGTCCCGGCAACTGGGCTGGGCCTGCGCGGAAGCGGACGAATTCCACCCGCAATCCAATATTCAGAAGATGAGCCAGGGCACCCCGCTGCAGGACGAAGACCGCTGGCCGTGGCTGCAGGAGATCCAGAACTGGATGACCGCCAAGGCGAAGGCCGGCCAGAGCACCGTCCTCACCTGCTCCGCCCTGAAGCAAAGCTACCGGCAACTGCTGGCCAAAGCCGAAGGCCGCGTCCTGTTCCTCCACTTGCACGGCGAAGCGGACCTTATTGGCCAGCGCATGCAGGGCCGGGAAGGCCACTTCATGCCGCCCACACTCCTCCCCAGCCAGCTGGCCACCCTCGAGCCGCTGAGCGAGGACGAACTGGCTGCCGGAAGCCTGCGGCTGGACATCTCAAAGTCCCCTGAAGAGCTGGTCAAAACCATCACCGCCGCCCTGCAGCTCCCGGCAGACGACGCGTCCTAAGACTTTCCCAGTTTTCACACCCCATAAGTTCTGTTTCAAAGGAGAATCATGACCATCGAAGGATGGACTCAAACGATGGGCGCAGGGCCCCTGCTGCTCATCGCCGCGGCAGCGATCGCCGTGCTGCTGTTCCTGATCATCAAGCTGCGCATGCACGCGCTGCTCGCCCTGATTGTGGTCAGCCTGGCCACGGCCTTCGCCACCGGCATCCCGGCCAACCAGGTGGTGCCTGTCCTGATCAACGGCTTCGGCACAACGCTGGGCACGGTGGCTCTCCTCGTGGGCCTCGGTGCCATGCTGGGCCGCATCGTCGAAACCAGCGGGGGCGCCAAGGTCCTGGCCGATTACCTGATCGGCATCTTCGGCGAGAAACGCGCCCCGTTCGCACTGGGCCTGGCCTCCCTGATCTTCGGATTCCCCATCTTCTTTGACGCCGGCCTGGTGGTCATGCTGCCCGTCGTCTTCGCCGTTGCCCACCGCCTAGGCGGGGGAGTGCTCCGCTATGGACTGCCCGCTGCCGGCGCGTTCTCCGTCATGCACATCTTCCTGCCGCCGCACCCGGGCCCGGTGTCAGCCTCCGCGTTCTTTGACGCCAACGTTGGCCTGGTAACAATCGCCGGGCTCATCGTTGCCATCCCCACCTGGTACGTCACCGCCTACCTTTTTGGCCTTTACACCGGCAGAAAGCTGGTCCTGCCCGTACCGGAAATTCTGGGCCACGCCAGCGCGGACGCTGAATCGCACCCGCCGCGCTTCCGCACCATTGTGGGACTGCTGCTCCTGCCGCTGGTCCTGATCTTCATGAACACCGGCCTGAACACGTTGGCCTCGTCCAACGTCCTGCCCGAAGGCGTCAAGGACGAGCAGTGGTACCAGGTGCTGCGCACCATTGGTGAAACCCCGGTGGCCCTGCTGATTGCCGTGATCGTGGCCATGTTCGTCCTGGGCGCCAAGCGCGGCAAAGACGCCGGCGCGCTGGAGAAGCTGCTCGAATCGTCCCTGGGCCCGGTCTGCTCCGTCATCCTGATCACCGGCGCCGGCGGCATGTTCGGCGGGGTCCTCCGCACCTCCGGCATCGGCGCGGCATTGGCTGACGTGCTGGGGAACCTGGGCATCCCGCTCATCCTGGCCGGCTTCATCATTTCCGCCATCCTCCGCATCGCCCAGGGTTCAGCCACCGTGGCACTGACCACCACCGCAGGCCTGATCGCCCCGGCCGTGGCCTTGGCCGGACTGAACGGCATGCAGGTGGCCTCCCTGGTCATCGCGGTGGCCGCCGGCTCCGTGGTGGTCTCCCACGTCAACGACTCCGGCTTCTGGCTGGTGGGCCGCTTCTTCGGCATGGACGTCAAGACCACGCTGAAGACCTGGACCGTCATGGAAACCCTCATCGGCGTGATGGGCTTCGCCATCGCCGCGGTGATCTTCCTGCTCGCCGGGCTGGCGGGCTAGCTTTCCCCGCCGCTGACTCGCCGGTGACGTCCTGAAAGACGCTATTTCAGGACGTCACCGGCGAGTTTTGTCTTAAGCAGTCAGCCGCGGGAATCAACTCCGGGCGGTGCGCCTTCTGTCCTTCGCCCCTACCGGCCCGCTGTCCGCGGTTTTGAGACCTTCGGCTCCTTCGGCGGAAGCTGCGCCACGTACTCGAACGCTTTGTGGATCCAGGCTTTAGCCCGCGCGTCATCACCATCGCCTTCCTCGTTCCACATCTCCGGCAGGCCGGTGTAGCCGTCCATGGGGCGCTCCGCGGGCCCGAACGGGACGGTCCGTTCGGCGCTTTCGAGTTCCTCCCGGTCCCCGGGGGAGAGCTTGATGCCGATGGTGGGCCCGAACAGCCCGGCGAACATGTTGCCGTTCACGAAGGCGCCCAGGTTCCCGAACATGGGCTTGACGGTGACGTCCGGGTGGTCCGGAACCAATGACCGGAAACGTTCCTTGTCCTTGTCCGTAGCCTTTGGCATCTCCATGGTGTTCCTCCCCGGGCTTGGCTGGTGTGTGCAGGATATGCCGTGACGGGCTAGTGGAGGTAAGGCCGGTCCGGCTGGCTGGTGGGGGTGATGGCGTCCGGGACGAAGATGGTGGGGACCTTGGCGTCCGGTTCCGGGTTGCGGCGGAAGGTCCCCGTGACAGTGACCCAGGTGTCGGTTTTGTAGTCCTTCTGCCAGCCGGGGCGGTGCACCGGAACGCCCACCGGCTGGGCGTCCACAGTGCAGCAGGTGGTGACAAACCGCGTCACGTAAAACACCGCAGCGGGATTGGTTTTGTCCATGGTGACGAACCCGGTGATGCTGGCGGTCCTGCCGTTGAGGTACTGGAGCTCTGCATCGTGGCGGAGCAGTGATGCCCAGTCCCTGACGTCAAAGTCCTTTTCATCACCGTTGATCAGCTGCGTGGTCTGGTGGCGGCTGAGCGTGCCCGAACTGTTGAGGTCGCGCTGGTTGGCCGTGGCGGAGGTCAGCGCCGATGGCGGCAGGACCAGGAGTCCGACGACGGCAGCGGACACCGTGAACAGGCTCCCGGCGACACGCAGGGGCCGCCGCCCGCCGTCGTGAAGGTGCTCATCGCCGTCGTCATGGGAGTGCCCGCCGCGCCGAAGGACCATTGCCGCCACTGCCAGTACCGCGGCAATGAGGGACATGGCCATGGTGAAGACGACGTAGCGGGGATGGATGTAAAGCTCGAGCTTGCCGGTGGCCCCGAGCCAGAGGGTGGAAGTGATTCCAATGACCCCCAGGGTGAGGCCGGACCGTTCCGCGATGCCCCTAAGCAAGGAAGTTCACCGCCCATCCGAGTACTGCCGAGCACAGTGCTATCAGCAGGGTGAGCTGCAGCAGCGTTCTGGCCGTGAACGTGGTGCGCAGCAGAGCGAGCATCCGGACGTCGATCATGGGGCCGAAGACGAGGAACGCGACGATGGCTCCGGGCATAAACGTGGAGCCGAACGAAAGGATCAGGAAGGCGTCCACCGTAGAACAGACGGCCACCACAAAACCCAGCAGCATCAGCGCCAGCACGGACCATACGGGATCATTCCCCACAGCGACCAGCAGGTTGCGGGGTGCACCCACCTGGATGAGGCCGGCGAGCCCGGCGCCGATGAACAGTGCGGGCATCATGGCGTTGGTCTCGCGGGCGAACAGCGTCACGCTGCGGCCCAGTTTTCCGCCCTGCTCGTGGTGGTCCGCCGCGGCGCACATGGCTTCGAACCGCGGCGTCAGCAGGTCCTGGGGGCGGCGGTGACGGCTGTAGACCCAGCCGATGAGGTTGGCGATGAGGAAGCCTCCCGCTATCCGGGCCAGGAGGATGTTGTTGTCCCAGCCGAACGCCTGGTGGGTGGTGATGATCGTGACCGGGTTGATGATGGGTGCGGCGAAAAGGAACGTCATGGATTCAGCCACCGTCAGGCCCCTTGTCATAAGGGCACGGGCCATGGGGATGTTGCCGCATTCGCAGACCGGCATCAGCATGCCCAGGACGGAGAGGCAGACCCGGCGCAGTATCGGGTTCCCCGGAAGCCTGCGGAGCAGGAAGTTTTCCGGCAGCCAGACCTGGACGACGATGGACACCAGGATGCCGAGAAAGAGGAACGGCAGCGACTCGATGATCACGCTGATGGAGAGCGTGAAGAAGTCCCGGGCCGCGCCTTCGATGCCGGCGGTGGAGGAGGGCATCAGCGTCCGGAAGAAGAAGGCCACGGTCACCAGGATGACGGCCAGCAGTACCAGGTTCGTGCGGCGTGTTTTTGCCTGGGCGAGGCGCAAGGCTTCCACCGACGACGACGTACGCCCCCGGTGTGCCAGCTGGTCCGGCAAGTTCTCTGGCCCAAGATGCGGCTGGCCCATGCAGCGAGGCTAGTGGGCGCACCTACCGGATTCAAGACGGAAGGTTCACATGACGGGGAAGCAGCCTGCCCGGGCAGGCGAGGTGGGGCAGGGAACACCGGGCGTGCCGCCGTCGTTGTGCCAAAGGCAGTCGCTCCACCCCGGGCCCTGTAACTTCCCCGACCAAAGGACACCCCTTGACTCCTCGCACCATCGTGATCACCGGCGCCAGCGACGGCATTGGCGCAGCAGCGGCCCGGACGCTGGTGGAGGCAGGGGAGCAGGTGGTGATCGTCGGCCGGTCCGAGGAGAAGACCCGGAGCATCGCCAAGGAGCTTAACGCGGACTACTTTGTCAGCGACTTCTCGGAGCTCGAGCAGGTCCGCACGCTGGCCGCCCAGCTGAAGTCCGACTACCCCCGAATCGACGTCCTGGCCAACAACGCCGGCGGCATCATGGGCAGGCGCACCCTCACCGTGGACGGCAACGAATCCACGTTTCAAATCAACCACCTCGCGCCGTTCCTGCTCACCACGCTGCTGATGGACACGCTCACGGCCAGCAACGCCAAGGTGATCAACACCTCCAGCGCCGCCAACGGGTTCGGCAGACTCGACCTGTCCGACCTGACGGCGGAGCGCAGCTACTCCACCAACCGCGCCTACGGCACGGGCAAACTGGCCAACATCCTGTTCACCGCAGAGCTGGACCGCCGCTACGGAAACCAGGGCATTACGACGGCGGCGTTCCACCCGGGCGTGGTCCGCACCAACTTCGCGGCCGAGTCCACCAGCCCTTTCCGGCACGCGTACAAGACCGTGCTCAACCGGTTCATGCTGACCCCGGACCAGGGCGCCGACACCCTGCTGTGGCTCATCAACGGCACACCCGGCAAGGACTGGTTCTCCGGCGCCTTCTACACCAAGCGTGCCCTGGCCAAGGCCAACCCGCAGGCATACGACGCCCAGCTGGCGCGCGGGCTGTGGGACAAGAGCGAAGAGCTGGTGCAGGCTTAGGACTGCTTGGCCAGCGCCTCACCGATAATCCGGGCGCCCTCCGGATACGCTCCAGGGTTCGGGCCGGAGTAGTTCAGCCGCACGAACGGGCCGGCGGGCTCGGCCGGGAACCATTCGGTGCCGGCGGCAATCATCACGCCTGCGTCTTCACAGTCCCTCGTCAGCCGCGGCAGGTCCGTCCCGTCCGGCATCCGCAGCCACAGGTTCAGCCCGCCCTTGGGCAACAGCTCGACATGGGCCTGCGGAACATGCTCCCGGACGCTGGTGACCAGCAGGTCCCGCCGCGACTGCAGCTGCTGCCGGAGGCTCCGCAGGTGGGTCTGCCACCCTGGCTGCCTCACCACGTCCAGCGCCGCGGCCTGCAGCAGACCGCTGACGTACATCGACTCCGCCGCCCGCTGGCCCAGGATCCGTTCCCGTGCCGGGCCGCGCGCAATGACCGCGGCGATCCTGATGGCGGTGGAAACGCTCTTGGTCAGGGACCGGACGTAGATGACATGCCCGGAGTCGTCCCGAGTGGCCACAGGGACAGGATCGGACGTGATTCCGAAATCATGCGCCCAGTCGTCCTCCACCAGGAACGCGCCGTGCCGGCGGACCACCTCGAGGACCTCCTCGCCGCGCCCCGGAGCCCACTGCGCTCCCGTGGGATTCGCGTAGTTGGGCTGCGCGTAGAAAGCCCGGGCGCCGGTCTCCTCAAAGGCGCGGGCTAAAGCCACAGGATCAGGGCCGTCCGGCCCGCTGGGCACCGGGACAACCCGGACCCCCGTCTGCGCCGCGGCCAAAATGGCGCCCCAGTACGTGGGCGACTCCATCAGCAGAGGCTGGCCCGCACCCACCAGCGCCCGGAAAATCGAACTGAGTCCGCTCTGGCTGCCCGGCAGCACAATCACGTCGCTTGGCGTCGGGGGAGAGACCCCAACCGGCGTGGCCGACCCCAGCTCCTGGGCGAACCACTGCTGCAGTTCCGGCATGCCTGCCGCCGGCGGCCGCGACAGCGCAGCATCACCCCGTGCGGCGCGCGCCAGGGCCGCGCGAACAAGGCGCTCGGGCAGCAGCTCCCGGTCAGGGTATCCCGAGTGGAACGGGATGACGCTGTTGGGAACATCCCGCATGGTGCCGGAAGCGGAGGGCAGGGCCGACGGCGGGGCCCCCAAAGCTGCCGTCTGCCAGCCGTAGTCGGCCGGCCGGGCAGTCCGGACCGCCCGCACGAAGGTCCCCACTCCGGGCCGGCTCTCAATCAGCCCCTGAACCGTCAAGGCTTGTAGCGCCTTCTGCACCGTTACGGGGCTCGCCTGGTACTCGGCCACCAGTGACCGGGTTGACGGCAGCCGGGCACCCGGGGTGGCTGCGGAAATCCACTGCCTTAATGCCAGAACAATGCGGGAACTGCTATCGTTGTTCATGAGACAACAGAGTAGCGCTACTGCCGTAAAACGGCCAGTGATACTGCCCAGCACCCCGACCGGAATCTGGTGGGGACTTCTGGGCGTGGCGGCCTTCTCGTTCACGGTGCCCTTCACCCGCGTGGCGGTAGCCGGCCTATCCCCGCTTTTCATCGGCTCGGGCCGGGCTGTCATCGCAGCAACCCTCGCCGCCGCAGCCCTCTTGTTGACCCGGCAGGGACTCCCGTCCGCCTTCACCTGGGCGAGGCTGGCACTCGTGGCCTGCGGCGTCGTCGTCGGATTTCCGCTACTCACCTCCTACGCCCTCACTGCCGTTTCAGCCGCGCACGGCGCCGTGGTCATCGCACTCCTGCCCGCTGCGACGGCAACGGCCGCCGTGCTCCGCGCCCGGGAACGCCCGCCCGCAGCTTTTTGGGCAGTCATGATGCTCGGCTCGCTGGCAGCCATCAGCTTCGCGTTCCTGCAGTCCGGCGGGTTCGGGCACCTGCACTGGGCAGACCTGCTGCTGCTGGGCGCCGTCATCTGCGCCGCCGTCGGGTACGCCGAGGGCGGCCTGCTGGCCAGGGAACTCGGCTCCTGGCAGACAATCGCCTGGGCACTCATCCTCGCCTTGCCGCTGATGCTGGTCCTCGCCGTCCTTTCGGTTGCAGCCCAGCCGCCGTCAGCCACACCTGCCGAGTGGGCCGCGTTCGCCTACCTCGCCGTCGTCAGCATGTTCCTCGGCTTCTTCGCCTGGTACCGCGGACTCGCCATCGGACCCATCGCACGGGTCAGCCAGATCCAGCTCCTCCAGCCCGTTCTCAGTATCTGCTGGGCCGCGCTCCTGCTGGGCGAGGCGCTGACCTGGACCACCATCCTCGGCGGCCTGGCCGTGATCGCGTGCGCCGGTGCCGCGGTTCGTGTCCGGTTCCGCCGGGCCGCCCCTATCTCCTGAACCGAAAGGACCACATCATGTACATCCCCGCCCACTTTGGAGCCGGCGCCGACGCGGTTCAGCACCTCCTCACCTGGCCCGCTGCGGCGAATCTGGTCACCATGACGGACCAGGGCCTGCTGGCGACCATGCTGCCCTACATCTACGAGCCCTCCGTGGGGGAGCGCGGTGCACTGCACGCACACGCGGCGAGAAACAACCCGCAATTTTCCTGCCTGCCCAAGGGGGAAGCCCTCACTATCATCGAGGGCACGGATGGCTACATCTCGCCGTCGTGGTACCCCTCCAAGCTCGAGCACGGCCGCGTGGTGCCCACCTGGAACTACTCAACCGCCCACGTCTATGGCGAATTGATCATTCATGACGACGTCGACTGGCTGGGCCGCCACGTCCGCCGCCTGACACGGCTGCATGAGGACGGCCGGGAACACCCCTGGTCTGTCGACGAGGCCCCGGAGCCGTTCATCGCAGGGCAGCTGCGCGCCATCGTGGGCGTCGAGCTGGTGATCACGCGTATCGAGGCCAAGGAAAAGCTCAGCCAGAACCGCTCCGCATTGGATGTCGCGGGCGTGGTCGAAGGACTTCGGGCGAGCGGCCAGGAAGCCAGCGCTGCAGCCGTCGAACGCGTGCGCCGCTGACCCCGGTAGGGAAGTGCGGCGCCGCTCGCCCGCCCCCGAATCGCGGGCGAGCGGCGCCGTCCTGCATGCACTAAGCCGGTCGCTGGGAGTAACAGCGTGCAATATAAGCATGAATCAATGTCTCTGATGACCAAAAATTCGGCGCTCGTGCTACTTTCAGCACTGATAACGTGCATTCCTTCATTTCCCGGCGCCGGGACCAGGGGACTGCGCGCACCCCCTCCCGTACCGCCCGACCCCCGCATTGGAGACGCCCGTGGATCCCTCAGCTCCGCTAACCCTGGATGAGCAGCCAGCCGGTTTGGCAAGGCAACGGCAGGAGTCAGGGCTCCGCCGGTCCATGGGCCCGCGCCACCTGGTGATGATCGCCATGGGCGGGGTGATTGGCTCCGGCCTGTTCCTCAGCTCCGGCTACACCATTTCCCAGGCTGGCCCGCTCGGCGCGGTGATTGCCTACCTGGTGGGCGCGTTCGTGGTGTACCTGGTCATGGCCTGCCTGGGCGAACTCGCCATCGCCTACCCGGTTTCCGGCGCGTTCCACATCTACGCCGCCCGCTCCATCGGCCCTGCCACCGGTTTCGCTACCGCCTGGTTGTACTGGCTGTGCTGGGCGGTGGCCATCGGTTCGGAGTTCACCGCTTCCGGGCTGCTCATGCAACGGTGGTTCCCGGACGTCGAGGTCTGGGTCTGGTGCCTGGTTTTCGCCGCGATCCTCTTCGGCTTCAACGCGGTGTCCTCAAAGTTCTTCGGCGAGTCCGAGTTCTGGTTCGCCATCGTGAAAGTGGCCGCCATCATCGGCCTCATCGTACTGGGCGGCGCAGCCCTCTTCGGTTTCCGCCCGCTCAGCAGCGGGGGAGAGCACCCGTTCCTGTTCGAGAACTTCGCCACGGAGGCAGGACTGTTCCCCAACGGCTTCACCGGCGTCCTGGTTACCGTCCTCGCCGTCTTCTACGCCTTTTCCGGTTCCGAACTCATCGGCGTGGCAGCAGGGGAAACCAAGGATCCCGCCACCAGCATCCCCAAAGCCATGCGGACTACCGTGCTCCGCCTGCTGATCTTCTTTGTCGGCGCGATCGCCGTTATTGCTGCCACCATCCCGTACACCGAGGTGGGCCTGGACGAGAGCCCGTTCGTGACGGTCTTTTCATCCATCGGCCTGCCGTTCGCCGCCGACATCATGAACTTCGTCATCATCACCGCACTCCTCTCCGCCGGAAACAGCGGACTTTTCTCCTGCGCCCGTATGCTCTACTCCCTCGCCGACGAAGGCCACGCGCCCCGCGCCTTCAAAAAGCTGACGCGCCGCGGCATCCCCTTAACCGCGCTCGCAGTGAGCATGGTGGGCGGCGTCGCCTCGCTGATCAGCAGCGTGGTTGCCCCGGAGACGGTCTACCTTGTCCTGGTGTCAGTGGCCGGTTTCGCCGTGGTGGGGGTATGGATGTCCATCACCGCCTCGCACTTCTTCCATCGCCGCGCCTTCGTCCGCAACGGCGGGGACGTCGCCACACTCGCCTACAAGGCCCCCCTGTTCCCGCTGGTACCCATCCTCGCCTTCACGCTGTGCGTCGTCTCCCTAATAGGCATCGCTTTGGACCCCACCCAGGCCGCCGCGCTCTACTTCGGCATCCCCTTCGTGGCCGCCTGTTACGCCTGGTTCCACTTCCGGCACGGACGCAAGGCCCAGCCCGCCAAGTAAGGGGAACGGACGACGGCGGCTGCCGGGCCGGGTGGCTATGGGCACCTTCCCGCCGGCCGCCGTCGTTCTTTCCGGCGTTCCTGTTGGAACGATGCTGCCGTGGCAGAATAGGGCGAGGTTTCCGGCGGGGAGGGCAAATGAGAGTGGATCCTTCCGCTGAGGCGTCGTCAATGGCGCAGGGCCTCCGGATCGTATGGCTGGTGGCCGACCGCGAGAAGCGGGGCCGGCAACTGCTGGGGGTTTCCCAGCTGGCGGCCGAGCTGGACATGGAGCAAAGCCGCGTCTCCCGGCTCACCCAGGAGTTGTGTGACCTCGGGCTGCTCGAGCGCGTGGACCGCGGCCCGTTCCGCACCGGCCAACGATTTTTCACCCTCGCCGCCTCGCTGAATACGGGCTGGGTCAGGGAAGCGAAAAGAGTGCTGGAGGCGCTGGTGGCCTCTTTGGGGCTGCGGGCCCGGCTCTCGGTCCGGGACGGCTACCGCGTGATCCTGGTTCGAAGTTCAAGCAACGATGCCGTTCCCGGAAGCTTCGTGAAGCCGGGCATGGTGACTCCGGTATGGTGCACCGGTGCCGGCCGGGCGCTGCTGTGGGACCATGACCGTCCCGCCCTGGAGGCCCTGCTCCAGGACGTCAATTACGTCGGCATCGGTGGCCCGGGGGCTGCCCATTCCACTTCTGGCGTGTGGGACCGGATGGTCCGGGACCATGCCGCCGGCTACATTTCGGCTGCGGAGGAATTCGAGCACAACGTGGTGGAATTCGCGGTGCCCGTCCGCGGCGCCGGCGGTGCCATCCTGGCCTCGCTCAGCGTGCTGGGAAGCCCGGCCAGGATCGGCTCCCGGACCGACGCCGGCGCGGCGCTCACCAGTGCAGCGGAACGGCTCGGATCCTTTTCGGCGCCCGGCTAGTCCTGTGGCTGGTGGCCGAGCCTGCTCTCGAGCCACCGTCCCTGTGCGGCCAAAGCCGCCGCGCATGCCTCCCGGCGCGGTTCCAGACGTTCCTTGATGCCCACGATCTGCAGCGCCGCCACCACGTCCCCCTTGAAATCCCGAATGGGGACGGCCAGGGAGTAGAGGCCCGGTTCGGCCTCCTCGTCCACGATGGTGTAACCCCGTGCCATGGCGGCATCACGGCGCGCCAGGAAGTCTTCAACGCCGGCGGGCGTGTTGGGGCCGTGGCGCACGAAGTCGACGTCCGCGAAGACAGTCCGCACCTCTGCCTCCGATGCTTCCCACAGCACTGCCTGCCCGGCGTCGCTGCAGTAGGCGGGGTAGGGCCGGCCAAGCCAGGAGCCCACCAGGTTGCTGCTTGCCGGGACGCTTTCGCCGATGGTCACCGTGCTGTCGCCACTGAGGACCCCGAGGAAGCATGCTTCGTCAGTTTGGCGGGCCAGCGCTTCCAGGGCACTGCCGCCGTCGGACTGTAAACGGCGTTCCGTCAGCAGTTGCGCATCGGTGAGGACGGACCAGTCCAGAGTGTAGGTGCGCTGGCTGGTGCGGGTGAGGAAGCCCTCCTGCTCCGCGCTGCGCAGGTTGCGAGACACTTGGCTGCGGTCCTTGCCCAGGTCCACGGCGATGTCTGCCACTGTCCCGCCGGGGTGTCCTGCTGCGTGGCGTGCGCCAACAGCAAGGACGGCCATGATTCCGCGGCCCATGCTGGAGGTTTTAGGCATGGACTGAGTTTAGTGGAGGGCGTCCGGGCCCGCCGCCGGCCCGCGGTGGGCGGACTCAGCAGATGGCAATGACACGCGCCGGGAAGCCGCTGCCGCTCAGCGGTTTGGCCCAGGTTGCCATGATGGCGGCGCCGGACTCCGGAAGCCCGTCCAGGTTGGCCAGCAGTTCAATCTGCCAGCGGTCCTGTGCCAGGACGTAGGTTTCCAGGCTGAAATCCTGCCGGGAGGTGGCCAGGCCGGGGTCTGTGTCCGTCTGCTCATGGCCTACGGCTGCAATCGACCGCTCGTTGACCAGGAAGGACAGCACCTCAAAGGACCAGCCTGGCGTGTGGCTCAACCCGTCCTTGTCGCGGTTGGCCATGGCGTCCGGATCCGGCCAGCGGCTGCTCCAGCCGGTGCGCAGGGCCACAAAAGCGCCTGCGGGGATGGCGCCGTTCCGGTTTTCCCAGTCCTGCACGTCCTTCAGGGTAGGGACGGCATCCGGGTTGCCGGCCACCCGCGCGGAGATGTCCAGGACCACGAGCGGAAGGATCATCTCCCGGACGGGGATTTGATCCAGGGTCCTGCCGCCGCGGATGAAGTGCGAGGGCGGGTCCACATGGGTTCCCCACTGGCCCACGATCGAATAGCGGTGCGCGGTGAACCCGTCACCCTTCTCCAGGTCGAAGAGCGCTTCGCGTTCCTCATCCGGGAAGGCGGCAAAGTGTGGCTGCCCGGGGTGGAAGGCGTGCGTCAGGTCGACGAACTGCCTGCCTGCGAGCAGCTGCTGCAGGTTGTCCCACAGGGAAGCAGTGATGGTGGTGTCCGTCATGATGCAGCAGCTCCCTGGGGTGCCAGTGCACTGCTGGACACACTGATCGGGCCGGTGAGTTCGATGACGGGTACTTCCCACGGGTGGATCTCCACGATCTGGCGCATGAAGCGTTCCACGGCGGCATCCTCCAGGGAGGCATCAAAGTAGGTAGTGAACACAAACGTTGGAGACAGGGTCTGCTCGCCCACGCGGCCTAATGTCGGATTGGCGCCCTCGGACGTGGTGAAGCCCTCGAAACCCAGGCCGGATTCGAATACATGCTTGTAGCTGCCAAAGTCGCCCAACTCCTGGAACTGCGCGAGAGCCTGAAGGAGATGCGCGATGCCGGGATCGTCGCGGAAGGCGCTCGCTTTGCCTTTGGCGAGCTGCGCGAAGGTGGTGCCGCTGATGGGCCAATGCACGCGCAGCTTGCGTACCGGATGAAGTTGAACGTCCAAGAACCTGTCCTCTTTTCCTCCCGCCGGGCTGACGGTTGCCTGCCATCGTGACAGAAAGAAATAATCATTACAAGCATAAGAAGATGCGTATTATGACTGCATGCCTGTCAATGCGATGCTGTCATCCCTGCTGGAATCAGGCAGGCACCTGCCCGCCGACGGCGCCCTGGCCACCGAGCTGGAGGCCCGCGGCTGCAACCTCGACGATCCCTTGTGGTCGGCGAAGGTTTTGCTTGAGCAACCCCAAGTGATCAAGGCCGTCCACGCCGACTACTTTGCAGCAGGTGCCAGGATTGCGACAACGGCCAGCTACCAGGCCACGCCCCAGGGGTTTGCCGGGCGGGGGATGGGGGAGCAGGAGGCGTTGGAGCTGGTGGCGTTGTCGGTCAGGTTGGCGGATGAGGCCAGCCGCGAGCATCTGGCCGCCGCCCCCGAAGACGGACCTTTGCTGATTGCCGGATCCGTCGGCCCGTACGGTGCCTACCTCGCGGACGGCTCGGAATACCGCGGGGACTATGTCCTGACACCGCGCGAATTCCGGGACTTCCACCGTCCCCGCTTAGCGGCGCTGGTGGATGCAGGCGTCGATTTCCTCGCCTGCGAAACCCTGCCCTCGTTCGCAGAAGCCGAGGCACTCCTGGCCCTGAGCCAGGAATACGACGTCGAAGCCTGGTTTTCCTTCTCCCTGCAGGATGGGACGCACATCAGTGACGGCACTCCGCTGGCAGCCGTGGCCGGACTCCTGGACACGCAGCCCCATATTGCAGCCATTGGCGTGAACTGCGTGCCGCTGGGACTGGTCAGCCCCGCGCTGGCCGCGCTGGGCCAGGCCACCGGCAAACCGCTGGTGGCCTATCCCAACTCCGGGGAGGCCTACGATCCCGTGACCAAGACCTGGGGACCTGCCGAAGCAAGCGGGAACACCGGATCGGGTCCTGGAACGGACCAGAAGACGCAGCCCCGCACCCTGGCGGAGGGGACTGCTGCCTGGCAGAAGGCCGGGGCCCGCATCATTGGTGGTTGCTGCCGGACCACGCCCGCCGACATCGTCGCTGTCGCAGCTGCTATCCCGCCCGCTTAGCCTTCGAGCCGGCCGTAGGTGCTGATGACGTTGCCCTTGCTGGTGCGGTACTGGTCCTGAAGGACAAGGCGCGTGGTGGGGTCGCCGTCCTCAAAGAGGCGGCGGCCACTGCCGGCCACCACGGGGTGGGTCATCAGCGTGAGGGAATCAAGCAGCCCGGCGAACAACAGCTGCCGCGTCACCGAGATGCTGCCGCACACGGCGATTTCGCCGCCGTCGCGCTCCTTCAGCTTGGCTATGAACTCCTCCAGCGGGGAGTCCATCAGCTGCGAGTTCTGCCATTCCAGCGGGTCCTTCAGCGTCCGGGATGCCACGAACTTTTCCACGGGGTTGATGAATGCCGCAAAGTCCTCATCCACCGAAGCGTTCGGCCAGTAGGCCGCCCACTCCTGGTAGCTCACCCGGCCCAGCACCACAGTGTCCACGGTTTCCATCATCCGGGTCATCCCAATACCCAGTTCGGCGTCAAAGCTGTCGAACTGGAACTTGTAGGGATCGGACACCACGCCGTCCACGGAGTGGAACAGACCGGCAGTGACTTTGCGCATGAGGACCTCCAGGATGGCACCAATGGTGCGGGCACGCCGGCTCCGCGTGGCCGGACAGGTCCACCGTATTAGGTGCGCCGGCGGGAGGGAAGAGGGCCGCGGGGCGGAGGCGTATGGCGGCCAGGCGTTAGGTTCGTCACCACTCCCTGCGTGTTGCCGGGTTTCCCGGCCGGGGAACGCCATACTGGTTTTGAACGGCTTTTGCCGTGCCCCGGCCAGGCAGGAGGAAGTGCATGGAAACCCTGAAAAAAATCGTGTCCAACCAGTATTTCCCGGCCGCCGCGGTGCTCACCGCAGTGGTCCTTTTCTGGGCCGTGGGGCTTCTGGGCGGCCTGTCCCTCCTGAACAACAGCCAGTCCCCGCTGACAACCCTCACCTGGATACTCTTCGTCTACGGCGCGGCGGTCCTCACCCCCCTGGCAGGCGCTTGGGCTGCCGCGGACCTGCTCCGGCGGTGGAAGCGCAACCGGGCCGCGGAAGCAGCCGGTGTCCAGGCAGAAGCCGGCAGTCAGCAAACTCCGGCAGCGGAACCGGAATACGTAGCTGAAGCCGCGGCCCAACCCGCTGCACAGCGCCAGACTGCACCGCAACAGCCGGTCCAGGACCAGCCTGCCCAGCAGCAGCCCGCCGCCAAGAAGCCCATGCAGAAGAGCCCGGGCCAGAAGAAGTCCGGCTCCAAGAAAGCAGCTTAGCCCGGGCTCCCGGGACGCTTTCATCCTGTTAAGCCCGGCTCTATTTGCCTAAGCCCGGCTCTATTTGCCCAGGGCAGGATAGGCAGCCTCTCCGTGCCCGTGCGGACCATCGACACAAAGGTCTTGTCGATTGTGACCGTGTCCACCGGCAGGTCCTGCAGCCGGTATTCGTGCCGGAGGCCATTCCAGACGCCAGGGCAAGCAAAAGCGCCGTTCTCCGCACGCGGAGAACGGCGCCCGGCCCTTTGAAAAAAATTGGTTTCGGAAGTTACACGCGGCGGTGGCTGCGGTTGGTGACTGCCCCGTAAACCAGCAGGACGATAATCGACCCCAGAATTGCCAGGAGCCAGGTGCGGATATCGAAGAATTCAGCCAGACCGCCACCGAAAACCAGCGAGCCGATCCAACCGCCCAGGATAGCGCCGACGACGCCGAGGACCAGGGTGATCACCCAGCCTCCGCCCTGACGGCCCGGGAGGATGGCCTTTGCAATAGCTCCGGCGATCAGGCCCAAAATGAGAAATCCTAGAATGCCCATGTTGTCACTCCTTAAATTAGTTAAGTTGTGCCGGGCCCCCATTTCCGGTTCCATAATTCAAGCAGTGTGCCTACTGCACTTCAAGACTTCAAATATCACGGGATGGCTGTCAGTTTCGCTGGCGGGAATGCATGTTTCAGCAGGTGAGGGGCCAGCGGCCCGTCGGGGACCCGGCGGGCTTTCGATAGAGTTGAACTGTCCCGCCACCTACCTAGGAGCTCCGGCATGTCCAGGCAGCAGTCCTTCCGGCCTCGTGCCGTCTTCCTCGATATCGACGGCACCTACGCGGACCACGGATTGGCTCCCCAGGCACACGTTGAGGCGGTCCGCACAGCACGCGGGCTGGGCCATCTGGTCTTCGTCTGCACCGGGCGGCCGCTGTCCATGGTCCCCGGCCACATCCTGGAAACTGGGTTCGATGGCATCATCACCGGCGCCGGCGCCCGGGTGGAGCTCAACGGGCAAGTCCTCAAGGACACGCGGTTTCAACCCGGCCTGGCAGCCCTCATCGTGCAAACGCTCGACGCCGTGGACGCAGCGTACATCCTGGAAGCACCGGAGGCGCTGTACGGCCGCACCGGCGTGGACCAGCGGCTCAGGCAGGTGCTTGGCCCCGTGTTCGCTGGCCGGTCCGGGCACGATGGCGTCCTGAGTACTGACGTTGATCCACTCGAGGACATCCTGGGGCCCATGCAGTACAGCGACGACCTGCGCGGTGCGTCCTTCGCCAAAATCTCGTGCTTCGACTCGCCCGTGCCGCTGACGGAACTCATGGCCGGTCTCGGCCCGGACGTGGGACTGATCCCCGGTTCCCTGTCAGCGCTTGGCGACCGCGCCGGCGAGATCTTCATGGCCGGCACACACAAGGCGGTGGGCATCCAGGCGGTGGAAGCCCACCTGGACCTGGACCGGGCGGACATTGTGGCCATCGGCGACAGCGCCAATGACATCGAGATGCTCGAGTACGCAGGAACCGGTATCGCCGTCGAGGATGGCCATCCCGCCGTGCTGGCAGTGGCGGACAGGACTACTCCCGGCCCGTCCGGAAACGGAGTGGCGCTCGCCTTTGCCGAGCTCGGCCTCCTGGGCTGAGCTCACAACTCCAAGCCAGGCAGCCCTCACGACCTGCGCCGGGACCCCTGAACCGGGCTGTGCTACTGAGCTAAAGCTGGGGAACGGCCCGCTCCAAAGCGGGCACCTCCACGCTTCCTGTCCCCAGTCCGCGCAGCACCCAGCCTTCCGCCTGCCATGCGGCAGCGTCCAAGGCATTCCGCGCATCCAGCACCACCCGGCGTCGTACCAGCCTGCCCGCCACGGCAGGTGACAGGCGCCGGTACTCGTCCCATTCGGTCAGGAGCAGCACCAGTTCGGCGCCCTCGAGCGCCCGCTCCGTGGAAGCCTCAAACCTGAGCCGCGGGTAGCGCCGCCAGGCTTGGTTGACCGCCGTGGGATCGGTGACGGTCACGTGTGCGCCGGCAGCTGCCAGGCGGTCGGCAACATCAAGGGCGGGGGAGTCGCGGATGTCGTCCGTGTCCGGCTTGAATGACGCGCCCAGCACGGTCAGGGAACGCCCTGCCAGGCTTCCGCCGCAGAGCTCGGCAGCGAGGCTGGCAGTCCGCTCCCGCTGGCCCAGGTTCACGTTGTCCACCAGCCGCATCCAGTCGTCCACGGCAGCAACCCCGAGGGCCGAGGCCTGGGAACGGAAGCTCCGGATGTCCTTCGGCAGGCAGCCCCCGCCGAACCCCAGCCCGGCATGCAGGTACCGCCCGCCGATCCGCGGGTCCATGCCCATCGCCTCACCCAGCTCCGCCACGTCCGCACCCGATGCATCGCAGAGTTCGGCCATGGCGTTGATGAAGCTGACTTTGGTGGCCAGGTACGCGTTCGCTGCCGACTTAATCAGCTCCGCGGTGGCGAAGTTGCAGACCAGGCGGGGGATCCCGGCGGCGAGCAGGGGTTCGTAGACGGCGTCCAGAGCGGCCGTCACGCCGAGGGGCGCCCCGGTCCGGGCATTGAACGCGCCGGCCCTGCCGCCGTCCACGCCGTAGACCAGCCGGTCCGGTACCAGTGAATCCTTCACGGCGGTGCCCTGCCGGAGGAACTCGGGGTTCCAGCCCAGCAGCACGTCCGGCCGTGCGGCCAGTATGCCGCGGAGCATGTCCACGGTACCCACCGGCACTGTGGATTTTCCGACGACGACGGCGCCTGCCGCCAGGTGCGGGAGCAGCGCCTCCGCCGCGGAGACCAGGTAGGTGAGGTCAGCGGCGTCGGACGTTTTGTGCTGCGGAGTACCCACACACAGGAAGTGCACCTGCGCGCCGCCTGCGGCGGCCGCTGCGGTGGAGAAAGTCAGCCGGCCGGTGGCCAGGCCGTCCTGCAGCAGTTCGTCCAGCCCGGGTTCGTGGAACGGTGCCGCGCCGCGTGCCAGCTGCGCCACCTTCCCGGGGTCGACGTCGATGCCCACCACTGTGTGGCCCATTGATGCGAGCGTGGCTGCGTGCACCGCGCCCAGGTAGCCGCAGCCGATCACGGATATTCTCATGATTCCCACCCTCGCCCTGATGCCGCAGGCTCGGCTATGGAACCTGGCGGGCGTTGTCCCAGCGCCAGGACCTGCTCGTAATGGCGGACCAGCTGTCCGCAAAGCGCCGGCCATGTCTTGTCCTGCACCGACGCGTGGGCCGCCGCGGCGAACGCGCGGCGCTTGGCGTCGTCGCCCATCAGGTCCACCACACGGGCGCGCATCCCGGCGAGGTTCCCGGGTTCGTAGAGCCAGCCCGTCCGGGAGTTCTCCACCAGGTCCAAGGGCCCGCCGCGGCCCGTGGCCACCACCGGCACACCCGATGCCATGGCCTCCTGGATGGTCTGGCAGAACGTCTCCAATTCGCCGGGATGGACGAACAGGTGGAAGGACGCCACAGCGCGTGCCAATTCGTCCCCGCCCAGGAAGCCGGTGAAAACGGCGTCCGGCAAGGCGCCTTCCAGGGCCGCCCGCTGGGGTCCGTCGCCCACAACCACCAGCAGCGTGTTGGGGATGCCGGCCAGGGCAGCCAGGTCCTCCACCTGCTTCTCCACGGCCAGCCGCCCTACGTAGCCGATGATCCGCTCGCCGCCGGGGGCCACGGAAGCCCGCCAGCCGTCGTCGCGCCTTTCCGGCGAAAACCGCGCCGTATCAACGCCCCTGCGCCACATCTCCACCCTGGGGATGCCGCGGCCGCGCAACTGGTTCAGCGCGAACGTTGAGGGCACCAGGGTGCGGGTGGCGAGCAGGTGGATGTTCTCCACGCGGTTCCAGGCCCAGTTCTCCAGGAACGGCACCCCGTACCGCGCCGCATAGCTGGGAACCTCGGTTTGGTAGATGGCAACGGTGGGGATGCCCAGCTGCCGCGCGGCCTGTGCCGCCCGCCAGCCGAGGACGAACGGCGAGGCAAGGTGGACGACGTCCGGTGCGTAGTCGGCAAGGATTCGCTTGACCCGGTACACACCGCCCATCGCCACCCGAACGTTCGTATAGCCCGCCAGCGGAACCGCCGGCAGCCGGTGGATTTCGGCGCCCCGGACACGGGCCGGCGCTTCCCCGTCCAGGGTGGAGGGCGCGATGACCAGGACGTCATCGCCCCGGTCCTCGAGGTGCTCCAGCACCTGCAGGATGGAATGCGTTACGCCGTTCATCAGCGGCAGGAATGACTCAGCAACTATCGCGATCCTCACCCCTCCACCGTGGGCGGGCTGCGTTGCCGCGCGGGGGACCGGATGTGACGCCGCGGGAAAGGTTGGGGAAACAACAGGACCGCCGGGGACCTGTTGGAACACGGATGAGTCACGAATGCAGCGGCAGCGGCAAACTCTATTGACCGTGCTGTTTCAGCGGCTTTATGATTCAATCACCTGAACGTTATGAAACGATTCATTGTTGTAGCAAAGACCTCAGAGACGCGGTTCAATTTATGCAGCACGATCGCAGCAATCCTCCCGGGCACGCACCGGGCGTCCAGCAAGGCGGACCCGTGCTCTCGCTGACCGGCGCCGCCAAAACCTTCGGTCCAGTCGTGGCCCTCGCGGACGGCACAGTGGAGATCCGCGCCGGGGAAATCCATGCGCTGGTGGGCGAGAACGGCGCCGGGAAGTCCACCCTGGTGAAGATCCTCGCAGGCCTCTACCATCCGGACTCGGGGGATTTCCGGCTCAGCGGTCAGCCTGTCCACTTCCGCAACGTGGCGGAGAGCAAGGCCGCCGGCATCTCCGTCATCTACCAGGAACCCACCCTGTTCCCGGACCTCACCGTGGCGGAAAACATTTTCATCGGCCGGCAGCCCAAGGGGCGGTCCCGGCTGATCAGCCGCGCCGAGATGCGGCGGCAGGCCGCCGAACTGTTCGACCGGTTGGGCGTGCCCATCGATCCCTCCCGGGTGGCGGAGGGGCTGTCCATTGCGGACCAGCAGATCATCGAAATTGCCAAGGCCATCTCGCTTGAGGCCAAGGTGCTGGTGATGGACGAACCCACGGCGGCGCTCAGCGGGGTGGAAGTGGACCGGCTCTTTGCAGTGGCCCGCGGGCTGAGGGACAAGGGAACCGGCATCCTGTTCATCTCACACCGTTTTGACGAGGTTTTTGACCTGTGCGACCGGATCACCGTGATGCGGGACGGCCGCTACATCGCAACCCACCGGACTGCCGAGGTCACCGTGGAAAAGATCGTCCGCGAGATGGTGGGCCGGGACATCGGAACGCTGTTCCCCAAAGCCGAAGCGGACATCGGACACACAGTACTTAAAGTCGAGGGCCTCAGCAGATCCGGGGTATTCCGGGACATCAGCTTCGAAGTCCGGGCCGGTGAAATCGTTGCCCTGGCGGGCCTGGTAGGTGCCGGGCGGACCGAGGTGGCCCGTGCGGTGTTCGGCATCGACCCGTACGACGCCGGACAGGTCTCTGTGGAGGGCAAGCCGCTGAAGGCCCGCAACCCCCAGGCGGCCATCGCCGCCGGGCTGGGCTTCGTGCCGGAGGACAGGCGCAAGCAGGGGCTGGTGATGAACCTGTCGGTTGCCCGGAACGTGACGCTCACCCTTCGGAACAAGTTCGCGACGGCAGGGCTCATCAACGGCGGCAAGGAACGTGCGGCGGCGAAGGAATGGAGCAAACGCCTGCAGGTCAAGGCCGGCTCCCAGGAGCACGCCGTCTCCACACTCTCCGGCGGCAACCAGCAAAAGGTGGTGCTGGCCAAGTGGCTGGCAACCGATCCCAAGCTGCTCATCATCGACGAGCCCACCCGCGGCATCGACGTGGGCACCAAAAGCGAAGTCCACCGGCTTATTTCCGATCTCGCCGGACGCGGAATCGCCATCCTGATGATCTCCTCCGAGCTTCCCGAGGTCCTTGGCATGGCAGACCGCGTCCTGGTGATGCGGGAGGGCCGGATCACCGCCCAGCTGGACAGGGCAGATGCGGACCCCGAATCGGTAATGCACGCGGCAACCTCCACGGCAGGAGTTCCGGAATGAGTTCAACCCTCAAGCACCAGGAGAAAGGCACGACGGCGGACCGCACCGGCGGCGGCAGCGGCGGGATCGGCCCGCTCCTGAGGCTGCGTGAGCTCCCCGTCCTGGTTGCGCTGGCGCTGCTGGTGCTTATCACCTTCCTGAATAACCCGCTGTTCCTGTCCCCGCAGGGAATCAAGGACCTGCTGCTCAACGCCACCATCATCATCATCCTGGCAGCCGGACAGACCCTGCTCATCATCACGCGGAACATCGACCTGTCCGTCGGCTCCATGCTGGGGCTGGTGGCGTTCGGCACCGGTTCAATTTTCGCCGCCATGCCGGACCTTCCCATCCTGGCCGTCCTGCTCCTGGGCATGGCCTTCGGCGCGCTGCTCGGCATGTTCAACGGCTTCCTGGTCACGGTGGCCAAAGTGCCGGCGCTGGTGATCACCCTGGGAACCCTTTACGTGTTCCGCGGGCTCAACAACGCCTGGGCCGGCGGCAAGCAGTACTTCGCCGGGGACCGGCCGGAGGCATTCGGGGCACTGTCCGTGGACACAGTGCTCGGCTTTCCGATCATCACCCTCCTTGCCATTGCAGTGGTGGCGGCGGTGGCCGTGTACATGGCCGGCACCCGTCCCGGCCGCGACCTCTACGCCATTGGCTCGGACCCGGAAGCGGCGAAGGTCCTCGGCATCAAGGTGTCCAAACGCGTATTCCTCGCCTTCCTCGCCAACGGAGCGCTCGCCGGCCTGGCCGGAGTGCTCTACGCCAGCCGCTTCAACTCCGTCGGAGCAACCACCGGGACGGGAATGGAACTGGATGTGGTGGCAGCCGCGGTGGTGGGCGGCGTGGCCATCTTCGGCGGCAGCGGAACCGTGGCCGGCGCGGCCCTCGGAGCCGTGCTCCTGACCACCATCACCAGCTCCCTGACCGCGCTCCGGGTGGACAAGTTCTGGCAGCAGGCCATCGTGGGCATCCTGATCCTCACGGCCATTGTCATCGACCGCCTGGCCAGCCTGCGGACGGCCCGGAAACTGCGGATAAGCGAGGCCCGGAATGTCTGAGACCACTACGCCCAGCAGCACCACTGCGGCTGCGCCCGTTGCCGACAGCACCAAGCCGCTGGCCACCGAACCCAAGGGAAAAACGGGCGCTGCCCGCATCCTTGCCAGCCGTGACGCCATCACCATCTACGTACTCCTGGCATTCCTGATATACGCCGCAATCGCCATCCCGCGCTTCGCCTCACCGGTGACCACCGGCTTCCTGCTCCTGGACGTCATTCCCGTCCTCCTGATCGCGATGCCCATGACGCTCATCATCGTCACTGGCGAAATCGACCTTTCGGTGGCCAGCATCGCAGGGCTGACGAGCGCCCTGATGGGCGTGCTGTGGGCGGCCGGACTGGACATCTGGCTGGTGCTGGCGCTGTGCCTGCTAGGCGGAATCGGCGCGGGAATGTTCAACGGCTTCCTGATCGCTGTCCTGGGACTGCCCTCGCTCGCGGTCACCATCGGCACGCTGGCACTCTTCCGCGGCCTTGCCCTGGTAGTCATCGGGGACAATGCCGTAGCCAACTTCCCCCGCCCCCTGACAGCCTTCTTCACCTCCAAGCTCGGTGCCACCGGCATCCCCACGGTGATGATCGGCGTCGTACTCATCATGGTGATCTTCGGCGTTCTGCTCCACTTCACGCCCTTTGGGCGGGGGCTCTACGCCATGGGGTACAGCAAGGAAGCGGCCAACTTCGTGGGCATCAACGTGGCGCGCAGCAAATTCTGGCTGTACGTGGCCTCCGGTGCGGTCTCAGCCCTGGCCGGAATCTACTGGACGCTGCGCTATACCAGTGCGCGGAGCGACAACGCCTCGGGGCTGGAACTGGCCGTCATCGCCGCCGTGCTCCTCGGCGGTGTATCGATCTTCGGTGGCAAGGGCACCATACCCGGCGTGATCGCCGGTGTGCTGCTGATCGGCAGCCTGAACTATGCACTGCGGCTCGGGCGGGTGTCCGACGTCGTCCTCATCACCGTGACGGGCCTGCTGCTCATCTTCTCCGTGGTGGCGCCGAGCATAGGCTCCGCCGTCCGGGAATGGCAGCACAACCGGCGGGTCCGCCAGAGCTTCAGCCGGGGCACCTCCGCCACCAGCAACGACCAAACAAGGGAAAAGGAAAAACAATGATGTTGAACCGAAAAAAGACAGGCAGCCGCCCGAGGTTGGCCCCGCTGGTGGCCGTCACGGCGGCGGCAGCCATGGCCCTGACGGCATGCAGCGGCGGAACGGGGACCACGGGGGAGACCTCCGCCGCGGTTGAGGAGCAAAAGATCACCTTCATCCCCAAGCAGCTGAACAACCCATATACGGACGTTGTCCTCGGCGGCGGCAAGGACGGCGCGCAGGAAGCGGGCTTCGCCTCCTCCCAGGTGGTGGGTCCCCTGGAAGCCTCGGCGTCCAGCCAGGTCTCGTTCATCAACGCCGAAACCCAGGCGGGCACCAACGTCATCGTTATCGCCGCCAACGATCCCGACGCCGTCTGTACGGCCTTGGGCGAGGCCCGTTCCGCCGGTGCCAAGATTGTCGCTTTCGACTCGGACGCCAACCCTGACTGCCGTGACGTTTTCATCAGCCAGGTGGTAGCCAAGGAAGTGGCCCTGATCCAAACGAAGCTGATCGCCGAACAGATTGGCGGCTCCGGCGAAATCGCCATCCTCTCCGCCACGGCGAACGCCACCAACCAGAACGAGTGGATCAAGTTCATGGAGGAGGACCTGGCATCGAACCCTGCCTACAAGGACATCAAACTGGTGGCCAAGGTTTACGGCGATGACGACGACACCAAGTCGTTCCAGGAAGCCCAGGGCCTGCTGCAGGCACACCCGAACCTGAAGGGCATCATTTCGCCCACCACCGTGGGGATCGCCGCCACGGCCAGGTACCTCTCCACCTCGGCCTACAAGGGCAAAGTCGCGCTGACCGGGCTGGGGCTGCCCAACGAGATGCGACCATTCGTCAAGGACGGCACCGTCAAGGAGTTCGCCCTCTGGGATCCCGCCCAGCTCGGATACGTCGCGGCGTTCGCCGGCAAGGCCCTCGTGGAAGGGAAGATCACCGGCGCCGCAGGCGACAAGTTCACGGCCGGGGAACTGGGCGACCGGACGATCGAAGAAGGCGGCGTGGTCATTGTTGGCCCGCCAACCGTCTTCAACACCGAGAACATCGACCAGTACAACTTCTAGCGCTGCGGGGTGCACACCGGGCGGGCTCCCATGGCCCGCCCGGCGTTCCGCGGCCTCGTGTTGAGCAAGAAATTCCCCGGAAGGGAAGGCTGCCATGTCGCCCACCAAAAGGAACGCTGCGGAACTGCTGGAGCCCCACCGGCGGCGGCCCACCCGGATCGGCCTGGTATCCGGGGGACTGGGTGCGTACTGGCCCCAGTTCCCGGACCTCCTGCCCCAGCTTGAGGATTCAGCCCGGTACGTCACCTCCCGCTTTCGAGAGCTGGACGCGGAGGTGGTGGACGCGGGCTTCATCTCCGATGCCACCCAGGCCGTTACGGCGGGGGAGAAGCTCCGGCAGGCTGACTGCGACCTGATCGTCATCTTCCTCGCCACCTACCTGACGTCCTCCATGGTTCTGCCCGTAGCCCAGCGCTCCGGGAGCCCGGTGCTGGTCATCGACCTTCAGCCCACCGAAGCGATGGACCACGCAAATTTCGACACCGGTGCATGGCTGGCCTACTGCGGCCAATGCCCGGTGCCTGAGGTAGCTAACGTTTTCCGCCGGGCGGGGATCGACTTTCGGTCCGTCTCGGGGCATTTGAAGCAGGACTCGGCCTGGGAACGGATCAACCAGTGGGTCCACGCAGCAGGCGTCCGGGCCAGGCTCAGAAACGCACGGCACGGATTGATGGGGCACCTGTATCCGGGCATGCTGGACGTCGCCACCGACCTCACCACCGTCTCGACGAGCTTCGGATCCCACGTGGAAGTGCTCGAATTTGATGACCTGCGGGAACGGGTGAAGGCCGTGACCGACGCCGAGGTGTCCGAGCGGCTCTCCCTGGCCCGTGAGCTGTTCGTCCTCGATGAGTCCGTCAACGACGACGACTTCGCCTGGGGTGCCAGGGTTTCAGTCGGGCTGGACCGGCTGGTGGAAGACTTTGACCTGGACTCTGTTGCTTATTACCACCGCGGACTCGCGGGGGAGCAGCATGAGCGGCTGGGCGCCGGCATGATCCTGGGCTCCTCGATCCTGACGGCCCGTGGAATTCCCATGGCAGGGGAGTACGAGCTGCGGACCTCCATTGCCATGCTCGCTGCCCAAGCCATCGGCGCCGGCGGTTCCTTCACCGAGATCCAAGCCCTGAACTTTTTCGACAACGTGGTGGAGATGGGGCATGACGGCCCCGCACACCTGGCTGTCTCCTCAAAGGATCCACTCCTGCGTGGTCTGGGCGTTTATCACGGCAAGCGCGGGTGGGGAGTTTCGGTCGAGTTCGACGTCCAGCCCGGTCCTGTCACCACCCTCGGCCTGGGCCAGGACCCGGATGGCAAGTACGTTTTCGTGACGTCGGAAGGGACGGTGGTTCCGGGTCCGCTGCTGGCCATCGGAAACACTACTTCGCGCGTGAACTTCGGCGGGGATCCAGGGATCTGGGTGGACCGGTGGAGCCAGACCGGGATCGGTCACCACTGGGCCCTGTGCCTTGGGCACCGGGCCGCGGACATCAAGGCCGCGGCCTCGCTGTTGGGACTCGAACACCGGCATGTGTCGCTGCCATGAGGCGCCAGACTTTTTGCCCGGAAAGGTGCTGGTCAGTCCTGGTTACAGAGGCCAACACGAAATAAATTACTAAGCAGACTTCCCTTTTGATGCTAAGCATGCTTACGGTAGGGGGGCAGCTAGCGCACAGCCTTCAGCAGAGAGGGCGGAGGCCGAGTGCCGGGATAACCGGTGCCGGGACATCCATGGCCAGCTATGCCCAGCGCAACGACAAATCCAAGGAGACGTCATGCTCAACAGGGAAAACATTGAAAGCCTGCTCCACAAGGGCGGCAACGTCGTCGGTTCCGACGGCGAGAAGATCGGCTCGATCGGTCAGCTGTACGCGGACGACGACACGGGCGAGCCGACATGGGTCACCGTCAAGACGGGACTTTTCGGCACTTCCCAGTCCTTCGTCCCCGTTGAAGGTGCCCACACCCAGGGTGATGACCTCGTGGTTCCCTACAGCAAGGAACACGTCAAGGACGCCCCGCGCGTCGACGTCGACGGACACCTCACCCCTGAGGAAGAGGACCGGCTGTACACCTACTACGAGCGTGGTGCCCGGACCTACTCGGACACCACCCGTGGCGATGTGGACCTGCAAGGTGATGCAGACCTGAACGCCGGCACTCCCAACGCCGGGACCGCAGGCTACGCATCCGACCGAGACACCGTAGGCCACGACACGTCCGGCCCCACCACCGATGACGCCATGACCCGCTCAGAGGAACAGCTCCGCGTGGGCACCGAGCGGCAGGCTGCCGGCAGGGCAAGGCTCCGGAAGTACGTCACCACGGAAAACGTCACCACGACCGTCCCGGTGCAGCGTGAAGAAGTCCGCCTGGAGCGCGAGCCCATCACGGACGCCAATCGCGGAGCGGCCCTCGACGGCCCGGACATCAGCGAAGAGGAACACGAAGTGATCCTGCACGAGGAACGCCCCGTGGTTCAGAAGGAAACGGTCCCGGTGGAGCGCGTGCGCCTCGACAAGGACGTTGTCCAGGAGAACGTCACGGTCAACGAGGAAGTCCGCAAGGAGCACATCGAAGCCGACGGCGACGGCATCGACCGCGACCTGCGCCGCGATGACGACCGGCGGCTCTGATCCCCGCATAAAAGTACTGTTGACGCGCCGCTGAACGGACCGGCGCCAGGCAGCCACAGCAAACGACGCCGGGAGTCCACTTGGGGGCTTCCGGCGTCGTTGTGCATGCGGTATTTCTCTTGTGCCGGGTCGGCCTGCTGCTGGTGCCTGCCGGCCGCGGAGATGCTGGTGCAGCCGCCCGGAAAGCGGCGACTGCACCAGCCAGTAGGACGAATATCTTCAGAACTTAGGGTTCTTCTCTCATTCGCGGCTCCTGTTTCCCGGGTTACGGATTCCGGGCTACCTCCTGTCGGCGGTCATGTTCCTCGAGAACAGCCAGCCGGCAGCGATCATTGCAACGCCCAGCACCAGGTGGGTCCAGTTGTCCATCACGTTCAGCGACAGGAAGTTGGCCGCTGAATCGACTCCGACAATGAGCCCGAAAATGGCCAGGACGATGTACAGCGCACCCGCTCCCAGAAGGAAGTTCCGTGCTCCATGTTCTGTACGGGACATCGCCCAGCCGGTTGCACCGATGGCCAGCTGCACAATGTTGAGCAGCATGGACACCTGGAACAGCCCGAGGAACATGGCGTGCGAAGCCGGTCCGAGGAACATCAGTTCGCTGTACTGGGTGGTGACGCCGGGGATGAACCCCAGGACGCCCACCAGCATCAAAACGATCCCCACTCCCATGCCCACGTTCTGGACGTCTGCCCGTCCAAAGTGAACGCCGTGCGCATGGTGGGATGCGGTAGTCATTTTCTTGCCTCCAACCACTAATAGTGGACGCTTCAATTTTACGGCGGACCACTGCGAAAAGCGCCGGCACGAGCCCCATTGAACATCCAGTCGGCCGCGGCGTTGCGCCTGTCGGTCACGGGCCAAGACACGTGCCCGTGACACCATGGACATCGATGAAACTGCGCGCTGATCAGACCGGAAACCGTGGCCTTCCCATGCCCTTGTGGCTGCAGGGCGCCGTTGAAACGGCCCAGGCAGCCTTCATCTCGGCACTGGTGGTGCTGGCGCCAATCCTCGCTGTCTGGGCTACCGCCGGTTTCCAGGACGGAGCCTTCGATTTCCTGGCGCGCCTGGCCGGGCAGTCCTGGTTGCTGGTCCATGGCGTGCCCCTGGAACTGACTGCTGCTGGTTCGGAGTCCGCCGCCGCTTCCGGTGCCGGACTGCTCGCGCTCGTTCCGCTTGGTTTGACCCTGATCCCTTTCCTGCTTGCCTGGCGCGCCGGCCGCCGGCTGGCCCGTGCCTCCTATACGGACCAGCTGTGGCAGGCACTCCTCGGGTCCTGGGTGGTGTACTCGGCCTTCGGAGCGGCGACCGGCTTCATTTGCCGCACGCCTGACGTCGGGATCAATGCGTGGCACGCAATGTTCATCCCCCTTATTCCTTTCGCCCTGGGCATGGTGGTCGGCGCACGGCGCGAGGCCGGCTCCTGGAGCCGGCTGATCGGCGTCGACGCGGTGGACTGGATTTCCCGCACCAGCCAGCACTCCCGCTGGGCCGGGTCCTATCTCGCCTCGGCCGCGAAGGCCGGTTTTGTTGCGGTGCTTTCTGCCCTGGTACTGGCCGCGGTGCTGCTGGCCGTTGACCTTTTGATCCACTGGAACCTCGTGGTCGCGGTGTACGAAGCGCTCGACGCCGGCGCGGTGGGAGGTGCCGCACTCACCATCGCGCAGCTGGGCTTCCTGCCAAACCTCGTCGTTTTTGCCCTGGCCTGGACGTCGGGTTCCGGCTTTGCCATGGGCGCCGGTTCCCAGGTGGGCCCGCTGGGGACCGCCGTCGGTCCGCTGCCTTCGATTCCGGTGCTCGCCGCCATCCCGTCCGGTCCCCTGGAGTACGCGTTTGTTGCCTTGATCGTCCCGGTGCTGGCCGGTGTCCTGGCGGGCTGGTGGTTCCTCCGGGAAGGGGAGAACCACTTCGACGAATGGCTTGCCATCAAGGTCCGGGTGCGCTGGTTCACGGCCGCCGTTTCAACCCTGGTTCTCGGGATTCTTTGCGGACTGGCGGCCGGGTTGCTGACTGCCGCTCTGGCCTGGCTGGCGCGTGGCTCCGCGGGGATTGGACGCCTCACGGATATCGGACCCGACCCTTTATGGACGGGAGTCTGGGTGGCGGCGGAGGTGGGAGCCGGCGTCGTCATTGGCTACGCGGCCGGACCCTGGCTGGAACGTGAGCAACCGGCAGTGGAACAGGACGCTGAATTGGTCCGATAGGTCGTGCTGCCTTCAAGGGAGGCGGCTCTAGGGGAGCTGCGAGGGCAAGGATTCTTCCAGCTGCACGCGGCATGCCGACTGCGCCTGATCCGTCAGGGCCCGTCCGACACACGCCTGATACTCACTAATATCGTTGAAGAACAGCGATGTGACCAGAATCAGCAGCACCATGATGGCGGACACCACCAGGCCGGAAATCGTACCAATGAGGACCAGCCGGGACTCCTTCAACCGTGCTGCCCGGACCAGCAGAACCACGCCAAGGGCAATGCTCGCGGCCGTCAGGAGTGCTGTAAGCCAAAGGTAGTTGACGTCCAGCTGGTAGACGAAGAACGCTCCCAGCACCGTCACCACGAAGATCCGGAACAGAGTATGAGTCTTGGCAAGCGAGGCCTTCGCTGCCTCGCTGAGCGGCTGTTTTGTGCGCTGCCATCCAGCCGGTTCCGGTGTGCTGTTCATGTTTTCCAGCCTACGCGAGGCTGCCCATAAGCTAGTGCCATGCGTATCGTCGTCCTCGTTTCCGGAACCGGGTCCAACCTCCAGGCAGTTATCGACGCGGTTAAGGCAGGGGAACTGGACATCGAGATCGCCGCCGTCGGTGCCGACCGGCCAGGCACTTTCGGGGTGGAGCGGGCTGCGGCGGCCGGCATCCCGACGTTCGTGGTTGACTTCAAAGCCTACCCGGACCGGGCTGAGTGGAACGCTGCCCTGACCGAGGCCGTCGCGGGGTTCGAGCCCGATGTGGTGGTTTCCTCGGGGTTCATGCGGATTGTGAGCCCGGGGTTCATCGACGCGTTCGGCGGCAGATACCTCAACACCCATCCCGCCCTTCTCCCGTCCTTTCCCGGGGCCCACGGCGTGCGCGACGCCATGGCCTATGGCGTGAAGGTGACCGGCTGCACCGTGCATTGGGCGGACGCCGGGGTGGACACGGGCCCCATCATCGCCCAGGAGGCCGTGGCCATCGAAGAGTCAGACACCGAGGAAAGCCTGCACGAGCGCATCAAGGTGGTGGAACGCCGGCTGCTGGTGTCCACCCTGGCCTCCTTCGCTGCAACCCCCCGCTCCGGCCTCCCCAACTAGCTCGCATTTGTTGTCGTTTTGAGCCCGCAAAACGACAAGTATTGCGAGTCAGATGGCCGGGTGACGCTTTAGCCTGTGGACAACCGCCGAAGGGCACTGCAGGGGTGCCAGCATTGAGTGGTGAAGACCCCTCGTCCCCTGCCCGAGCAGCTGGCCCTGGCACCTTTCACACGTTCCAGGAGGCAGTCGACGCCGGCGTGAGCCTCAGGCCGTTACGGCACCGGGCGCTGTATTCACCCAGCCGTGGCATACGGGAGCCTCATGACACACCCGCTCCGGCTGAGCGGTTCACACCGGAAGCCATCCGTCCGTTTTCGCGGGTGACGGAGTTTTCAGCCGCGTCCCATGCCACAGCGTTCACGTTCTGGCAGTTTCCCGGGTTTCTGCCCGCAGCAACGGATCCGCTCATCCACATCTCGCGGCCCGACACGATGGCCATTCCACGTCGCAGGGGCGTAGTGGGCCATGTGGGACAGTTCTTCAACGACGAGATTGTGTCCGTCAACGGGCTGCTGGTGACCAGCAGGCTGCGAACCTGGCTGGACTGCTCGCGGCGAATGAGCATCACGGAGCTGACAGTGGTGGCGGACCACCTGCTCCGGATTCCGCGGCTCGACTTTGAGGGCGGGAAGGAGCCATACGCCACCCGGGAAGAACTGGCTGACATGCTGGACCGGCACAAGGGAACTCCGGGCATCAGGAAGGCCAGGGTGGCGCTGGACCAGGCGAAAGTGGGTTCAGACTCCGCCCCGGAAACGAGGCTCCGGCTTGCGTTGGAGGACAATAGCCTGCCCGAACCCCTGCTGAACACACCCACGGAACTGAGTGCCGGCGTCGTACGGCAACGCGACTTGAGTTATCCGGAACAGAAGGTAGCAGTGGAGTACGACGGCGAGGGACACTCGGAGGCGGCGCAGATTGACCGGGACATTGCCCGCGAAGAGGACTTCAGCCGTGCCGGCTGGCTGCTGGTGAGGATATCCAAGCGCCACATGCAACTCGAGGCGAAGGCCGCGGTCCGCAAGGTCCGCTGCGCACTCGTCGCCCGGGGCTGGCCGGAAAAGTAGCTCGCAGTTGCTGTCGTTTTCAGGGCTCAAAACGACAACAACTGCGAGTCAGTTGGGAGGGGAGGGGGGAGGAGGGGAGCGGGTTATTCGAGGCGGCGCTGCTTGGTTTCCGGGGAGAAGAACGCCATCCACAAAACGGCCAGCAGCACCAAGCCCCCCGCGAGGGCGAAGGATGTGGCCAGGCCCAGTTCCGGCCAGAAGTAGTTCGCGAAAATCAACGGCCCAAAACCCGCGCCGAGCCGCGAAAACGTGGAGGCCCAGCCAAAGCCCGTTCCCCGCAGCTCAGTGGGGTAGAGCTCTGAGACGTAGGCGTAGAGCACCGGGATGGCCACCTGCACCACGAACCCGAACACCAGCAGCCAGAACACTGCCGCCGTCGGGATGTCCACCACGATGGCCACGATCACCAGGGTCAGTGCGGACAGCGGCCCGGTGAGGGCGAGGATCCACTTGCGGCCCACCCGCTCCACCAGCAGGGCCGCCACGATCACGCCAAGGAGCCCGACGGCGGCCATGGACGCGGTGGTGACGAACGCCTTGTACTCGGCAAAGCCGGCACCAATCAAAATGCGCGGCATCCAGGTCAGGGACAGGTAGTACACCAGCAGGATGGAGAAGAACAGTGACCAGGCAGCAGCGGTGATTTTCCAGTTGTACTGCCACACGAGCCGCAGCTGGTGCCAGGCGCTGCCGGCGGAAAGCCGCGGCACCTCCTTGGCGTCGGGGAGGCTGTAGGCCCGGGCTTCCGCACCGGTAGCCGCCACCAGCTCATCAATGACCCTGGCCGCTTCCTCACGCCGGCCCTTACGGATCAGGAACAGCGGGGACTCCGGAACGCTCCGGCGGACCCAGAAGACGAGGAGCGCCGGCAGCACCATCACCAGCATGGTCAACCGCCAGTCGCCGTACAGGGCCACGAGCCCGGCGGACACAAAGCCGGCCAAAGCGGCACCTACGGGCCACCATCCGTCCATGGCCGTCAGCACTTTGCCGCGCTGTTTGCGGGGAGTGAACTCACCCACCAGGGCGTAGTCCACCGGAATGCAGCCGCCCAACCCGAACCCGGCCATGAACCGGAAAATGCAGAACCAGATGAAGTCGGGGGAGAAGGCGCCCAGCACCGTAAAGAGGGAAAAGATCAGCAGCGTGGCAGTAAACGCCTTTTTCCGCCCGATGGTGTCCGCGATGGTGCCCCAGACGAAAGCGCCAAGAGCCATTCCGATCAGGTTGGACGTCCCCACCCACGCCACCTCGCCCGGGGTGAGTGCCCAGTGCTTGGAAAGCAGCGGAATGAGGATGCCGTTCAAGGTCACGTCCCAGGCATCGAACATGAACCCGAGGCCCCCGATCAAAAAAATCCTGCCCTGGACTTTCCATCGCCAGGGCAGTTCCTGGACCACCTGTTCGCCGCTCGGCACAGTGGTGTAAGTATTCATCGCCGCCTCCTGAAAGAACTCTAGCCGGGCCCGGTGGCGTTCACACTTCGGCGTGCACGGAGCCTTCACGCGGGGCAAAGTGCACTTCGCGATAAACTGGCCCTATCCCCACCAACCGCGGCACTGTTCCGCGACATAAGACGGAGACATTTGTGAGCTTCACGCAGCATGAGCGCGTATCCATTGACCGTGTTCCCATCCGCCGGGCGCTGATCTCGGTTTACGACAAGACCGGTCTGGAGGAGCTCGCCCAGGGCCTGCATGCCGCGGGAGTGAAGCTGGTATCCACCGGGTCCACGGCCAAGAAGATTGCTGCCGCGGGCATCCCTGTGCAGGAGGTTGAGGAAGTCACCGGTTCACCGGAGATGCTGGACGGCCGCGTCAAGACCCTGCACCCGCGGGTTCACGGCGGCATCCTGGCCGACCGCCGCGTTGAGGCGCACATGGAAACGCTGGTCAACATGGAGATCGAGCCTTTCGATTTGGTGGTAGTGAACCTCTACCCGTTCGTGGAAACCGTCAAATCCGGCGCTGCCCAGGACGACGTGGTCGAACAGATCGATATCGGCGGCCCCGCCATGGTGCGGTCCGCGGCGAAGAACCATGCTGCCGTCGCCATCGTGGTGGACCCTTCCTTCTACGGCCAGGTGGTCACCGCGGCCGCGGAGGGCGGCTTTGACCTGAACACCCGACGGCGGCTGGCCGCCAAGGCGTTCGCCCACACGGCCTCCTACGACAACGCCGTGGCCACCTGGACCGCGAGCCAGTTCCTGGACGAAGACGGCGACGGAGTGATTGATTGGCCCGCCTACGCCGGCCTCTCCCTGGAACGCTCCGAGGTCCTTCGCTATGGCGAGAACCCGCACCAGCAGGCCGCGCTCTACGTGGACAAGGCCGCTCCGGCGGGCATCGCGCAGGCTGACCAGCTGCATGGCAAGGCCATGAGCTACAACAACTTCGTGGACGCCGACGCCGCCCTCCGTGCCGCCTACGATTTCGCCGAGCCGGCAGTGGCCATCATCAAGCACGCCAACCCCTGCGGCGTTGCCGTCGGTTCCGCGGATGCCGCTGATCCGATTGCCGATGCCCACACCAAAGCACACGCCTGTGACCCTGTGTCCGCGTTCGGCGGCGTCATCGCAGCCAACCGCACGGTGACCGCCGGCATGGCCAACACCGTCAAGGACATCTTCACCGAGGTTGTCATTGCGCCTGGTTTCGAACCCGAAGCCGTGGAGATCCTGTCCAAGAAAAAGAACATCCGCCTGCTTGCCCTGCCGGAAGGTTACGGCCGCTACCCGTCGGAGATCCGCCAGGTTTCCGGCGGCGTCCTGGTCCAGGTCACTGACAAGGTGGATGCCGACGGCGACAACCCCGCCAACTGGACCCTGGCCGCCGGTGAAGCCGCGGACGAGAAGACCCTCGCAGACCTTGCCTTCGCCTGGACCGCCTGCCGTGCCGCCAAGTCCAACGCCATCCTGCTGGCCCAGGACGGCGCAGCCGTGGGCATCGGCATGGGCCAGGTCAACCGCCTGGATTCCTGCCGCCTGGCCGTCGAGCGGGCGAACACGCTGGGCGTGACGGTGGAGTCCGACGTCGACGGAGCCGGCGGTGCCACCAACGTCGGGACGGCAGGCTCAGGCGCGAGCGGAGCACCCGAGCGAGCCCGCGGCGCCGTTGCAGCCTCGGACGCCTTCTTCCCGTTTGCGGACGGACTGCAGATCCTGGTCGACGCCGGGGTCCGCGCGGTGGTCCAGCCCGGCGGTTCGGTGCGCGACGAGGAAGTCATTGCTGCTGCGAACGCGGCCGGCGTCACCATGTACTTCACGGGAGCCCGACACTTCTTCCACTAGGCCGCACCGCCGCCATGACGGCGTGGGCCCCGGTGGGATAAACAACGACGGCGCCTGTCCCCGCCAAGGGGCCAGGCGCCGTCGTTGTTTGAGAAGGTACTACGGGACTGGAACAAGGGCCGGTGCAAGGGAGGCGCTGGTGAACGCCGTCTGGATTTCCGTCCCCCAGTACGGGCCGTACATAACGCCGGCGCCCTTGTAGCCGTAGCTGTTGACTGAGTTCTGGTACCCGGCTATAAACGGGTCGGTGCCTTGGACGAGCCACGGCCCGCCGGAGGAGCCGCCGGTCATGTCGCAGGGAATGCCGCGGCTTTCAAACTGGGTGTTGGTGGTATCCGGGCTGGTGGTTCCGGAACAGCTCCAAAGTGCCTGCCCGTCGAACGGTTTGGAGGACGGGTAGCCGAAAGCCTTGATGGTCAGGCCGTCCCTGGGCCCGACGAAGAGGGGCTCTGAACCGCCCACCACCGCCGTAAGGGGCTCAGGATTCTTGTCCTGGGTGACCACCACGAAGCCGGTGTCGTACTTCATGCTGCCCGTCTCGTTCCACTCTTTCGGCAGGTGGTACGACGTTCCAACCCATTCCCCGTACTGCGCCGGGCCGTTCTCATATGCCGGGACGAAGACGAACCTTGTGGGTTTCGAGTTGGGACCGTCACTGAGGCAGTGCGCGGCAGTGGCCACAACGCTTCCGTTAGCTGACGACAGGGCGTTGCCGGAGCAGACGTAGTCGCCACTGCCCAGGGAAACAAACACCTTGCCAACGTGCTTAACAGGGGCCTCACGCACAGCGATGGTCAGCTTGCCCTTGGCCGGCTTCGGCTTCTTATCCTGGCCTTTTTCGACAGTATCGGGGTTGGCGGGGTTGCTGCGTTCGAATGCCTTGGCTGCCAACACCTCACCCGGGATCGCGTTCCGCATCCGCTCTTCGGTCCAGTACTCGGCAGCGCCCGTGCTCTCAAGCGCCCCGCCCACTGAGGCGGTGGTGTCCTTTTTGTCGGAACCGGCAGGTGCTGCGCTTGCTCCGCCCGTTGCGCCGAGTGCCAAAACGGCGGCTGCCGAGAGGGTCAGGAAGCCTAAGGCCGCGGACCTTGTGCGAGTCATGGTTGTCCTGTCTGAACTGGGAAAACGTGGGAAGCGCCGAGAGTGACGATGTGAATGTATCCTCTCAGTCAATTTTTGTAAATGTACTTTGACCAGCTCACAACGCGGTCCGGCTGGCCGGTTTCGGCGGGAGGGAAAGCGCTGGGACATTTCGGCAGGGCGGGCACCTGGGTGCGGGACGCCGTCGTACGTTTTCCATCGCTGTAATCCTGCGCCCGGGCAGGGTAACCCAGAAGCTCCAGTAGGGTTCAAACCCTTGTCCTCGGGTAGGTTATACATGGTGAAACTGAACAAATTTCACAACCCAAGCCGACCCACAGGGAGACGCCCGCGCATGTCCAAGATCATCTACACCCACACCGACGAAGCGCCGATGCTGGCTACCTATTCGTTCCTGCCCATCATCGAGGCGTTCGCCTCGACAGCAGGTGTGGAGGTGGAGACCCGCGACATTTCGCTCGCCGGCCGCATCATCGCCGTCTTCGGTGACTACCTGACGCCCGAGCAGCAGATCGGTGACGCCCTTGCTGAACTCGGTGAGCTGGCGAAGACGCCGGAAGCCAACATCATCAAGCTGCCCAACATCAGCGCTTCCATCCCCCAATTGAAGGCAGCAATTGCCGAACTGCAGGGCCAGGGCTACGCCCTCCCGGACTACCCGGACAACCCGTCCTCGGATGAGGAAACTGCCGTCCGCTCCCGCTACGACAAGATCAAGGGCTCCGCCGTGAACCCGGTCCTGCGCGAGGGAAACTCGGACCGCCGCGCACCCCTGTCCGTCAAGAACTACGCGCGCCAGAACCCGCACTCCATGGGTGCCTGGACCGCCGATTCGAAGACCAACGTTGCCACCATGGGCAAGGATGACTTCCGCTCCAACGAGAAGTCCGTTGTCATCGAGTCCGAGGGCACCATCGCCATCCAGCTCGTCCGGAAAGACGGCCCGGTCAAGGTCCTGAAGAAGGCCTTCCCGGTGCAGGCCGGCGAGGTCATCGACGGTACCGTCATGCGCGCAGCCGCCCTGGACGAGTTCCTGAAGGCCCAGGTTGCCCGCGCCAAGGAAGAGGGCATCCTGTTCTCCGCCCACCTCAAGGCCACCATGATGAAGGTCTCGGACCCCATCATCTTCGGCCACGTGGTCAAGGCCTACTTCGCCGAGCTCTTTGATACCTACGGCAAGCAGCTCGCAGCCGCAGGAATCAGCCCGAACAACGGCCTGGCCGCCATCCTCAGCAGCCTTGAGGACCTGCCGGAAGACGTCCGTGAAGGCGTCCAGTCCCTCATCAAGAAGGGCCTCGAAGAGGGTCCCGCCCTTGCCATGGTGGACTCGGACAAGGGAATCACCACCCTCAACGTCCCCAGCGATGTCATCGTGGACGCCTCCATGCCCGCCATGATCCGCAGCTCCGGCCACATGTGGGGCCCGGACGGCAAGGAAGCGGACACCCTCGCGGTGCTGCCGGACAGCTCCTACGCCGGCATCTACCAGGTGGTCCTCGACGACTGCCGTGCAAACGGCGCCTACGATCCCACCACCATGGGAACCGTACCCAACGTGGGTCTGATGGCCCAGGCAGCCGAGGAATACGGCAGCCACGACAAGACCTTCGAAATCCAGGAAGCCGGCACCGTTCAAATCGTGGACGGCTCCGGCAACGTCCTGATTGAACACCAGGTTTCCGAGGGTGACATCTGGCGCGCCTGCCAGACCAAGGACCTGCCCATCCGAGACTGGGTCAAGCTGGCCGTCACCCGTGCCCGTGCCTCCCAGACGCCGGCCGTGTTCTGGCTGGACGAGGAACGCCCGCACGACGCCAACCTCATCACCAAGGTCAACGAGTACCTGAAGGAGCACGACACCGAGGGCCTGGACATCCGGATCATGTCCCCGGTGAAGGCCATCGCGTTCACCCTGGACCGCATCCGCAAGGGCGAGGACACCATCTCGGTCTCCGGCAACGTCCTGCGCGATTACCTCACCGACCTGTTCCCCATCCTGGAGCTGGGCACCAGCGCCAAAATGCTCTCCGTTGTTCCGCTGATGAACGGCGGCGGGCTCTTCGAGACCGGCGCCGGCGGATCCGCCCCGAAGCACGTCCAGCAGCTGCTCAAGGAAAACCACCTGCGCTGGGACAGCCTGGGTGAGTTCCTGGCCCTGGCCGTGAGCTTCGAACACCTGGCCACCACCACGGGCAACGCCCGGGCCCAGGTCCTGGCCGACACCCTGGACCGTGCCACCGGCACTTTCCTGTTGGAGAACAAGTCGCCCAGCCGCCGCGCAGGCGAACTGGACAACCGTGGCAGCCACTACTTCCTTGCCCGCTACTGGGCCGAGGAACTGGCCAAGCAGACGGACGACGCCGACCTGGCCGCCGCGTTCGGCCCCGTCGCCGAGGAGCTCTCCTCCAAGGAGGAAACCATCGTGGGCGAGCTGGCCGAGGTCCAGGGCTCCCCGGTGGACATCGGGGGCTACTACAACCCGGATGACGCGAAGGCTTCCGCCGTGATGCGCCCGTCCGCGACGCTGAACAAGGTTCTCGCCACCCTGAGCTAGGGCGGCTGCTTCAACGGACTGCCAATACAAAAGAGGCGGTGCCCCGGGGTTCGTTCCCGGTGCACCGCCTCTTTCATGTGTGGCAGCGGCTCAGTGTGCCCGGCGGTTGCCGGCACCACATGCGACGCCGTCGGGCGCAGAGGCCCAGCGATCAGTCTTTGTCTTTACCCTTGCCCTCGTTGTCCTTTTTGTCATTGTCATTTCCGGTTTCAGGCGCGGGGGCTGGAGCGGGCTCAGGCGCCGGGGCCTGGGTAAGCTCGGGCGCCGGTTCCGGCGCCGGGGCCTGGGTAAGCTCGGGCGCCTGAGCCGGCGCCGGCGCGGGCGTCCCGGGGGACGGCGATGAAGCCGGGGCGGCCGCCAGGTCCTCGGTAATCTTCGCGTCTTCCGCTGCCTTAGCCGCTGACGCAATGGCCTCGTCGAGGTCGGCGCGGACTGCCGCGGCGACGGTGGTGATGGTCTGGCGCCGTTCCTCCGAAATTTGGCCCTTGCCGTGGGCTGCGGCCAGCTCCGCTTCCAAGCCCTCCAGTGCCTTGACCGCGGTTACGGGATCATTCCTGGAGGACGCCTCGCTCACTTCCAGGACCCGTGCCTGGAGTTGCCGTGCAGCGGCAACCTGCAGGCCGGTGTCGCTGGGACTGCAGCCAGCCAGGAGCCCGGCCGCCGTGCACGCCGCGGCAACCCGGACATGCCTTGCCGTCAGCTTCAAGCTCACGGCTCCACGCTCTTCTGGAGTTCCTCCAGGTGCTCGCCAAGGACGCCGGTCACCGTGGGATAGGGCACGACGTCGGGCGCGGACTGGGCGGACAGGCTCGCGAGCGCTGCTGCTACGGCTGCAGCCACCACCACGAGGCCAAGGAGCACTGCCAGCCACAACCGTCCGCGCCGGGGCCCGGGTGTCCGCTCCTTCTTAGACTGTTTCCCGTTAACCCCGACGGCGCGGGAGACCGCTTGAGCCGGCTCTATGGGGCCGGCTGCCTCGCGGAGCTCATCCACGGACTCCTCAGCGGTGATGGAGGGCGGGTGGAACGGCATTGCCGGCAGGACCCTGGTGGTCTCGGGAATCAGCTCTCCCGGGGTGGACGCCGGCGAAACCAGTGCCTGCCTGAGGGACGTCTCGATGTCCGCGGCGGCCGGGCGCTCAAGTGGCTCGATGGCTGTCATGGAGCGGATCAGGTCAGCCCACTCGGCCGGCAGGTCCTCGGGGATCTCCGGCGCCCGGTGCAGCCGTGCCACGGCAGATTCAACGGCGCCGCCCGGGTATTCCACAGTCCCCTTGATGCATTCAAGCAGTACAAGCCCAAAGGAGTAGATGTCAGAGGCGGAGGACAGGGGCTGGCCCAGGGCTTGTTCCGGGCTGAGGTAGGCGGCAGTGCCCACCATTGTTCCCGTGGCCGTCAGCCGGGTGGAGTCAGCGATCCGGGCAATGCCGAAATCTGTGAGCTTGGGACGCAGCGGCTCCCCGGGCCGGATCTGGACCAGCAGGATATTGGCCGGCTTGATGTCCCGGTGGATGATCCCGAGGCCGTGGACATACGCCAGCGCATCGGCGATACCAGCGCCGATCACTGCGAGTTCCTCCAGTGGTACCTGGCTGTGCCGGATGCGGGCCCGCAGGTCCTGCCCGTCGACGAGTTCCATGGTGAGGAAGGGCCTGGGCTCATCCGGGATCCGGTCATCAATTCCGGCGTCGAAAAGCGTGACGAGCCCGGGATGGTTGAGCGTGGCCAGAAGCTGTATTTCCGCTTCCTGCCGCTTCAGTTCATCGGCGTCCGGAGCCTGCGGGGCAAAGAGCTTCAGGGCGACGTCGCGTCCCAGGTTTTCATCCCGGGCACAGTAAACCGATGACATCCCGCCGCGGCCAATAACCTCGCCCAACCGATAACGTCCGCCAACCACTTCATTCTTGATGGAGCTAGGCGATTCCGCCACCATGACCCGTTCCTCCCGGTGCGCTGCGGCACTGTCGTAGATCAAATTATACGGGCGGTGGAGTAAACGGACGCTTAGCTGTCGGCTTATGTTCTGCGACACGCCGGGGGTCCGCCTTGATGCCGGAAAGGTTGGCAGGGGCAGGGCATTCGGCCTGTCCGGAGCCACTTCATCGGCGGCGGTGCCGTTTTATGCTGACGACGCTTTGGTCACGAGCCGTTCGTCGTTGGGGTAGCTGACCCCCAGTTGTGCCCGGACTCCATCGAACAGACGCATGGTGTTCAAGGTGTCCTCCAGCGGCATCACCGGGCTTTCGGTGAGGCCCTGCTGGATGCACCGCGTTACCTCGCGCAGTTCGTAGGTGTATCCGCGGCCCACCGGATCGAAGGTTTCAACGCGGCGTTCGTCCCAGCCGGTTCCAATGATCAGCTCCCGCGGATTGTTGATGGATCCGATGCTCTGCAGGAAGCCTTTGCTGCCCGCGACGGTGGCTGTGCGCGGGCCGTGGGCGAGCAGCGACGATGTGAGCTGCACCTGTGCGCCGTGGTTGTAGCCGAGGGTCAAGGCATTCTGGGCGTCTACGCCGTCGTCATTTACATGTCCTGTGGCGCTGACTGTCTGCGGAAAACCGAGCGTTCCCAGGGCCCAGAGCAGGGGGTAAACGGAGATGTCGAGCAGTGCGCCGCCGCCATCCTGCCTGGCCCAGAGCCTGGCGGTGGGGGAGTAGGGGGCGGGGAAGCCAAGGTCCGCGGTAACCCAGTGGATGTCCCCGATTTCTCCGGAGGCTGCGATGTCGAAGGCCCGCTGCATGGCCGGCAGAAACCGGCTCCACACGGCCTCCATGAGGAAGAGGTCCCGGCTTCGGGCCACTTCGATCAGCTCGGCGGCCTCCCGGGCATTGATGGTGAAGGCCTTTTCGCAGAGGACGTGTTTGCCGGCGTTGAGCGCAGCCAGCACGATCTCATGGTGCTGGGCGTGCGGCGTCGCCACGTACACCACGTCCACCGCATCATCGGCGAGCAAGCGTTCGTAACCGCGGGCCCCGGCGTCGTCCCCGTATGCCCGGCCGAACCCGTAGGCGGCGGCGAAGGCGTCGCCCGTGTCCTGCGCGCGCGAGCTGACGGCATAGAGCTCGGCATCGGTCAACAAGGCAAGATCCTGTGATACCGACCTTGCTATCCCGCCCGTGGCGATAACGCCCCAGCGGAGGGGAGTCCCGGTGGCGGTACGGGGATCCTGGTCGGACTGCGTGGACAACCATGGCTTGGCGATAGGCGCACTCATGGTGCCATCCTCTCACCGCGGTGCTGGAAACCGGGAGCGTTGTTGGGCAGGCAACGAAAAGCCCGGCCCCGCAACGCGGGACCGGGCCTTTCAGTGGTCAAACTGCTTACTTGGTGATCGGTTCGAGGACCGGGTCGCCTGCGTAGGCGGTCTTCACGTTTTCAGCGGTGACGATGACCGGCTCCAGCAGGTATGCGGGAACGGTCTTGACGCCGTTGTTGTAGGAGTCCTTGTCGTTGATCTCCAGTTCCTTGCCGGCCTGGAGGTCCTTCACCATGGTGATGGCGTGCTCAACGAGCTTCCGGGTGTCCTTGTTGATGGTGGAGTACTGTTCGCCGGCCATGATGGACTTGACCGACTCAACTTCGGAGTCCTGCCCGGTGATGACCGGTGTCGGCTTGCCGGCGGCCTTGACCGAGGTCAGGACTGCGCGGGCCAGGGTGTCGTTGGGGGAGAGGACGCCGTCCAGTGACTCGTTGGTGTAGCTGCCGGTGAGCAGCGTATCAGCGCGTCGCTGGGCGTTCTCAGCCTTCCAGCCCTGGGTCACAGCCTGTTCGAAGCTGGTCTGCCCGGACACTACCTTGAGGGTGCCGTCGTCGATCTTCGGCTGCAGGACACTCATGGCGCCGTCGAAGAAGACCTTGGCGTTGGCATCGTCGGGGGAGCCGGCGAACAGTTCGATGTTGTACGGTCCCTCCGGCTTCTTGGCCTTGAGGCCGTCCAGCAGTGCCTGGCCCTGGAGCTCGCCCACCTTGAAGTTGTCGTAGGCCACGTAGTAGTCCACGTTCTCGGTGTTCAGCAGCAGGCGGTCATAGGCGATGACCGTGGCGCCGGCATCCTTGGCCTGCTTCAGCTGGGTGCCCAGCTGCGAGCCGTCGATGGCGCCGACGATGATGACCTTGGCGCCCTTGGTGACCATGGCGCTGATCTGGTTCTGCTGCTCGGACACGCCGCCGTTGGCGAACTGCACGTCAGCCTTGAACCCCGCCCCGTTGAGGCCGTCATTGAACAGCTTCTCCGCCAGGACCCAGTTTTCACTGGTCTTCTGGGGGAGTGCGACGCCGATGGAGGAGCTCTGTTCGAACCCTCCTGCGCCTTCGGTTCCGCCGCCTGTGCTGGGCTCGGAGCGTCCGCAGCCCGTCAGCGCCAGTGCTGCGATGGCAGCAACCGCTGCGGCCTTTCCTGCTTTACCAATCATTCGCATTGTTGGTTCTCTTTCTGTGTTGGTGTAACGCTGTTCAGGCCAACGCTCAGGCTTCCCTGGCGATCGCTTCCTTGGTGGAGGTGGTCTCGTCCGGCTGGAGTGGGTTGCTGGGGCCGCCGCCGGAGGGGCGGTTGAAGTTCCTCGTCAGCATGCCGATGATCGACTTCTTGCCCTGGCTCTTGTTGTAGACATCGAACGCGACGGCAATCAGGAGCACCAGGCCCTTGATGATCTGGGTAAGGTCCGCCCCGACGCCGAGGAGTTGCAGGCCGTTGTTCAGCACGGCCATGACCAGGCCACCGATGATGGACCCGACCACGGTGCCCACGCCGCCGGTAACTGCGGCGCCGCCGATGAACACGGCCGCGATGGCGTCCAGTTCCCAGCCCACGCCGTCGAACGGGCCCGAGGCGGTGGAACGGCCCACGAAGATCATGCCCGCCAAACCGGCCAGGATGGACATGTTCATCATGACCAGGAAGTTGACCTTCTTGGACTGGACACCGGAGAGTTCAGCAGCGTGGCGGTTGCCGCCCACTGCGTAGACGTGCCGGCCGAGGATGGTGCGGGAGGAGATGAAACCGTACAGCAGGACCAGGACCGCGAGGATCAGGCCGGGAATGGGGAAGGAAGTGCCCGGGCGGCCGGTGGCGAACAGGTAGGTGGCGTAAAGGATGGCGCCGCTGATCAGGACCAGCTTCAGGGCGGTGACCCACATTTCCGGAACTTCAGCACCCAGTGCCTTTGCGCGGGCCCGGGAGCGCAGTTCGCCCCATACAACGAATGCCGCGGCCGCGATGCCCAGCAGCAGGGTCAGGTTGTTGAATCCGGTGTCCGGGCCCACCTCGGGAAGGTAGCCTGCGCCGAGGTACTGGAAGTCGCTGGGGACCGGAATGGTGTTGGACTTGCCCACGAACTGGTTGAAGCCGCGGAACAGGAGCATGCCGGCAAGGGTGACGATAAACGCCGGTATGCCCACGTAGGCCGTCCACCAGCCCTGCCAGGCGCCGATCACCGCACCGAGCACCAGGCCCAGGAGGACGCCGGCGTACCAGGGGATTCCCCAGTCACGGATGGCCAGGGCCACGGTGACTCCCACAAAGGCGGCCACGGAACCGACTGAAAGGTCGATGTGCCCGGCGATGATCACCAGCACCATACCGATCGCCAGGATCAGGATGTAGGAGTTGCCGTTGAAGAGGTTGATGACGTTGCCGGGAGTGAGGGTCCGGCCGTCGGTGGCAATTTGGAAGAAGATGATCAGTGCCACGAGGGCGAAGATCATGCCGAATTGGCGGGTGTTTCCGCCAAAGAGCTTCTTGAGGGCGTTCATTGTGTCAGTCCTTGTGTCCGGAATGTTCTGGGCTGGTCCAGGGGTCAGGCGGCTTTGCGGGCGGAGGTCATCAGTTTCATCAGGCTTTCCTGACTGGCCTCGTCTTTGTCCAGGACACCGGTGATGGCGCCTTCGAAAATTGTGTAGATACGGTCCGAAAGGCCCAGGAGCTCGGGCAGCTCCGAGGAAATGACGATGACTCCCTTCCCCTGGTTGGCCAGTTGCTGGATGATGCCGTAGATCTCGTATTTGGCGCCGACGTCAATGCCGCGGGTCGGTTCGTCCAGGATCAGCAGGTCGGGGTCGGTGAACATCCACTTGGCGAGGACCACTTTCTGCTGGTTGCCGCCGGAGAGTTTGGCTACGCCTTCCTCCACCGATGGGGTCTTGGTCCGCAGTGACTTGCGGTACTGCTCTGCCACGGTGAACTCCTGGTTCGGGTCCACCACGGAGTTGTGGCTGATTTTCCGCAGGTTGGCGGCCACCGTGGTGGTTTTGATGTCGTCCAGCAGGTTCAGGCCCAGGGATTTGCGGTCCTCGGTGACGTATCCCAGTCCGGCGTCAATGGCCTGCCGGACTGATTTCAGGGTGATCTCACGGCCGTCCTTGTAGATCTGGCCGTTGATGAACCGGCCGTAGGAACGGCCGAACACTGACCTGGCAAGTTCGGTACGGCCCGCGCCCATCAGTCCGGCGAAGCCAACGATCTCACCGCGGCGGACGAAGAAGCTTGAGTTCTTGCAGACCAGCCTGTCCTGGACGTTCGGGTGGCCCACGGTCCAGTTCTTGACCTCGAAGAACACCTCACCGATTTTCGGGGTGTGCTCCGGGAAGCGGGATTCCAGGGTCCGGCCCACCATGCCCTTGATGATCCGATCCTCGTCCACGCCGTCCGCTTTCACGTCCAGCGTTTCGATCGACTTGCCGTCGCGGATGATGGTGATGGAGTCGGCGATCTGCTCAATCTCGTTGAGCTTGTGGGAGATGATGATGCTGGTAATGCCCTTTGCCTTCAGGCCGAGCATCAGGTCCAGCAGGTGCTGGGAGTCGGACTCATTCAGGGCCGCCGTGGGTTCATCAAGGATGAGGATCTTGACGGACTTGTTCAGGGCCTTGGCGATTTCTACCAGTTGCTGCTTGCCGACGCCGATTTCCTTGATGGGGGTGTCCGGGTCCTCCTGTAGGCCGACGCGGGCCAGCAGGTCCAGGGAGCGCAGCCGGGCTTCGCCCCAGTCGATGACGCCGCGCTTGGTGGGCTCGTTGCCCAGGAAGATGTTCTCCGTGATGGAGAGTTCCGGAATCAGCGCAAGTTCCTGGTGGATGATCACGATGCCGGCGTGCTCGCTGGCCCGGATGTCGCGGAACTGCTGCACCTGGCCCTGGTAGACGATGTCGCCGTCGTAGCTGCCGTAGGGGTATACGCCCGAGAGAACCTTCATCAGGGTGGACTTGCCTGCACCGTTCTCGCCGCAGATGGCGTGGATCTCGCCGGCCTTCACCCGCAGGTTCACATCGGCCAACGCTTTAACGCCGGGGAATTCCTTGGTGATGGACCGCATCTCGAGGATGATCGGGTCCGAATGCGTGGTCTGGGACGTCATATGCCCTAACCCTCCAATGCGATGACTTCTTTGTCCGGCCGGGCAAAGCGCAGGGCCGTCTGATGCAAAAGTAAACTGGATCACGCGGGTTGTCGTCAAGTCTTTAACGCATATCCCGAATAACGAAACGGTCTAGTTCTTCCGGATTCCCGCGTGCTGGAACACCAGCGCTGCCGCTCCGAGCGCCTCCGCACGGTCGCCCAGGGAGGACATGGCCAGCGCTGTTGTCTCGCCGATGACGGGAACCGCATGCCTTACCAGGCCCCTCCGGATGGGATCCAGGAAGAGCTCACCCAGGCCTGCCAGCGGACCGCCAACCACGATTACTTCGGGGTTGATCAGGTTCGCGACGTTGCCGAGCGCACGGCCGACGGCGAGCCCTGCGTCATCAAGGACGCGGAGGGTTGCCGAGTCCCGGGCCAGGGCCTTGCGCACGATATCTGCAGGCGTCAGTGGCCGGTCCCCGCCGCGGCTCAGCAGTTCGATCATGGTGGTGGTGGAGGCTATTGTCTCGAGGCAGCCGCGGTTGCCGCAGCGGCACACCAGGCCCTGTTCGTGGATGGTGGCATGGCCGATCTCGCCAGTGATCCCGACGTTGCCGTAGTAGGGCGCGCCGTTCAGGATGAGGCCTGCCCCAATGCCTGAGCCAATCTTCAAAAACAGCAGGTTGCTGACCCCCGTGTGCTGGCCCCATGTCACCTCCGACCACGCGCCCAGATTGGCGTCATTGTCAACGAAGACGGGGATGTTCAGCCGTTCTTCCAGGTGCTGGAGGATGTTGATGCCCACCCACTCAGGAAGGATGGCGCCCTGGGCCACTGTGCCTGAGCGCCGGTCGATTGGTCCGGGAATTCCGACGCCGGCACCCACCACGGCGTTCCGGGCCACCCCGCTTTCGTCCAGGAGTTTGTCGAGCAGGACCACTGCCGCCTGGATGCCTTCCTCGGCCTGGTGGCCAAGCGGCAGCGTGACGGATTCCTCGGCAATGACGTGATAGCTCAGGGAAGCCAGCACCACCCGGAGATGCCTGCGCCCGAAGTCGATTCCCACTGCCACTGCACCATTGCTGTTGAGCCTGACGTTGAGTGCCCTGCGGCCGGAACTGGTGATGGGCTCAGTTGAAGCCATGCCTGAATCGAGCATGATCCTGACGATGTTTGACACCGTTGCGGTGGAGAGCCCGGTCTGCCGGGCCAGTTCGGCCTGGGTGGAAGGCCCGCCCATCAGCGACTCGATGATCCGCTGCTGGTTCAATTGCCGCAGGGCAGATTGTGAGCCGGGATTTTTGGGCTTGCTCCTCGTTGAGCGCGAAGTTGCGGGCATGCTTGAAAGATTGCCTCATGGCACTCTTGTAGTCAAGAAGTTAACGCATGGATGCGCTTGAGTGGCCTCCGGGGCGGCTGGGCGAATTGCCCTCCATCGAGTGCGAAGAGGTGCAAAAGACCCGCAAATCCGGTTGAGGTCGAAGCTAGTCTGGAGTCGAAGGCCTCCCGTGGAGGCTGATCCGACGATGGAAAGGCGGCGCCGTGTTGCTGGCACTCCTGCAGGCCAATGCTGTGGTGATGGATGTTGACGCCAACTGCGCCACCATCGAGGCAGCCGCAGAGGCCGCTGCTGCTGCCGGCGCGGCAGTGCTGGTGACCCCCGAGCTCTTCCCGGTTGGCTACGCGCCCCGCCGGGTCCGCGGTGAATTGGACCCCGCCCGCCTGCCGGCCCTGCACCGGCAATTCGAAGCCATCGCCCGCCGCCACCGCATCGGACTGGTCTACAGCCTTCCCGAAGTCTCTGGGCAGGGGGAGTGGCACATAGGTGCAACCCTCCTGGACGCCGACGGCGGCACCCTGCTCAGTTACGCAAAGGTGCACCTTTTTGGCCCTGACGAGCGTGCAGCCTTCACCCCGGCCGCCCAGCCTCCCGCCGTCGTGGACTTCAACGGGATCCCCACCTCGATGGTCATCTGCTACGACGTGGAATTCCCCGAAGCGGTCCGGGCGGCGGCCGTAGCCGGCGCCGAGCTGCTCCTCGTGCCCACTGCGCTGGGGCACGGGTTCGATGACGTCCCGCAAGTGTTGCTGCGGGCCCGCTCGCTGGAAAGCCAAATGACCATTGCCTACGCCAACCATTCAGGGGTGGAGGAAGGCTTCCGGTTCCTTGGCGGCAGCGTCATCACCGGGCCGGACGGCAGGTTGCTGGCTGCGGCCGGCGGGGAGCCGCAGCTCCTTATCGCGGCGTTGAAGGAAGGCGCTGCCGCAAAGGCACGCACCGAGGTGCCCTACCTTGAAGAACGCCGCCCTGATGTCTACCGTTCCTGGGGTGCCTGAGAACCGGGATCCGGATCGTCCTCATACTGCAGCGCAATCCACAGCTCGGCCCGGGACTGCGCAAGCCCGAGGTCCAGGTCCAGCAATTCCCCAATGGCGGTAATTTGGCGCCGCACGCTGTTGCGGTGCAGTCCCAGGTCCTTGGCCGTGGCATCCCAGCTTCCGTTGGCAGCAAGCCAGGACCGCAGAACCCGAAGCTGGGCCGTCCGGCGTTCAGGCTCCAACTCAAGGATCGGTGCCAGGAGCCGGGCAGCCAGCATGCTGCCGGCCTCCCTGCCCAGCAGTCCGGCAACGGACCAGGTGACCTCCTCCACTCGCACGCTTTTGCCCGTTGCCAGCACCCGGGGCCGGAGCGACGCGGCGCGGCGGTAGGCCTCCGGCAGGCCGGACAGCTCAGCGGGCTCACCCACCACCAGGCGCCAGCCGAGCTGCTCCACCTCGGCCACCAGCTGGTCATCCACCTTCAGCCGCGTAACTGCCGCGAAGCCGTAATCGGTCAGCTCAACCATTTTGCTGTCGAAGATCCGGCGCCACTGCAGCAGCTCCCGGACGGGCCCGTCCTCCGCCGTCGGAAGGCTGTCCACCCGCACGCCCTGGACCACCCGGACCGGGCTGGACCGTGTTCCCGAGACGCTTTGCGCCAGCAGATCCTTCAAGACGTTCTGCTGCCGGCTGCTGCCCCCGCCCGGGCTCTCCGGGTGCAGCAGCAGGGCAGTGGCCAGCTGGCTGGGTGCCAGGGACCCGCTGGTCCGTTGGCGGACCAGCAGTTCCAGGAGCCCCACGACGGACGAGACCACGCTGTTTTGTGCGGGGGTCAGTGCTTTGTCCGCGCCCAGGATCAGGCTGCCCAAGGTCGCATCCTTGCTGCTGCGGAGGGGATGGCCGAAAATCAGTGCGGAGCCGGGGGAGTCGAGCGTTTCCGTTTCCACCCGTGGTCCGCTTCCGGTGAGGAGTTTTTTGAGCAGGGGCTGGAGCAGGGAGAGGTCGACGCCGGCACCTGCTTTGGCGCGCACGCGGCCGTCGGCGCCAAAAAGGACCGCCCAGACGGGAACGCGCTGGGTCAGTGCCGCCAGGAGCTCATGCTCCGGCCGGGCCGAAAGTACGGCCCGCATGAGGTGGCGGTTGGTCTCCGCCAGCTGCCGGAACACCTGGGCGTTGCCGGACTCCAGGAGCTTGGAAAATTCCAGGCCCAGGGCGGCAAAGGGCACGCTGGCAGGCACCTCCACCAGGGTGAGTCCCTGCTCCCGGCAGGCAGCCGCCACGTGGTCCGGCACCGCGTCGTAGTAGGGCTCCAGTCCGAAGCCCAGGGCTGTGACGCCGGCATTCACCAGGCGGCGGACATACTCCTCCGCCCGGGCCGTGCTTTGGCTCCAGCCGCCGTCGGCGTTGACGCCTTCGCGGAACGGCAGGCCGGCGGTGAGGACAAACTCGCCGTCCAGGAGGTACGGGGTGGGGTCCTCCAACTCGCTTGGTTCCACCCACCGCAGGGGCACCTGGCCGTTGCCGGCGTCATGCACCACCCGCACCGCTGCCGGCAGGGCTGCGAGGAACTGTCCCAGCGTGACGGCGTCCAACTGGTCCGGGCTACCATGGATGGCTGGTGCATTACGTCTCATGGGTGAAAACTATAGGGCACTTTGCACCTCTTTGAGATGAGGCTCACACCCCTAGTCTGGGTGAGGGGAAAACCAGTTCAACCAGCCAACGACACGAACGGACGTCAACGATGACTGTGCCTACACTTTCCGGCCGGGCCCCGGGCGGCGCGCCCGGATCAGCGGCCCGTCCCGCCCTGGGAGCCCAGCTGCTGCGCCGCAAGCCCATCGCGCAGATGGTCAGCGAAGCCGAAAGCAACGACGGTGGGCCGCGGCTGGTCCGCAGCTTCGGTGTCCTGCAGCTGACCATGATCTCCGTCGGGGCAACCCTGGGTACAGGCATCCTGGTGATCCTGGGCGAATCGGTTCCGCTCGCGGGCCCCGCTATTTGGATTTCGTTCGCCATCGCAGGCCTGGCCGCGCTGCTGTCCGCGGTGTCCTACGCCGAGATGGCCGGTCTGGTGCCCGTGGCCGGTTCCAGCTACTCCTACACCTACGCCACCATGGGCGAAGGGATGGCGTGGATCTGCGGCTGGTGCCTGGTGCTGGAGTACGCCGTGTCAGTGGCCGCCGTCGCCGTGGGCGCCGGACAGTACGTCAACGAGACCCTCGCTGTCTTCGGTTCCGTCCTGCCGGATGCGGTGTCGCAGCCGCCCGGCGATGGCGGCGTTGTCAACATCCCCGCCATGATCATTGTGGTGCTGGCAACCATCCTTCTGGTCCGCGGCGCCAAGGAAAGCGCCTGGATCAACACCTCCATCGTGGTGGTGAAGGTGGGCATCCTGCTGTTCTTCTGCGCGGTTGCTTTCACAGCCTTCAATGCGGGCAACTTTGAGCCGCTGCTGCCCATGGGCGCCGCCGGTGTCTCCGCCGCAGCTTCCCGCGTCTTCTTCTCCTACATCGGCTTCGATGCCGCGTCCACCGCGGGCGAGGAAGCGCGGAACCCCAAGCGCGACCTGCCCCGGGCCATCATGTGGTCCATGCTGATTGTCACCACCATCTACGTCCTGGTGGCGGTTGCCGCCATCGGGGCCCGGCCCTGGGGCTGGTTCGACGGCACAGAAGCCGCGCTGGTGAAGATCCTCGAAGAGACCACCGGCCAGCCCTGGATTGCCCTGGTCTTCGCGGTGGGCGCCGTGCTGGCCATCGCCAGCATTGTCCTGACAGTGCTCTACGGGCAAACCCGCATCCTGCTGTCGATGTCCCGTGACGGGCTCATACCAAAAGTGTTCAGCCGCGTCTCCCGCCGCACCGGCACTCCCGTGGCCGGGACGCTCCTGGTGGGAACCGCCGTCGCCCTGACCGCCGGGCTCGTACCGCTGGGGGCGCTGGCGGATGCCACCAGCATCGGCACCTTGTTTGCGTTCGCCCTGGTGAATGTCGCCGTCATCTACCTGCGCCGTGCGCGCCCGGAGCTGGAGCGTACCTTCCGCGTGCCCCTCTTCCCGCTCACACCCATCCTGGGCGCTGCCATGTGCGCCTACCTCATGGCCAACCTCGGCGCGGACACCTGGGTTGTCTTCGCCCTCTGGATGCTCGTGGGCGTGGCCGCCTACTTCGGTTACGGACGCCGGAACTCAAGGGTGGCTGCCCTCAGCAACGAGGAGTACCGCGCGCTGTCAACAGAATCAACCACCGAACCAACCAAGGCGGAACTTCCATGACCATCGCCACCGAACTGCCGGCTTCAGACCCGTCCAGCACCTCAGCCACACCGGCAGCAGCCCCCGCTCCCGGCGGCGCCCCCGCAGGACCCATCACCATGCTGAACCCGGACTTCCCGTTCAGCTACGACCACTACCTGGCCCACCCGGAGGGCCTGGGCTCCGTGCCGCCCGAACTGCTGGGCACGGAAGTGGCCGTCATCGGAGCGGGCCTTTCCGGCCTGGTCACCGCGTATGAGCTGATGAAGCTGGGGCTGCGGCCGGTAGTGTACGAGGCCGACCGGATCGGCGGACGCCTGCGCACTGCTTCTTTTCCCGCCGCGCCCGGCGTTGTGGCCGACCTCGGCGGCATGCGCTTCCCGGAATCCGGCAAGGCGTTCTACCACTACGTGGACCTGCTCGGCCTGGAAACCGAAGAGTTCCCCAACCCGCTGTCCCCGGCCACCTCCAGCACAGTCATTGAGCTGGCCGGCCAAAAGCACTATGCGGAAAAGCCGAGTGACCTTCCGCCGTTCTTCCGCGAAGTGGCGGACGCCTGGAAGGCAGCCGTAAATGACGGCGCCCGGTTTGCCGAGATGCAGCAGGCCATCCGTTCCCGGGACACGGCACGGATCAAGGAGCTGTGGAACGCGCTGCTGCCGCTGATGGACGAGCAGACCTTCTACGGCTTCATCGCCGCCAGCGAGTCCTTCAAAAAGGCCGGCTTCGCACACCGCGAGGCCTTTGGCCAGGTGGGCTTCGGCACCGGCGGCTGGGACACCGACTTTCCCAACTCCATCCTGGAAATCCTCCGGGTGGTGTACACGGACGCGGACGACCAGCACCGGCTTATCCGCGGGGGAGCGCAGCGGTTGCCTGAGGCACTATGGCAGCACGCGCCGTCGGGCATGGCCCACTGGCCGGAAGGCACTTCGCTGGCGTCACTTCACTCCGGCTCGCCGCGCGGCGCCGTGGGCAGGATCAGCCGGGACCCGGACGGGAACCTGCGGATCCGTGAACACTGGGGCCGTGAAGCCAGCTACCCCGCAGTGGTGACCACTTGCCAGTCCTGGTTGCTCTCCACCCGAATCCACACCGAGGAGGCCCTGTTCCCAGCGGAACTCTGGACCGCCATCGAGCGCTCGCACTACATGCAGTCCTCCAAAACCTTTGTCATGGTGGACCGGCCGTTCTGGAAGGACATCGATCCGGACACAGGCAACGAGGTACTCTCCATGACCCTCACGGACCGGCTCAACCGCGCCACCTACCTCCTGGACAACGGACCGGACCAGCCTGCCGTCATCCTGCTGTCCTACACCTGGAACGATGATGCCCTGAAGTGGCTGGCGCTGGACGCCGACGAGCGCGTTGAACTGATGCTGCACTCGCTGGAGCAGATCTACCCGGGAGTGGACATCGCCGGGCACATCGTGGGCCAGCCGATCACTGTCTCCTGGGAGGCCGATCCGAACTTCATGGGCGCGTTCAAGGCCAACCTGCCCGGGCACTACCGCTACCAGCAGCGGCTGTTCACGCACTTCAAACAGGACACCCTGCCCGAATCCCAGCGGGGGATCTTCCTGGCAGGCGACGACGTCTCGTTCACGGCAGGCTGGGCCGAAGGCGCTGTGACCACCGGGCTCAACGCCGTATGGGGCGTGGTGAACCATCTGGGTGGTTCCTCCGCGCCGGGCAATCCGGGGCCGGGCGAATTGCTCGAGGAGATCGGCCCCATCAGCCTGGACTGATTCAAGCGTGCATTTCCCGGTGCTGCGCCGCGAGCTCGACGTACCGGGCAGCGTTGGCCCGGACGCCGTCGTACTCCTCATCCGTAAGTTCGCGCCGGACCTTGCCCGGGACGCCCGCCACGAGTGAGCGGGGCGGGACGACGGTTCCCTCCAGCACCACGGCGCCGGCCGCCACCAGCGAGCCGGAACCGATCACCGCCCCGTTGAGCACTGTTGCGCCCATGCCAATCAGGCAGTCGTCTTCCACCGTGCAGCCATGCACGACGGCGGCGTGCCCCACGCTCACGCGTTCGCCCACGGTGCAGGGGAAGCCGGGGTCCGCGTGCAGCACCACGTTGTCCTGCAGGTTGCTGCCCGCGCCGACGGCGATCGCGGCGGTGTCGGCGCGGACCGAAACGCCGTAGAACGCGCTGGCATCCTCAGCCAGGGTGGCGTTGCCGATGATCGAGGCCGTAGGGGCAACGAAGGCGGATTCGTGGATGGCCGGGGAATTGCCGGCGAAAGGGTAAAGAGGAGCCATGCGCCAAGCCTAGGACATCCGCCCCAGCCCAACCGGGTAGTGCGATGTGTCGATTTGGGCGTTCAAATGGCGCAGCGCACACCTCGCAGAGGCCCGGCCGTCAGTTGAAGACGACAGTCCTGTTGCCGTCCAGCAGCACCCGGTGCTCTGCGTGCCACTGCACTGCCTGGACCAGAGTGCGGCCCTCGACGTTGCGGCCCATCTGAACGAACTGTTCCGGCGTGCGGGCGTGGTCCACCCGGATGACTTCCTGCTCGATGATGGGGCCCTCGTCCAAAGCAGCCGTTACGTAGTGGGCGGTGGCGCCGATCAGCTTCACACCCCGGGCGTGCGCCTGGTGGTACGGCTTGGCGCCCTTGAAGGACGGCAGGAAGGAGTGGTGGATGTTGATGGCCTTGCCGGTGAGGTCCGTGCAGAGCTCGTCGGAGAGGATCTGCATGTAGCGGGCCAGGACCGTGAGTTCGATATCGTGCTCAGCCATGATGGCCCGGAGCTTATCCTCCGCCTGGCCCTTGGTGTCCCTGGTGACAGGAATGTGATGGAACGGGATGCCGTAAAACCCGGCGAGCCCGGCCAAGTCCTGATGATTGGACACGATGGCGGGAATCTCAATGGGCAGCGTCCCGGAGCGCTGCTGGAACAGGAGGTCGTTGAGGCAGTGCGCCGCAGTGCTGGCCATCAGCAGGGTCCGGACCTTTTGCCTCACGGTGTTGAGGCTCCACTGCATGCCGAACGTTTCTGCCACCGGCTCCAAGGCAACACGAAGCTCTGACGCGGGGACCGCCGTGGTCACCTCGACCCGCATGAAGAAATTGCCCGTGGCGGGGCTGCCGTACTGCTGCGAATCCGTAATATTGCACCCCGCCGCAAGCAGGGCGCCGGTCACCGCATGGACGATTCCCGGGCGGTCCGGGCAGGACAGGGTTACTACGTACGCTTGGTTCAGCTGCTCTTCACTCACGCCTACAAGCCTACCCGCGCGGTGGCGCCCGGATTTGGTACGCTGAAAGGGTCGCAACTGGCGTTGGGTGGCTAACCACCAGGGAGCGGCAATCACGAAGACCACGGATCGTACGCCTGGGCCGAGGGTCATGTCTTGCCGGAATTGGGGCTGCACCCCGTCAGTACCGCAGCGCCATGCCCGCGCTTTCACACCCTGTCATAAGGCACTGTGAAGGTGCGCCAGCCGGTAGCCTGACCTAAGCAGTGCCCGTATCCCCAGCCAGGAGTTCTTCGTGACTACTACAGCCACCTCAACAACCGCCGTGAGCAACCAGCCGCTGGCTGAGCTCGACCCCGAAATCGCAGCAGTCCTGAACCAGGAGCTCGGCCGCCAGCGCGGCACCCTGGAGATGATTGCTTCCGAGAACTTCGCCCCCCGCGCCGTGATGGAAGCCCAGGGCTCGGTACTCACCAACAAGTACGCCGAGGGCTACCCGGGCCGCCGCTACTACGGCGGCTGCGAGTACGTCGACGTCGCCGAGCAGCTGGCCATCGACAGGGTCAAGGCCCTCTTCGGCGCCGAGTACGCCAACGTGCAGCCGCACTCGGGCGCCCAGGCCAACGCCGCCGCGCTGTCCGCCATGATCACCCCCGGCGACAAGATCCTCGGTTTGTCACTGGCCCACGGCGGCCACCTGACCCATGGCATGAAGCTGAACTTCTCCGGCAAGCTCTACAACGTGGCTGCGTACCAGGTGGAGGAAGACAACTTCCGCGTGGACATGGACAAGCTCCGCGAGCAGGCCATCGCCGAGAAGCCCCAGGTCATCATCGCCGGCTGGTCCGCCTACCCGCGCCACCTTGACTTCGCTGCCTTCCGCTCCATCGCCGATGAGGTTGGCGCGCTGCTCTGGACCGACATGGCACACTTCGCCGGCCTCGTTGCGGCCGGACTGCACCCGAGCCCGGTGCCCTACTCCGACGTCGTCACCTCCACCGTGCACAAGACCCTTGCCGGTCCGCGCTCGGGTGTGATCCTGGCCAAGCAGGAGTGGGCAAAGAAGCTCAACTCCAACGTCTTCCCGGGCCAGCAGGGCGGTCCGCTCATGCACGTCATCGCAGCCAAGGCAGTCGCCTTCAAGATTGCCGGCACCCAGGAATTCAAGGAGCGCCAGGAGCGCGTCCTTGAAGGCGCCCGCATCATCGCCGACCGCCTCAACCAGGCCGACGTCGCTGAAGCCGGCGTCTCCGTCCTGACCGGGGGCACCGACGTGCACCTGGTCCTGGTTGACCTCCGCAACTCAAAGCTGGACGGCCAGCAGGCTGAAGACCTCCTGCACTCCGTGGGCATCACGGTCAACCGCAACGCCGTCCCGTTCGACCCCCGCCCGCCGATGGTTACCTCCGGCCTGCGGATCGGCACCCCCGCCCTCGCCACCAGGGGCTTCGGCGCTGCAGAGTTCACCGAGGTGGCCGAAATCATCGCCACCGCGCTGAAGGCCGGCACCAGTGCCGACGTCGAGGCCCTGCAGTCCCGCGTGGACAAGCTGGCCGCCGACTTCCCGCTCTACCCGACGCACGAGGAGTGGTAAATCCATGACTAAGACCACCCAGACCGCGAGGATCCTTGACGGCAAGGCAGCCGCGGCGGCCATCAAGTCGGAGCTGACCGAGCGCGTCGCAGCCCTGAAGTCCCGCGGTGTCACACCCGGCATCGCCACCGTGCTCGTTGGCGCGGATCCGGCATCGCAGCTGTATGTGTCGATGAAGCACAAGCAGTCCGAAGAGATCGGGATGAACTCGATCCAGCGTGAGCTTCCGGGGGACGCCACCCAGGCCCAGGTTGAGACCCTGATTGACGAACTCAATGCGGACCCGGCCTGCCACGGTTACATCGTGCAGCTGCCGCTGCCCAAGCACCTGGACACGGACGCCATCCTTGAGCGCATCGACCCCGCCAAGGATGCCGACGGCCTGCACCCCACCAACCTGGGCCGGCTGGTGCTCAACGTCAACGGCGAAATCACCTCGCCGCTGCCGTGCACGCCCCGCGGCGTCATCGAGCTGCTGGAACGCAACGGGTACAGCCTCGCCGGCAAGCATGTGGTGGTGGTGGGCCGTGGAGTCACCATCGGGCGTTCCATCGGCCTGCTGCTCACGCGGCGCGCTGTAAACGCCACCGTGACCCTGACGCATACCGGCACGGAAAACCTTTCGGAACTGCTGCGGCAGGCCGACGTCATTGTGGGCGCGGCGGGTGCCAAGCACGTCGTCAAGGCTGCGGACGTGAAGCCGGGCGCAGCAGTGCTCGACGTCGGGGTCACCCGCGAAACCGATCCCGAAACGGGCAAGAGCAAGGTCCACGGCGACATTGAGCCCGCCGCGGCCGAGGTGGCGGGCTGGATCTCGCCCAACCCCGGCGGTGTCGGCCCGATGACCGTGGCGCTGCTGATGACCAACGTGGTGGAAGCCGCGGAACGCCAGGCAGCGAACGCCGGGTAGTCCGGACTTCTCAACGACGGCGGCCCGCTCCCTGTGCACCCGGGGGCGGTCCGCCGTCGTACTTTAACCCGGGCAGGTTAAAGTCCCCTTTCACCTGCCCGGCAGCTCTACTAGTCTGCGGAGGGTGCACAACAAAGCCAGCGTTTCCTCCAGCGCCGCCGCCGGCGCCGTCGAACCAGCCGCGGAACACCCCACTGAAGCCCGCCGCACCGTCATCACCGCGGAGAACCTAACCAAGACCTACGCCGAGGTAACCGCCGTCGACGGCATCTCCTTCAGCGTCCCGGCGGGCGAGTCCTTCGGCCTGCTGGGACCCAACGGCGCCGGCAAGTCCACCACCATGAAGATGATCGGCGGGGTCACGCGTCGCTCCTCCGGCAGCCTCCGCATCATGGGCCTGGATCCGGATTCCCACGGGCCGGAAGTACGCGCGCACCTGGGCGTGGTGCCGCAGCAGGACAACCTGGACGAGGAACTGCGCGTCCGGGACAACCTGCTGGTGTACGGGCGCTACTTCGGGCTGCCCATGAGCTACCTGAAACCGAAGGCGGATGAGCTGCTGGAGTTTGCCCAGCTGACGGACAAGGCAAAGTCCAAGGTGGATGCACTTTCCGGAGGCATGAAGCGGCGGCTGACCATCGCCCGCTCGCTGATTAACGAACCGCGGATCCTGCTGCTGGACGAACCCACCACCGGACTGGACCCGCAGGCCCGGCACATCCTCTGGGACCGGCTGTTCCGGCTCAAGGAGCAGGGCGTCACGCTGATCCTCACCACCCACTACATGGATGAGGCCGAGCAGCTGTGCGACCGGCTCATCGTGGTGGACAAGGGCCGGATCATGGCCGAGGGGTCACCGGCGCAGCTGATCCGCGGCCACTCCACCCGGGAGGTGGTTGAGCTGCGGTTCGGATCCGAACGGAACGCCACCATCTCCGCCGAGCTGGACGGCATCGGGGAGCGGCTTGAGGTGCTGCCGGACCGGGTGCTGATTTACGCGCACGACGGCGAGGCCGCCCTCGAGCAGGTAGCGTCCCGCGGCCTGCGGCCGCTGACCTCGCTGGTCCGGAGGTCATCGCTGGAAGACGTGTTCCTCCGGCTCACGGGCAGGAGCCTCGTTGAGTGAAAAGCCCGGGCCAGGGGTAAGGGCAGGCCGGGCGGGTGCGCCGGCCCGCGCGCACAGCCCGGAGGCAGCGGCGGCGAAGGCGAGGCGCTGGGGCGCCTTCTACTACGCTGAACAGGTGCTCCGGGTGATGAAGGGGTACAGCTGGTCCATCATGATGTACAGCGTGGGCCACCCGGTGGCCTACCTGTTTGCCATGGGCGTGGGGCTGGCCACACTTGTTGACTCCCAGGGGGCGGGAGCCTTTGGGGGTGTGGGTTACGTGACGTTCGTGGCGCCGGCCCTTGTAGTCTCGGCAGCAGTCATGACGGCCGCGAACGAATTCACCTTTCCCGTGATGGACGGCTTCAAGTGGCGCCGGACGTACTACGGCCCGCACGCCTCGCCGCTGACGCCCCAGCAGATAGCTGCCGGCCACATCATGGCAGTGACCCTGCGGTTCCTGCTGCAGTCCGCCGTCTATTTTGCGGCCGTTGCCCTTTTCGGTGCTGCGCCCGGCGGCTGGGGCTGGGCCACCATCCTGGTTGCCACCCTGGCAGGGCTCTCCTTTGGGCTGCCGCTGATGGCCTACGCGGCGTCCATCACCGAGGATAAGGGCCAGTTCGCGCTGGTGATGCGTTTCATCGTGATGCCGCTCTTCGTGTTCTCCGGCACCTTCTTTCCGCTGGACAGCCTCCCGGTGATGGTGCGGTGGATTGGCTGGATCTCCCCAATCTGGCATGGCACCGAGCTGGGCCGTGTCTTCAGTTACGGTTACCAGGAGCCGCCGCTGCTGACTCTCCTGCACGCCGTGGTGCTGGCGGGCCTGGCAGTGCTTGGCTGGTTCCTGACGCGGCGGCAGTTTGCGGCAAGGATGGGCCGATGAGCGCAGGCATGCACAAGGAGAGCCCGGCGGACATAGCCCGCAACAGGACGTTCGGGCCGCTGTATTCCCGCAACGCCAGGGCGGTGATTTCCCGCGGCCTGCTGGCTACGAAGAGCACCAACTGGCTGGTGATGCTTTCCGGCTTCTTTGAACCGGTCCTGTTCCTGATCGCGATGGGAGTGGGGCTGGGCGCCATTGTGGGTTCCGTTCAGGGTCCGGGTGGCGGGCAGATCAGCTACGCAGCGTACATTGCCCCGGCCCTGCTGGCAGTCTCCGCCATGAACGGCGCCGTCTACGACTCAACCTGGAACGTCTTTTTCAAGATGAACTTCGCGAAGCTGTACCAGGGCATGCTGTACACGTCTCTGGGGCCGCTGGATGTTGCACTGGGTGAGATTCTCCTGGCCCTTCTGCGCGGACTTCTCTACGCGATGGGGTTCACCGCGGTGATGGGCGTGATGGGGTTGATCACCACGCCGTGGGCGCTGCTGATGGTTCCGGCCTCTGTGCTGATCGCCTTCGGGTTCGCCAGCATCGGTATGGGGATCACCAGCTTCCTGAAAACGTTCCAGCAGATGGACTGGATCAACTTCATCATGCTGCCCATGTTCCTGTTCAGCGCCACGTTCTACCCGCTCAGCGTCTACCCGCAGGCGGTCCAATGGCTGATCCAGGCCATGCCGCTGTGGCACGGGGTGGAACTGCTGCGCCAGATCAGCGTTGGCATCTTCACCCCGGCGACGCCTTTCCACATCGGCTACTACCTGGTGATGACCGCCGTCGGAATGCTGCTGACCACCGTGCGGCTGCGGGCGCTGTTCCTGAAGTAGCTGGGCCTAACCAGGTAGCAGTAACTGTCGTTTTTAGCCCTCAAAACGACAGTTACTGCTACTTGGATGGGGGTGTTCGCCGGGGGTGGAAGGCGGCGGAAGCATACTCCGGTGTTTGAGAGAATGGGTGCATGCAATCTCTGGGCAGCTCCACATCATCCTCCAAACCCGCCAGGGGCGGGTTTTCCATGTTCCGGATCAGCGGACCGGGGCTGATGGTCCTCGTCACCGCGTTCGTTGTGGCAGTGATCTTCGCCGCCAACCAGAACGACGTCGTGGGCTGGGTTGTTGCCATCATCGCCGCCTTCTGGCTCGCGCTCGCATGCTTTGTTGTCTTCAGTATCCAGAAGGCCGCCAAGAAAGCCGGAGCCAAGCTGACCGAAGCCCAGAACGCGTTCACCACAGCCGCCGGACGCGGACCGTCCTCCTACGTGGACCAGGGCGGGACCCGGGTTGTTGCCGAGCGGAGCCAGGCCGAAGAGGTCCGGGACCTCAAGCTGGACCACTCCTTCAAAATCGTCCAGGTGCAGATCCGCGTGGTGGAGGAGGAACGTGCCAAGGGTGCGGCCGCCAACCAGGACACCATCAACCGGGCCCTTGAAACCATTGAGATCACAGCCACGAATGCCAGGGACATGATCAAGTCCTCCGGCGGAGGCGGAGAGCCGGTCACCGGAACCATCATCGACTAGAGTGGAGCGGGTGATCTCGGCATTGAAGAAGGACCACCTTCGCATCGCATCCGTTAACGTCAACGGCCTTCGTGCCGCTTACAAAAACGGCATGGCGGCGTGGCTTGAGCCGCGCGAAGTGGACATCCTCTGTCTGCAGGAAGTCCGCGCGCCCGACGCCATCGTCCGGCAGCTGCTGGGTGACGGTTGGCACATCCTGCATGCCGAGGCTGAAGCCAAAGGCCGAGCCGGCGTCGCAATCGCTTCCCGCGAAGAGCCCCTCGACACTCGGAACGGCATCGGTGACGACTATTTCGCCGCCGCCGGCCGCTGGGTAGAGGCTGACTTCCGGTTCGCTGATGCCGCCGGGCGCCCGGTCCAGCTCACGGTCGCCAGCGCCTACGTCCACTCCGGCGAGGTGGGCACCGCCAAACAGGACGACAAGTTCCGGTTCCTGGATGCCATGAGCACCCGCTTGCCGGAACTGACCAAGCACAGCGACCACGCCCTGGTGGTGGGGGACCTCAACGTGGCCCACACGCCTTTGGACATCCGGAACTCCAAGGGCAACGTCAAGAAGGCGGGCCACCTGCCCGAAGAACGCGCCTACTTTGACCGGTTCTTCGGCGAGGAGATCGGCTGGCAGGACGTCCACCGCAACCTGGCCGGCGAGGTTGACGGACCCTATACCTGGTGGTCGCAGCGCGGAAAGGCGTTCGACAACGACACCGGCTGGCGCATCGACTACCACCTGGCCACCCCTGCACTGGCTTCGGCCGCCATCTCGGCGGTTGTGGACCGGGCCGCTTCGTGGGACACCCGCTTCTCCGACCATGCCCCGCTGGTAGTCGATTACCAGCTCTGAGCCCGAAGGTTTCCTCCCCATGACTAGCCAGACTTCCCCGGCAACCAAAAAGCGCATCCTTTCCGGCGCCAAGCCCACCGCGGATTCGCTGCATCTTGGCAACTACATCGGCGCGGTCCGCAACTGGGTGGACATGCAGGCGGAGTACGACGCCGTGTTCTTCATCCCGGACCTGCACGCCATCACCGTGGACTTCGACCCCGCTGAGCTGGCCAGGCGCACCCGCATTGTCGCTGCCCAGTACATTGCCGCCGGCATTGATCCGGACAAGAGCATCTTCTTTGTCCAGTCGCATGTGCCCGAGCACGCCCAGCTGGCCTGGGCGTTGAACTGCATCACCGGTTTCGGTGAAGCCTCCCGCATGACCCAGTTCAAGGACAAAACGCAGAAGTCCGGCGCCGACGCCGCAACCCTGGGACTGTTCGCCTATCCCACCCTCATGGCCGCGGATATCCTGCTGTACCAGACTGACCTGGTGCCGGTGGGGGAGGACCAGCGCCAGCACCTGGAGCTGACCCGGAACCTGGCCCAGCGCTTCAACACAAGGTTCGGTCCCACGTTCACAGTGCCGGAGGCCACGATCGTCAAGGAACGCGCCAAGATCTACGACCTCCAGAACCCCAGCGCCAAGATGTCCAAGACCGGCGAGTCGCCCAGCGGAGCAATCCAGCTGCTGGAGGATCCGAAGATCGCCGCCAAACGTATCAAGTCCGCAGTGACCGACGCCGGGACGGAAATCCGGTTCGACACCGAAGAAAAGCCCGGTGTCTCGAACCTGCTGACCATCTACTCGTCCCTGACGGGCAAGTCCGTTGCGGAACTCGAGACCGAGTACCAGGGGAAGATGTACGGCCACCTGAAGGTAGACCTCGCAGAGGTGGTGGTGGAGTTCGTTACCCCGCTCCGTGACCGGACCAACGAGCTGATGTCAGACCCGGCGGAACTGGACCGGCTGCTGGCGCTCGGCGCCGAGCGCGCCCGCGAAATTGCGTCGGTAACCCTCGGCCAGGTTTACGAGCGCATGGGCTTCCTCCCGTCCTTCTCCCTCGCAGGAGTCCGCTAGCGCCATGCCGTCCAGCAAAGTCACCGCAAGGGAAGGATCCCGCTCCGCAAAGGCGGCGGGAATGTCCGCTAACCCTCAAGGCGACCCAGCGGAGGCCACTGGTGGGAGGATTGCCACCACCAACCGCACGGAAGACGTCAGCGTGGGCGTCATCCTGGGCTTCCCTCCGGACGTGGCTGAAGAGCTGCAGCGCTGGCGGGCCTCCTTCGGGGACCCGCTCGCGGACGTGGTCCCGGCCCACATCACGCTGGTTACCACCACTCCGACGCAGGACTGGGAAGCCACGCGGGAGCATGTCCGGGAAGTGGCCCGGAACCAAAGCCCCTTTATGGTCACCATCGCCGGCACCGGGTCGTTCCGTCCGGTTTCACCCGTGGTGTACATCAACGTGGAAGACGGTTTCTCGGACTGCGTGGACCTGCACGAAAAGCTCCAGCAGGGCCCGCTCCAGCGGGATCTGCCCTTCGCCTACCACCCGCACGTCACCATCGCCCACGACGTCGCCCCGGAAAGCCTCGACGAAGCCGAAACGGTGCTGAAGAGCTACAGGGCCACCTTCCCCGTAGTTAGCATGGGACTTTACGAGCATGATGCTGACGGCATCTGGCAGCTACGGGAAGAGCTGGACTTTGGGACCGAAACTGACAACGACGCCGGCACCGGACCCGCGGACGACGCCCCGGGCGCAGCAGCCCAAGCAAGCGGAAGAACAGCCACTTCCCACTGAACAGGCCAGGCTGAAGCTCGCCGTCATCCGGAAGCGGATGGAATGGGGCAAGGCCCGCAGGGCAGGCGGGGGCTCCTTCCCGGCACTGATGGCCATGTTCCAATGGATCCTAGCCAGGCTCAACGCCCTCCGGCCGATGCGCGCGTTCCGGCACTACAGTCTGCAGCGCGGGCCGCTAATGAGCGCCGGCATCGGCTTCAACATGTTTTTTTCCATCACCGGACTTCTCACCACAGGCTTCTCCATTGCCGGACTGGTGCTGCGCGGACAGCCCGCGCTCCTGGACATCGTCATCAGCAGTGCCGCCTCCAGCGCTCCCGGGCTCCTGAAGCTGAACGGCGGCCCGGGACTGGTGGATCCGCAGGAAATGCTGAATCCGGACGGACTGGGCTGGACAGCGGTAATCGGCTCGCTGGTCACCGTTATCACCTCGCTGCGCTGGATTTCCGGTATCCGTGACGGCCTGCGCGGCGTGCTGGAACTGCCGCCGCTGCTGGTCAACCCCATCCTCCTGAAGCTGCGGGATGCAGGGACGCTGCTGTTGCTGGGGGTGGCGCTGGTGATCAGTGCCGGCGCCTCCCTGGTGTTCGGAACCGCTGCAGGATGGGTCTCCGATGTCCTGCGGCTCGGCGACGCCTTGGCCGGGCCCCTGGCCACGTCTGTCAAAATCTCCGTGCCGCTGGTGCTGAGCTGGGCAACAGCTGTCATCATGTACAGGTTCGCCGCCGGACTGAAGCTCTCACGCCGTGCGCTGCTGGAAGGGACCATCCTGGCGGCAGTCGGCACCGGGGTGCTTCAGATTTTCAGCACCGAACTGCTGGCCGGCGCCAGCCGCAATCCCATCCTGGCGCCGTTCGCCATCATCATCGGCCTGCTGATCTGGTTCAACCTGGTGAGCCAGGTCTACCTCGTCTCGGCGGGCTGGGCCGCCGTCCGGGAAGCCGACCTCAGGCACCAGCCTTCGGCGCAGGAGAAGGGCATCTGGGGATCCCGGCAGGTCCAGCCCGGAAAGGTGCCCGTCTCGCCCGGCAAGGCACTTGTGCAGGCTGACAGTGCCGCCCCGGCTACTGGCCGGCGTCGAGGTACTGGTCGGCCCAGGCAGCGATAATCCGGGCGGCCCGTGCCGCCTGTCCCTTCCCTGTCAAGAGGTGGTCGCTGCCTTCAAGGGACACGAAGTTCCGGGGGTGCCGGGCCGTCTGGAAGATGGTGCTCGCATTTTCGATGCCCACGGTGTTGTCCGTGGGGGAGTGCAGCACCATCAGCGGCTTGTGAAGCTGCTTGATGCAGTCGGTCAGGTCAGCGTTCTCCAGGTCATCCACAAAATGCTTGCGGATCTCCACGCGCTTCCCGCCGAGGTCCACTTCCGCGCTGCCTTCGTTCAGGATCTTATCCAGGGCGGCGTCGAAGACGTGCGCCACGTGCTTGGGCGAGAAGGGGGCGCCAACGGTAGCGACGGCGTCGAGCTCGGGGATTTCCCGCGCAGCAGCCAGTACGGCGGCGCCGCCAAAGGAGTGCCCCACCAGCAGGGAGATTTGCTTCCCCTCGCTGCGCATGAATTCCGCCGCCTTCACCGTGTCGGCCACCTTGTGGCTGAAGGAACCCGCGGACCATTCGCCGGCCGAGCCGCCCAGGCCCAGGTTGTCGAACCGCAGCATGCCCACCCCGCTGTCTGCCAGCGCCTTGCACATTCGTGAAGCGGAGGGCGCGTCCTTGCCCAGCGTGAAACCGTGGGAGAAGACGCCCCACCCTTTCACCGGTCCGTCGGGGACGTCGATGATGCCGGAGAGCATTTCGCCGGTGGAACCTGCAAAGGTAACTTTTTCAGAGCGGGACACTCCCGTCCCCTTTCGGTTTGGTACGAATGGCTGTGGGCCCACGCCACCGGGTTCCCTGGCCGAGCTTGCGGGGTCAGGGAGCGGGTGGGGAGAAACGACGACGGCGCTGACCCCTCAGGTGGGGGACAGCGCCGTCGTCTGCTGGATCCTAAGTCAGATCTTGCGGGAGAGGATGGCCTGCTTAACTTCCTGGATGGCCTGGGTCACCTGGATGCCGCGGGGGCATGCTTCCGAGCAGTTGAAGGTGGTGCGGCAGCGCCACACGCCTTCCTTGTCATTGAGGATCTCAAGGCGCATGTCGCCGGCGTCGTCGCGTGAATCGAAGATGAAGCGGTGCGCGTTGACAATCGCCGCCGGTCCGAAGTACTGGCCGTCGGTCCAGAACACAGGACAGGAGGACGTGCACGCGGCGCAAAGGATGCACTTGGTGGTGTCATCGAAGCGTTCACGGTCCTCGGCGGACTGAAGGCGTTCCTTGGTGGGCTCGTGGCCCTTGTTGATGAGGAACGGCATGACCTCGCGGTAGGACTGGAAGAACGGCTCCATGTCCACAATGAGGTCCTTCTCAACCGGCAAGCCCTTGATGGGCTCCACGGTGATGGGCTTGGACGTATCCAGGTCCTTCAGGAGCGTCTTGCAGGCGAGACGGTTGCGGCCGTTGATGCGCATGGCATCCGAACCGCAAACGCCGTGCGCGCAGGAGCGGCGGAAGGACAGGCTGCCGTCCATTTCCCACTTGACCTTGTGCAGGGCGTCGAGGACTCGGTCAGTGCCGTACATGGTGAGGTGGAAGTCATCCCACGTGGCTTCCCCGGAAACTTCCGGGTTGTAGCGGCGCACGCGCATGTGCACATCGAACGTAGGGATCTCCCCGCCACCGCCAACGCCGGCAGGCAGTTCAATTTTTGAGGCTGGCTCAGCGGTTTCAGCGGTCATCTTAGTACTTCCTCACCATCGGCTCGTAGCGGGTAAAGACAACCGGCTTGGTGTCCAGGCGGATGCCGGCCGTTACTGCAGCGTCTGCTGCAACCGTTCCGTCCGCCGGGGCGAGGTCGTCCTTGTACGCCATGGAGTGCTTCATGAATTTCTCGTCATTGCGTTCCGGGAAGTCCTCGCGGAAATGTCCGCCGCGGGACTCCTCGCGGTGCAGGGCCGCCACGGTCATCACCTTGGCAAGCTCCAGCAGGAAGCCGAGTTCAACGGCCTCAAGCAGGTCAAGGTTGAAGCGCTTGCCCTTGTCCTGGACGTTAATGCGCTTGTACCGCTCCTCGAAGGAGGCGATGTCGCGCAGCACCTGGTTCAGGGTCTCCGCGGTGCGGAACACCTGCATGTTGGCGTCCATGGTGTCCTGGAGTTCCTTGCGGATCACGGCCACCTTTTCTTCGCCGACGCCGTTGCGGGCGATGTCCAGCAGTTCGGTGGTGTAAGCCACCGCGTTCTCCGGCAGTTCCACAAAATCGGCCGTCCTGGCGTACTCAGCCGCGGCGATACCGGCACGCTTGCCGAACACGTTGATGTCCAGCAGCGAGTTGGTGCCCAACCGGTTGGAGCCGTGGACGGAGACGCACGCAACCTCGCCGGCTGCGTACAGGCCGGGAACCACGGTGTCGTTGTCCTGCAGGACTTCGGTGGTGATGTTGGTGGGGATGCCGCCCATGGCGTAGTGCGCGGTGGGGAACACGGGAACTGGCTCCGTGTAGGGCTCCACGCCGAGGTAGGTGCGGGCAAACTCGGTGATGTCCGGAAGCTTGGCATCGATGTGCGCCGGTTCCAGGTGCGTGAGGTCCAGGAGGACGTAGTCCTTGTTCGGGCCGCAGCCGCGGCCTTCGCGGACCTCGTTGGCCATGGAACGGGCCACGATGTCACGGGGCGCCAGGTCCTTGATGGTGGGGGCGTAGCGCTCCATAAAGCGCTCACCCTCGGAGTTGCGCAGGATTGCCCCTTCACCGCGGGCGGCTTCGGACAGGAGGATGCCCAGGCCGGCGAGACCGGTCGGGTGGAACTGGAAAAACTCCATGTCCTCCAGGGGGATGCCGCGGCGGAACGCGATGCCCATGCCGTCACCGGTGAGGGTGTGGGCGTTGGAGGTGGTCTTGAAGACCTTGCCGGCGCCACCGGAAGCGAACACCACGGACTTGGCCTGGAAGACGTGCAGCTCGCCTGATGCGAGGTCGTAGGAGACCACACCGGCAACGCGCTTCTGCTTGTACGGCGTGCCGTCCGCGCGGACTGCGTCCTCTTCCACCGTCAGCAGGTCCAGGACGTAGTACTCGTTGTAGAACTCGACGTTGTGCTTGACGCAGTTTTGGTACAGCGTCTGCAGGATCATGTGGCCGGTGCGGTCCGCGGCGTAGCACGCCCTGCGGACGGGGGCCTTGCCGTGGTCGCGGGTGTGGCCGCCGAACCGGCGCTGGTCGATCCGTCCTTCCGGCGTGCGGTTGAACGGCAGGCCCATCTTTTCCAGGTCCAGCACAGCGTCGATGGCTTCCTTGGCCATGACCTCTGCCGCGTCCTGGTCCACCAGGTAATCGCCGCCCTTGACGGTGTCGAACGTGTGCCACTCCCAGTTGTCTTCCTCGACATTTGCAAGGGCTGCACACATGCCACCCTGCGCCGCACCAGTGTGCGAGCGGGTGGGGTAGAGCTTGGTCAGTACTGCTGTGCGGGCGCGTTGACCGGATTCGATCGCGGCGCGCATGCCAGCGCCGCCGGCACCGACGATGACGACGTCGTACTTATGGACCTGCATACCAGACGCTCTTTCTCTCAAAATTCGCAATAAAACAAGGGGCGGGCGTTGTCCGCTCCGCAAAACAGGGCCCGCGGTTAAACCCGCGGGCCCGGGATGCCGCCGATACTAGGCAGGGCAGAATCCGCCCGGCAGGGGAACGCCGTCAACCACGGGGCACGGGTCGAAGGTGAAGATCACCAGGGTGCCCAGCACGATGATGACCACAGTGGCCGAGTAGAGGACGGTCTTCAGCCAGCGGCGGGTTGAATCCTTTTCCGCGTAATCGTTGATGATGGTGCGGACACCGTTGGTGCCGTGCAGCATGGCCAGCCAGAGCATGGTGAGGTCCCAGAACTGCCAGAACGGGTCGGCCCACTTGCCGGCAACAAAACCGAAGTCGATGGCGTGGATGCCTTCACCCACCAGGAGGTTTACGAAGAGGTGGCCGAAGATGAGGACTACAAGCACTACCCCGGAGAGCCGCATGAACAGCCAGGCGATCATTTCGAAGTTGCCCCGGCTGCCACCGGTGCGGCGGTACTGGGGGGCAATGCGCCCGCTGCGCGGGCTCTCGATGGTTGCGGACATGGCTTAGTGACCTCCGAGCGCGAGGGACAGGTGGCGGATGGAGAAGGCGACCATGGTGACTACCCAAAGGCCAAGGACTGCCCAAAGCATCTGGCGCTGGTACTTGGCGCCCTTCTTCCAGAAGTCCACCGCGATGATGCGCAGGCCGTTGAAAGCGTGGAAAACGATGGCGGCAACCAGGCCGGTTTCACCCAGGGCCATCAGCGGGTTCTTGTAAGCACCGATCACCGCGGTGTAGGCCTCCGGAGACACCCGCACCAGGGAGGTGTCCAGGACATGGACCAACAAGAAGAAAAAGATCACTACACCGGTGATTCGGTGTCCTACCCAGGACCACATGCCTTCACGGCCGCGGTACAAGGTGCCAGCTGGTTTTGTCGGCACTGATAAACCTCCCTGCAACACAGCGGCGCTGGCATGGGATCCACGCGGGGGGAACGCCTGCTGCGAGAGCACTCGTAGCTCGGAGCCTAAATTTAGGCTCAGGCACCAGCTTATTCAATTTAGGGAGGCCTTGGTGCCCGCAGGCGGCAAGGAATCCCCCCAATTATGAGACAAATACCACATTCATCTCCCCGCCGTGCTTATGTGGGGCGGGCTGTGGAGCCGGACGGGCCGCCGGAAGCGGGTCGGCTAAAGTAGGCCTTGATGAGTACAGACAAAGTGACAAGCCCGGTTTCACCCCTTGACCGCTTCATCGCGGTGATCCCGGCAGGCGGAGTGGGGACCCGCCTTTGGCCCCTGTCGCGAGCCGCAGCTCCCAAGTTCCTGCACGATCTCACCGGTTCAGGCAGCACACTGCTGCGCGCCACCTACGACCGGCTGCACCCGCTTGCGGGCCACCGGGTCCTGGTTGTTACCGGCCAGGCCCACCGCGAAGCGGTATGCCGGCAGCTTCCCGAGGTCCAGGATGCTGACCTTGTCCTGGAGTCGGAGCCAAAGGATTCAGGGGCTGCGATCGGCCTTGCTGCTGCCATCCTCCATGAGCGCGATCCGGACACCATCATGGGCTCCTTTGCCGCGGACCAGGTGATCAGCCCGGACAGCCTGTTCCAGCAGGCGGTGCAAGAGGCGATCCACACTGCCGCCGCAGGCAAGATTGTGACCATCGGCATCAAACCCACCCACCCGTCCACCGGGTTCGGCTACATCCGCTCCGGCCAGGACCTGCGCATCGAGGGTGCACCCAGCGCCCAGGACGTCGTGGAGTTCGTTGAAAAGCCGAACGAGGAAGTGGCCCAGCAGTACGTGGACAGCGGCAACTACGTATGGAATGCCGGCATGTTCGTCGCTCCGGTTGCTTTGCTGCTCAAGCACCTCGAAGCGAACCAGCCCGAACTGTTCCAGGGACTGCAGGAAATTGCGCGCGCCTGGGACACTCCTGCCCGGGATGAGGTCACGGCCCGCGTGTGGCCCACGCTGCCCAAGATCGCCATTGACTACGCCGTTGCCGAACCTGCCGCCGAGGCCGGGGACGTCGCCGTCGTGCCCGGTTCCTTCCGCTGGGACGACGTCGGTGACTTTGCATCCGTGGGCCGGCTGAACAGCGCACGGGAAGTGGACGATGTCACGGTGCTGGGGGAGGGCGCCCGCGTCTTCACCGAGAACTCCAGCGGTGTGGTGGTCAGCGACACTAAGCGCGTGATTGCCCTCATCGGCATTGAGGACGTTGTCATCGTGGACACCCCGGATGCCCTGCTTGTGACCACCATGGCCAACTCGCAGCGGGTCAAGGCGGCGGTCGACGCCCTCAAGGCCAGCGGGGATACCGACGTTCTCTAAGGCGGTTGTTGCGGCATCGCGGTTCCCGGATGTAACGCGGGGACCGCGATAACCCGTATTCCGGTGTCCCTCGCTAGAGTGAACCAGTGCGCAATTACACTACGGAAGCCGAGCCCACCGCACTGGTGGCTCCATGGCTTGAGCCGCTCCTGCCGGAACTGATCGACTTCCGCAGGGACCTGCATGCGCACCCGGAACTGTCCTTCAAGGAGTTCCGGACCACGGACAAGCTGGCAGACCGGCTCGAGGCCGCCGGCCTGAACCCGCGCCGCCTGGAGGGCACCGGACTCACCGTGGACGTGGGCGAAGGCCCAATCGCCACCGCGCTGCGGGGCGATATCGATGCCTTGCCCATCATCGAGGAAACCGGCCTGCCCTTTGCCTCGAAAAACCACGGCGTCACGCACGCGTGCGGCCATGACGTCCACACCACCACCATGCTGGGCATCGCCCTGGTGCTGCACCGGATGCACCTGGAGGAGCCCCTGGGCGCCACCGTCCGCATCATCTTCCAGCCCGCGGAGGAAACCATGCCCGGCGGTGCCCACTCGTGCATCGAGCAGGGCGTCCTGGACGGCGTACCCAGGATCCTGGCCCTGCACTGCGATCCCCGCATCGAAGCGGGCAAGATCGGTACCCGCATCGGTGCCATCACCTCGGCGTCGGACACCATCCGTATTGAACTTTCCGGCCGCGGGGGCCACACGTCCCGTCCGCACCTGACCGAGGACCTTGTGTTCGCCCTGGCCCAGATCGCCGTCAATGTTCCCGCCGTCCTGTCCCGCCGCGTGGATGTCCGGAGCGGGGTCTCGGTGGTGTGGGGCCAGATTTCCGCCGGCTCGGCGCCCAATGCCATCCCGGGGACCGGCTATATGGCCGGGACAATGCGCTGCCTGGACCGCGAGGCGTGGCACGCCGCCGGGGAGCTGCTGGATGAGGTGGTGCACCAGGTAGCTGCCCCCTACGGTGTTGACGTGCGCCTGGAGCACACCAGGGGAGTGCCTCCGGTAGTCAACTCCGAACACGAGACGGCCATCATCGAAGCATCGGCGCGGGCGGAAATTGGCGAAAGCGCCGTAGTGCTTACCCCGCAGTCCATGGGCGGGGAGGACTTCGCCTGGTTCCTCGCCGAACTGCCCGGCGCCATGATGCGCCTTGGCACCAAGACGCCCGGCGGCGAGGAATATGACCTCCACCGCGGCGACTACATCCTGGACGAGCGTGCGCTGGGCCTCGGCATCCGCGTTCTCACGGCTGCCGCGCTGCGCACTATCCGCAACCTCTAAAAACCAAGGCGCAGGCGCAAGCGCAGTCGCAATCCGCGCACTCAGCCCGGCCGCCCGGCACTTGCCATGTCGCCCGCTACTAAGTTGTGCACAATTCAATTGCCCACTAAGCTGCTTCCATGACTGATGCTCCACGGCTGGACCGCCAAGTGTGCTTTGCGCTCTACTCGGCGTCCCGCGCAGCAACCGCGGTCTACCGGCCCGTCCTGGAAGAGCTCGGCCTGACCTATCCCCAGTACCTGGTCATGCTGGTGCTCTGGGAGGACGAACCGCGCGGCGTGAAGGAACTGGGCCAGGAGCTCGGCCTGGATTCCGGTACTCTCTCGCCCCTGCTGAAGCGCCTGGAGTCACTGGGCCTGGTGGAGCGCCACAGGTCCGGGGAAGACGAGCGCCGTGTCGCCATCCACCTGACGGCCGCCGGGCGGGAGCTCAGCGGCAAGGCCGGTGCCATCCCCAAGCGCCTGGCCGAGGCTGCAGGTCTTACGCCCGCGGAACTGGATCAGCTCCACAACACTCTGGGCCGTTTGACGGCCGCCCTCCAGCGCAGCCGCTGACAGCATCAGCCGCCACGTTTTTCAACCACCAAGACAGGACGGATCACCGTGAAACCTCTCTACACTGCAGAAGCACTCGCCTCGGGCGAAGGGCGCGACGGGAATGCGCGGACCAACGACGGCAAGCTGGACGTCACACTGTCCAGCCCCGTGGAGCTGGGCGGAAACGGCCAGGGCACCAATCCCGAACAACTCTTCGCAGCCGGCTACGCAGCCTGCTTCCACTCCGCACTCCGCCTGGTGGGCCGCCAGGAACGGGCCGACCTGACAGACTCTGCGGTGGCTGCCAAGGTCCACCTCGGCAAGCTGGACGACGCCGGCTTCGGCCTCGCCGCGGAGCTGGAGATTGCGCTGCCGGCGCTGGATCTTGCCACCGCAGAGGCGTTGGTGGCCAAGGCCCATGAGATCTGCCCGTACTCCAACGCCACGCGGGGAAACATCAGCGTGGACATCAGGATCATGGAATTCGCTGCATGAGCCTCGGAACCCTTCCGGCAAAGACCCGCGAAATCCGCCTGGCCTCCCGTCCCGTGGGCCGCCCCGACGCCGGCAACTTCGAGCTTGCCGAGTCGCCGCTGCCCGGGCTCCAGGAGGGGCAGATCCTGGTCCGGAATCTCTACATGTCCGTCGACCCCTACATGCGGGGACGCATGAACGACGTTAAGTCCTACTCTGCGCCCTTCGCGCTGGACAAAGCGCTCGACGGCGGCGCCGTAGGCGAGGTGATCGCGTCCCGTTCCACCGAACACCAGGAAGGGGACGTTGTGGTGCACAACCTGGGCTGGCGCGAGTATGCAGTGGTGGACGCAGGTACGGCACAGCAGGTCCGCACAGCCCTTGCTCCGGCGTCCGCCTTTCTCGGTGCACTGGGCATGACAGGGCTGACCGCCTACGCCGGACTGCTGAAGGTGGCCGAATTCAAAGCGGGTGACGCGGTGTTCGTCTCCGGTGCCGCGGGAGCGGTGGGTTCACTGGTTGGCCAGATTGCCAAAGCGATGGGTGCCTCGCGGGTGATCGGATCCGCGGGCTCGCCAGCCAAAGTGGCCCGGCTCCTTGAGCTCGGCTTTGACGCCGCCTTCGATTACCACAACGGCCCAGTGCGAGGGCAGTTGAACGAAGCAGCCGGCCCCGGCGGCATCGACGTCTATTTCGATAACGTCGGCGGCGAGCACCTTGAGGCAGCCTTGGCCGCCCTCAACGTTGGCGGCCGCGTGGCAATGTGCGGAGCCATCGCCCAGTACAACTCAACCAAGCCGACTCCTGCTCCGCACAACCTGATGCTGGCCATCGGCAAGCAGCTCACCCTCAAGGGCTTCCTGGTGGGCGGCCAGCGCCAGCACGCGGCTGAGTTCGCCGGGAGGATGGCCGGCTGGCTGGCAGACGGCACCGTGCAGTACGACGAAACCATCGTTGACGGGCTGGAAAATGCGCCGCAGGCCTTTATGGACCTGCTTGACGGGGCCAACACCGGCAAGATGCTGGTCCGCCTCCAGCCCGCGCTGTAACAGGCCGGGCTTCAGTAAGGGGTGCCGCGCCGGAGGCGGCACCCCTACTGGTTGGTAACAACTTGTCAACAATCTCCTCGATCCGGAGCCGCTGTGCTATTGGGACGTGGCGCAGGCCACTAAAGTAGTGGCATCAGTGCGCTCCGGCGCAGTGCTGCGGACCTCAGTGAAAACAGAATTTCAGTGCAGAAACGGACACTCATTGAATTCGAGCCGTAGCGCCACTCTCTTCATCCTGGAGGAATCTTGATGACATCACTGCGTGCGCACCTCAAGCGCGGTTCCGTTGCAGGCCTGGCTACAGTGGGTGCCACAGCGCTCGTGCTGGCCGGCTGCGGCGCGCCCCCCGAAGCCGGCAGCGGCTCCACGGCCGGCGCCAGCGACTACACCGGCTGCATTGTTTCCGACTCCGGTGGCTTCGACGACCAGTCCTTCAACCAGTCCTCCTACGAGGGCCTGAAGAAGGCTGAAACCGACCTCGGCATCAAGGTCAACCAGGTGGAGTCCAAGACCAACAACGACTTCGAGCCCAACCTGCGCGCCATGGTCACGGCCGGATGCGACCTCACCGTCACCGTTGGCTTCCTGCTCGGCGACGCCACAAAGGCGCAGGCTGAGGCCAACCCGGACAGCCACTTCGCGATTGTCGACTTCGGCTACGAGACTCCGATTGCCAACGTCAAGCCAATCATCTACGACACCGCCCAGGCTGCGTTCCTCGCCGGCTACCTTGCCGCCGGAACCACCAAGACCGGAACGGTGGCCACCTTCGGCGGCATCAAGATCCCCACCGTGACCATCTTCATGGACGGCTATGCCGACGGCGTGAAGTACTACAACGAGCAGAAGGGCAAGGACGTCAAGCTCCTTGGCTGGAACAAGGACGCCCAGGACGGCAGCTTCACCGGCGACTTCGAGAAACAGGATGTGGGCAAGCAGCTCACCCAGAACTTCCTGGACCAGGGTGCCGACATCGTGATGCCGGTGGCCGGGCCCGTTGGCAAGGGTGCCGGTGCTGCCTTGAAGGAAGCCAAGGACGCCGGCAAGGACGTCAAGCTGATCTGGGTGGATTCCGACGGCTACCTCACGGCCCCTGACTACAAGGACATCATGCTGTCCTCTGTCATGAAGCAGATGGGCGACGCCGTGGAGACCGTGGTCAAGGAGGACAAGGAAGGCAACTTCGACAACACCCCGTACGTGGGCACCCTCGCCAACGAAGGTGTGCAGCTGGCCCCGTTCCACGACCTCGAATCCCAGGTTCCCGCCGAGCTGAAGAGCGAGCTGGACCAGATCAAGAAGGACATCGTTGACGGCAAGCTGAAGGTCGAGTCCGCCGCCAGCCCCAAGGCCTGACCCGCATCTGAAGCGCCACCCCCGGTTGGTCAATGACTGGCCGGGCGGTGGCGCTTTTTGCTGTGGCCTTCCGCTTTCGGGCCACCGCCCGCTCATCCCAGGACTGCACCCACTAGGCTGGTGCTGCAGCCACATATCCCGTCCGGTCAATCACTGGACGCTTCGAGATTGGTCAGAGTTTTGAAACTTGAACTCAGAGGGATCACTAAACGCTTCGGAACCCTGCTCGCCAACGACCACATCGACGTGGTGGTTGAACCCGGACAAATACACTGTCTGCTGGGCGAAAACGGGGCCGGAAAATCCACGCTGATGAATGTGCTGTACGGCCTTTATGAGCCGTCCGAAGGCGAAATCCTCATTGATGACAAGGCCGTGTCCTTCCGCGGACCCGGCCATGCGATGGCGGCGGGGATCGGGATGGTGCACCAGCACTTCATGCTGGTCCCCGTCTTCACGGTGGCCGAGAACGTGGCGCTCGGTGCCGAACCCACCAAGGCTGCCGGCTTCCTCAACCTGGAGGAGACGCGCCGCCGGATCAAGGAAATCTCGGATCAGTACGGCTTTGACGTCGATCCGGACGCCCTGGTGGAGGACCTGCCGGTTGGTGTCCAGCAGCGCGTCGAAATCATCAAGGCGCTGGTCCGCAACGCCAAGGTCCTGATCCTCGACGAACCCACTGCCGTCCTGACACCCCAGGAGACCGATGAACTGCTGGACATCATGCGCCAGCTCAGGGCCGCGGGCACGTCCATCGTGTTCATCTCCCACAAGCTGCGGGAGGTGAAGGAAGTTTCGGACACCATCACCGTGATCAGGCGCGGCAAGGTGGTGGGGACCGCGGACCCCGCCGCCCCCACAACCGAGCTTGCCTCAATGATGGTGGGACGCGCCGTCAGCCTGAACCTGGACAAGGCACCCGCCCAGCCGAAGGAGACGACCTTCGAAGTCCGGGATTTGACGGTCATCGCCCCCAACGGCCACCACGTGGTGGACGGGCTCAGCTTCAGCATTGCCCGTGGGGAAATACTGGCCGTGGCAGGCGTGCAGGGGAACGGCCAGACAGAACTCACCGAAGCCATCCTCGGCCTCCAGGACCGGGTCTTCGGCTCCATCAAGCTGGACGGCAAGGAGTTGCTGGGCAGGTCCGTCAAGGAAGTCCTGCACGCCGGCGTCGGATTCGTCCCGGAAGACCGCAAGGTGGACGGACTGGTGGGCACGTTTTCGGTGGCCGAAAACCTGGTCCTGGACCTCTACGACAAGCCTCCCTTCGCCAAGGGCATTAGCATGAGCCCCGCGAAGATCCTGGAGAACGCCAAGGCCCGCATCGGCGAGTTCGACGTGCGGACGCCCTCAGCCGCGGCCGCGGCAGGCACGCTTTCCGGCGGCAACCAGCAGAAAGTGGTGATGGCGCGCGAACTCTCCCGGCCGCTGCGCCTGTTCATCGCTTCGCAGCCCACCCGCGGCGTGGACGTGGGCTCCATCGAGTTCCTCCACCGCAGGATCGTTGCCGAGCGGGACCAGGGCACACCGGTGATGATTATCTCCACCGAGCTTGACGAGGTCATGGAACTGGCGGACCGCATCGCGGTGCTCTACAAGGGCAAGCTGGTGGGCGTGGTCCCGGCCGGCACCAGCCGGGATGTCCTGGGCCTCATGATGGCAGGCATTCCGCCCGAGGAACACGCACACTCCGCGGGGCACCCGCCCACAGCCGCAACGGCCTCCACGTCCGACGCCGAAGGAGGCGACCTTGTCTGAGCAGCATCCCCCCAAACACGCTGCCGAAGCGGGCGGCAGCAAAGCCCACCCGGCCACCCCTGCTGAGGAGGAGACAGCCGCCGTCGTATCCGTTGATACCGCGGGCGGCGCCATGGAACCTTCGGCGGTTCCGGCCACTGCCCAAAGCGGACAGCTTCCCGGCGGTCCGGAGACGCTGCTCCGGAAGATCTTTACCGGCAGCGGCATGGTTTCGGTCCTCGCGGTCCTGCTGGCGCTCATCATCGGCGGGCTCCTGATTGCCAGCACTGACAAACAGGTAGCCACCACGTCCACCTACCTCTTCGCGCGTCCCACCGACTTCCTGACAGCCGTGTGGAACGCTGCCACCCGCTCCTACATTGCCCTGTTCCAGGGCTCGGTCTTCAACCCGCGCGGCAACAGCGTGGCGGCCCAGTTCGCACCGTTCATGGAAACACTCACCATTGCCACGCCGCTCATCACGGCCGGCCTTGGCGTGGCACTTGCGTTCCGTGCCGGACTCTTCAACATCGGCGGGCAGGGGCAGATCATTGTGGCCGGCATCCTTGCCGCCTGGGTGGGCTTCGCGCTGCACCTGCCCCTGGGGCTGCACCTGCTGCTGGTCCTGGTGGCCGGCATCATCGGCGGTGCCTTCTGGGGAGGCCTGGTGGGGCTGCTGAAAGCCCGGACGGGCGCCCATGAGGTCATTCTCACCATCATGTTCAACTACATCGCGCTGTACTTCCTGCGGTACCTGCTGAACACCCCGGCCTTCCAGCGGCCAGGGGAGACAAACCCCATCTCGCCCATCCTGGATCCCACGGCCGTATACCCGCAGATTTTCGGCACCCAGTACCGGCTGCACCTTGGTTTCCTCCTGGCCATCGCCGCCACCGTCCTGGTGTGGTGGCTGCTGAACCGGTCCACCGTGGGCTTCGAGTTCCGTGCCGTGGGCGCCAACCCCAAGGCTGCCCAGACGGCCGGCATCAACGTCTCCCGCTCCACCATCCTGGTGATGGCGATTGCGGGCGGACTGGCGGGAATGTCCGGCGTCGCTCAGGTGGCGGGAACGGAAAAAGTCCTCACCGACGGCGTGGCCGCCACCTATGGGTTCGACGCGATCACGGTGGCCCTCCTGGGGCGTTCGACGCCGTGGGGAACCTTTGCCGCCGGCCTGCTGTTCGGCGCCTTCCGCGCCGGGGCGGTCCAAATGCAGATCCAGACCGGAACCCCCATCGACATCGTCCTGGTGGTGCAGTCCCTGATCGTCCTCTTTATTGCGGCCCCGCCGCTGGTCCGGGCAATCTTCGGCCTGAACCCCCGCCGCAGGAAGCCTGCCCGCACGGCCAAGTCCCGTCAGGCAGCCACAACCGGAGGTGCCGCATGAGCACAAAAGTATCGTCACCCCGCCCGGGACAACCACAGCCGGATCACACTCCGAAAGACACCGGCCCCAGCGCCGTCTCCGCCAAACCGGTGACCTGGAGGACGCCCGTCCTGCTCACGGTCTTCGGCCTGATCGCCCTGGTTTTCTTCGGTTTGATGGCGCCCAACCAGACCGCGAGTTTCGGCATCTCCACCGGCGAGGACTTTTTCCAGCTGCCGGCCCTGGCGGTGAACGCGTTCACTGGCGGCATGGTGTTGTCCGTCCTCCTGCTGGGCCTGGCAGCCTACGCGGTCTACCTCAAGACCAAGGACCGGCCCGCGCCCGGCTGGCTGACCGTCACCTTCATCGTCCTGTTCGTGGCCGCTTTCCTCATCTGGGTGGTGGGCGGTGCGCGTACCCCGAGCATCTCGCTGGCAGGCCTCATCGCCGGGTCCGTCACCCTCGCCGTCCCGCTGGTGTTCGGTTCCCTGTCCGGCGTCCTGTGTGAGCGGGTGGGCGTGGTCAACATCGCCATCGAGGGCCAGCTCCTGGGCGGCGCGTTCACTGCCGCCATCGTGGCGAGCATGACCCAGAACCCCTTCATCGGGCTGCTTGCCGCCGCCGTGGCCGGGGCAGTGGTTTCCATGGTGCTGGCGCTGTTCAGCATCAAGTACCTCGTGAACCAGATCATCGTGGGCGTGGTGCTCAACGTCCTGGTCTCCGGCGTCACGGGCTTCCTGTTCAGCACCGTTATGCAGGCCAACAAGGCGCAGTTCAACTCACCTCCCGGGCTGGACATCATCGAGATCCCCGTCCTGTCCAGCATCCCCATCATCGGGCCCATCCTTTTCCGCCAATCGGTGGTGGGATACCTGATGTACGTTGCGGTCCTGGTGGTCTGGGTAGGCCTCTTCAAGACCCGCTGGGGCCTGCGGGTCCGCGCTGTGGGCGAGCACCCACAGGCGGCCGACACCCTGGGCATCAACGTAAATGCCACCCGCTTCTGGAACGTCACGCTTGGCGGGGCAATTGCCGGCATCGGCGGATCCTTCTTCACCCTCGTCGCGATCGACAGCTTCACCAAGGAAATCTCCGGCGGACGCGGCTTCATCGCGCTGGCCGCGCTGATCTTTGGCCGGTGGAACCCCATCGGCGCGTTCTTCGCCGCGCTCCTGTTCGGCTTCGCAGACAACCTGCAGAGTATCGTCACGATCATCGGCACCCCGGTGCCCAGCCAGTTCATGGCCATGCTGCCCTACCTGGTAACGGTCCTCGCCGTCGCCGGACTGGTAGGCAAATCCCGGGGCCCGGCAGCGAGCGGTATTCCCTATGTCAAGGGTTGACGGCGGCGTGGGATCCGGAAGCGGCGTGGACTGGGCCGCACTGGAGGCTGCCGCCGTCGACGCCATGGCCAAGGCGTACACGCCTTACTCGAAGTTCCCGGTGGGCGCGGCAGCCCTTACCGAGGACGGCAGGATCGTCAGCGGCTGCAACGTGGAAAACGCCAGCTACGGGCTGACGCTCTGCGCTGAATGTGCGCTGGTGGGCAACCTGCACATGACCGGCGGCGGCCTGCTGCGCGCCTTCTATTGTGTGGACGGCGGGGGCAACGTCCTGATGCCGTGCGGGCGCTGCCGCCAGCTGTTGTACGAATTCCGCGCCCCCGGCATGGAGCTCATGACCACCCAAGGCATCAAGACCATGGACCAGGTGCTGCCAGACGCCTTTGGTCCCGAACACCTGGAGGAAACCCGGTGACAGACAACCGCGCAGCGATCAACAAGGCCGAGGCGTTCGACGCCGTCGACATCATCCGGACAAAGCGGGACAAGGGCGCACTGAGCCCGGAACAGATCGATTGGACCATCGACGCCTACACCCGGGGAGTCATCGCGGACGAGCAGATGGCCGCCCTCAACATGGCCATCCTGCTCAACGGCATGAACCGCAGTGAGATCGCGCGGTGGACGGCCGCAATGATCGCTTCAGGCGAGCGGATGGACTTCTCCAGCCTGCGCCGCCCGGACGGCGGGCTGAAGTACACCTCCGACAAGCATTCCACCGGAGGCGTCGGGGACAAGATCACCCTGCCCCTGGCGCCACTGGTGGCAGTCTTCGGCGTGGCCGTCCCGCAGCTCTCCGGCCGCGGACTCGGCCACACCGGCGGCACGCTGGACAAGCTGGAAGCCATCCCGGGCTGGCGGGCCTCGCTTACCAATGAGGAAATGCTCGCCCAGCTGCAGGACGTGGGCGCCGTCATCTGCGCGGCCGGCGCGGGCCTGGCCCCGGCGGACAAGAAGCTTTACGCCCTCCGCGACGTTACCGGCACCGTTGAGGCCATCCCGCTCATCGCCTCGTCCATCATGAGCAAAAAAATTGCCGAGGGGACCGGAGCCCTGGTTTTGGACGTGAAGGTGGGAAGCGGCGCCTTTATGAAGGATGAGGCCACTGCCCGCGAACTTGCCGAAACCATGGTGGCGCTCGGCAAGGATGCAGGGGTCAACACCGTTGCCCTTCTCACCAACATGAGCTCCCCCCTGGGCCTGACCGCGGGCAACGCTATCGAGGTGGAGGAGTCCGTCGAGGTGCTGGCGGGCGGGGGTCCCGACGACGTGGTGGAGTTGACGGTCCGGCTCGCCGAGGAGATGCTCGCCGCTGCAGGGGTCCACGACGCCGATCCCGCAGCTGCCCTGAAAGACGGCCGCGCCATGGACGTCTGGAACCGGATGATCGAGGCCCAGGGCGGCGACCCCCGCGCCGAGCTTCCGGTGGCCCGGGAATCCGAGGTGGTCTACGCGCCGGCCGACGGAGTGCTGGTGGAACTCGATGCCCTTGCGGTGGGCGTGGCAGCCTGGCGCCTGGGCGCCGGGAGGGCCCGCAAGGAGGACGTGGTGCAGGCAGGCGCCGGCGTCCGGATGCACGCCAAGCCGGGCGCCATGGTCCGGGCGGGCGAGCCCCTGATGACACTGCTCACCGACACCCCGGAAAGGTTCGCCCGCGCCAAGGAAGCGCTGGAGAACGCAGTAGTCATTGCGCCCGAGGGATCACGGCCGGCACAGCGCCTGATCATCGACCGCATAGCATAGGGACCCATGCAGGCCATCAATGACTTCATTCTCGCCGCGGCCGGACAGCCCTGGGTGCTGCTCCTCGTCCTGGCATGCTGCATCATTGACGGCTTCTTCCCGCCCATCCCCAGCGAGTCCGTGGTGGTTGGCCTGTCCGCGGTCGCTGCCACCGCAGATGTTCCCAATCCCTGGCTCCTGATGATGGTGGCTGCCCTGGGGGCCTTTTCGGGGGACAACATCGCCTACCTGATCGGGCGCAGGGTGGGCACGCGGCGCTGGGCCTGGATGCGGGGTCCCCGCATGCAAAGTGCCTTCCGGTGGGCGGGCCGGGAGCTGCGCAAGCGCCCCGCCTCGCTCATCCTCGTGGCACGGTTCGTCCCCATCGGGCGGGTTGCGGTAAACCTCACCGCCGGCGTCACACGCTATCCGCACCTGCGCTTCGTGGGGCTGACCGTCCTGTCGGCCAGCCTCTGGGCTGCCTATTCGGTGGGAATCGGCCTGTTCTTTGGCCAATGGTTTGAAGACAACCACCTCCTGGGTGCCGTCATCGCCATCATCTGTGCGGTGGCGCTCGGGATCGTGGTGGACATCATCATCAACAGGGTCCGGCGCAGGTCTCCCATGATGGAACGGATGAAGGAACCGGAAGCGTAGTTGAACCGTTGTCCGGGTAGGACGGGGCGTAGCGAAGTGCGCCGCGGCCGTGGGACACTTAGGAACGATTTCCGCTTCGGCTGCGCCACTTCCGGCCGGTGCCATTTTGCATAGGAGCAAGACCGCGTGGAGTTTATTAATGAGGCCGTGCTCCATGCAGCTGGTCAGTGGTGGATATACCCAATCCTGCTCCTGTTTTTCTTTGTTGACGGCTTCGCCATGGTGGTCCCCAGCGAGACCCTCATCGTGGCCCTCGCCGCATTCTCCCGGCACAGCGGGGAACCCAATCTCTGGATCCTCGGCCTCACCGCACTGATAGGCGCCATCGCCGGGGACAACATGGCCTTTATGCTCGGACGCAAGATCGGGCTGAACCGGTGGAAGTGGATGCGCCGGCCCAGGGTGCAGAAGGCCTTCGGCTGGGCGCGCTACGAGCTGGACAAGCGTGGTGCCGTGCTGGTCTTCACTGCCCGTTACATTCCCTGGGGCCGGGTAGCCGTCAACTATGTCGCCGGAAGCACCGGCTTCTCCCACCGCCGCTTCTTCCTGCTGGACGCCTTTGCCTGCATCACCTGGGTTGGGTATTCCATCGGCATCGGCCTGCTGGCCAGCTCCTTCCCCTGGCTGCACCACAACCCCCTGCTCAGCGCGGGCATTGCGGTGGTGTTCGCGATTCTGCTGGGGATCCTCATCGACCACCTGCTCAGGTTGTGGCACAGGCACCTCGCCCGTAACGACGCCCAGGAAGTGGACGGGTGGCTCGACGGCGGTCCCAACGGGGCACGGGACAACCAGGCCGGCGGCACCGCCGCCCTGGCACCGGCAGCAGGAGAGGGCGAACCGGCGGCCACCTAGCCGCTGGCAATGAACTGCCGCCCACCCTAAGGTGGGGTACGTGACTGAGCCTATTGTTGACGCTGCCCCTGCCATCGATTTTGACCTGAAGAACCTGCCCAAGGTTTCACTTCACGACCACCTGGACGGAGGACTCCGTCCGGCCACCATCATCGAACTGGCCGAGGCAGTCGGCCACACCCTCCCGTCGACTGACCCCGTCGCGCTCGGCCAATGGTTCCGGGAGTCCGCGGACTCCGGATCCCTGGTCCGTTATCTAGAGACCTTTGACCACACTGTTGCCGTCATGCAGACCGCTGAAGGGCTCTTCCGCGTGGCCAAGGAGTTCGTCGAGGACCTCGCTGACGACGGCGTGGTGTACGGCGAAGTGCGGTGGGCGCCCGAACAGCACCTGCAGAAGGGCCTCACCCTGGACGAAGCCGTTGAAGCGGTGCAGGAAGGCCTTGAGGCAGGAGTCGAGGCCGTGGGGGAGACGGGCCGCGAAATCCAAGTGGGCCAGCTGATCACCGCCATGCGCCACGCGGACCGTGGCCAGGAGATCGCCGAACTCGCCGTCCGCCACCGCAACAAGGGCGCAGTGGGCTTCGACATCGCCGGAGCCGAAGACGGCTTCCTGCCCTCCCGCTTCAAGGACGCCTTCACCTACCTCGCCCAGCAGAACTTCCCGGCCACGGTGCACGCCGGGGAGGCGGGCGGACTGGAGAGCATCCAGTCCGCCCTGGTGGATGGCCGGGCGCTGCGGCTGGGCCACGGCGTCAGGATCGCCGAGGACATCACCGTGGAGTTCGACGACGATGACGGGACGGAGGACACCATCGGACTGGTGACCCTCGGGGACCTGTCCAGCTGGGTCCGTGACCGTGGCATCGCCCTCGAGGTCTGCCCGTCGTCCAACCTTCAGACCGGTGCCATCGCCGGGTTCGGCGAGGGCATCGAGAGCCACCCGCTGGACATGCTCTACCAGCTCGGCTTCAACGTCACCATCAACACCGACAACCGGCTGATGAGCGGTGTCACCCTGACCGACGAGTTCGACCTCCTGGTGGAAACCTTCGACTACGACCTCGATGACCTGCTGGAGCTGACCCTGAACGCCGCCGAGGCATCCTTCCTGCCCCTTGAGGAAAAGGAAGCATTGGTGGAGTACATCAACGACGCCTACGCAAACCTTGGCTGACAGCCCGGATTCGGGCAGCGCCCCGACCGGGGAGCCACTGGGGGAGCTGCTGGGGCAGATTGCCGCCCTGCGCGAGCACTGCCCGTGGATGGGCGCGCTGACCCATGAATCCCTGGTGGAGTACCTCCTTGAGGAGGCCTACGAGGTGGCGGAAACCATTGAGGCCGGGACGGGCAAAGACATTGACGACGCCGAACTCCGCGGCGAGCTGGGCGACGTACTGCTTCAGGTGGTGCTGCACGCCCGGCTTGCCGAGGAGCGCGGATCCTTCACCTTCGAGGACGTCGCACGCGGCCTGAGCGCCAAGATGATCCGCCGGAACCCGCATGTCTTCCGCCCCGACGGCTCCCTGCAGGACAGCTTTCCGGCCACGGTTGAAGAGATCGTGCAGAAGTGGGACGCGGTGAAGCGGGCAGAGCGGCCGGGCCGGCATGACCCGTTCGAGGGCATCCCGTTGGCGCTCCCCGCGCTGGCCCGGACGCAAAAATCCATCAACCGGGCTGCAAGGGCAGGGCTTCCACAGGCTCAACCATCCATGGAAGTTCCCGCCTTCGCGTCCGAGGACGAGCTGGGCGAGCTGCTGCTCGCCGTCGTACAGTCCGCCCATGCCGGCGGGTTGGACGCCGAGCGTGCCCTGCGCTGTGCTGTGCGTAACTACCAGCAACGCGTCCCCGGGCAGCAGCAGGAGTTATAACCGCACCATCATGACGTCCGGGGGCTGGATAGGTTTCCGTAACCCGGACCACTCTCGACTACGCTGGTCCGTGACGAGTACGTCGAGTTTTCAGCTGTATTTTCCCCGTTAATCGCCCATAAGGAGCAAATTCATGGCGCTTATCGATGCCATCCACGCCCGCGAAATCCTCGATTCCCGCGGCAACCCCACAGTAGAAGTTGAAGTACTGCTCTCCGACGGCCAGATCGGCCGCGCAGCAGTCCCCTCCGGTGCTTCCACCGGCGAGCACGAAGCCGTTGAGCTGCGTGACGGCGACAAGGGCCGTTACCTTGGCAAGGGCGTCCAGAAGGCTGTTGACGCCATCATCGACCAGATCGCACCGGCCCTGACCGGCTTCGACGCCACGGACCAGCGCAGCATCGACCAGGCCATGCTGGACCTGGACGGCACGCCGAACAAGGGCAAGCTGGGCGCCAACGCCATCCTGGGCGTTTCCCTCGCCGTGGCCAACGCAGCCGCCGCCTCCGCTGACCTGCCGCTGTACAAGTACCTGGGCGGCCCGAACGCGCACGTACTTCCGGTCCCGCTGATGAACATCCTTAACGGCGGCTCGCACGCCGACTCCGACGTCGACATCCAGGAATTCATGGTTGTCCCGCTGGGTGCCGAGACCTTCTCCGAGGGCCTGCGGTGGGGCGTTGAGGTCTACCACGCCCTCAAGGCCGTCCTGAAGGAAAAGGGCCTCGCCACCGGCCTGGGCGACGAAGGCGGCTTCGCCCCGAACCTGCCCTCCAACCGGGCAGCACTTGACTTGATCCAGGAAGCCATCAAGAACGCCGGCTACACCCCGGGCAAGGACATCGCACTGGCCCTGGACGTCGCCTCCTCCGAGTTCTTCACCGACGGCGCCTACCAGTTCGAAGGCAAGGCACTGACCTCCGCCGAGATGAGCGCCTACTACACGGAACTCGTGTCCGACTACCCGCTGGTTTCCATCGAAGACCCGCTGGACGAGAACGACTGGGACGGCTGGAAGACCCTCACCGACTCCATCGGCGACAAGGTCCAGCTGGTGGGTGATGACCTCTTCGTCACCAACCCGGCCATCCTGCAGCGCGGCATAGACACCAAGACCGCCAACTCCCTGCTGGTCAAGGTGAACCAGATCGGTTCGCTCACCGAAACGCTCGACGCCGTCAGCCTGGCCCAGCGCGCCGGCTACACCACCATCACCTCGCACCGCTCCGGCGAAACCGAGGACACCACCATCGCCGACATCTCGGTGGCCACCAACGCCGGCCAGATCAAGACCGGCGCCCCGGCCCGCTCCGAGCGTGTTGCCAAGTACAACCAGCTGCTGCGCATCGAAGAGGAACTCGATGACGCCGCACGTTACGCCGGCCGCAGCGCCTTCCCGCGTTTCAAGGGTTAGTAGCCGCATAACCGACGAGGCGGTGGCTATGGTTGAAAGACCATAGCCACCGTTGTTGTTTCGGCAGTATTAGTTTCAGCCCAGCTAGTGGCGGCCCCGGCAGGCTGCGCGTTTCAGGAGTGTCATGGCTACCCGCCGTCCCAAAGTTCCAAAGGTCGCCTCTTCCCGTCCCGGAGCGCTGTCGAGCCAGGAAACGGCCGACGCCGACGTCATTCGGGCGCCCTTCGGCTCCGCCAAGGAAATGCCCGCCACCGGCGCCGCCGGGCCGAAAGCCGCAACACCTGGACCAGGCAAGGCAGCGGGCGGCAACACATCCGGCTCCAGGGATGCCCCGGGGCCACACCGCGGAACTGCGCCTGCCGGCAGCGGGAAGGGCAGCAGCGCCCGAAGCAAGTCCCCGGCTGCCGGCACTGAAACAGGTGAAAACCAGCAGCCAGTACCAGCGAAGGCGTTTTCCGGACGGATGCTCGCGCTGGCAGTGGTCATGATTGCCATCACCATCATGCTGGCGCCCACCGTCAAGATCTTCTTCGACAAGAGGGCTGAAATCGAAGCCCTCAATGCGGACATCGCCGCCCGTGAGGCCGAAGGCGACAGCCTGCGGCAGCAGGTTTCCCGCTGGAAGGACCCCAACTACGTGAAACAGCAGGCCCGCGACCGCATTAACATGGTTATGCCGGGCGAAACCGGCTACTGGGTCTTCGGCAGCGATTTGCCGGCCGGAGACAACAGCGGCCAGACCGGTGCAGCAGCACAAGACCCCGCCGATCTGCCGTGGGTGGATTCCCTGTGGGAGTCGATCACGCGCGCGGCCACAGACTGAACCGCAAAAGGAAGGACGGCCCGCGACAGTGGAACTTAACACGGCAGCCGCCCGGGACGAATCCCGCCAGCCATCAGCACGAGACCTGGAAGTACTGAGCCGCCAGCTGGGCCGGCCGGTCCGGGACGTCGTCGAGATTCCCGCCCGCTGCGTCTGCGGCAACCCCCTGGTGGCCGCCACCGCTCCACGGCTCGGCAACGGGACCCCGTTTCCCACCACCTTCTATCTGACCCATCCGGTCATTACCTCTGCGGTTTCCCGGCTGGAAGCAGCCGGAGTGATGAACGAGATGAATGAGCAGCTGGCAGGTGACGAGGACCTGGCCGCTGCCTACCGCTCCGCCCACGAGGCTTACCTGGCTGCGCGTGCGGCCATCGGTGAACGCTCCGGCATCGGAGCTGTCCCCGAGATCGACGGGATTTCCGCCGGCGGCATGCCCACCCGCGTCAAGTGCCTGCATGTTTTGGTGGGCCAGTCCCTCGCGGCCGGTCCGGGAGTGAATCCGCTGGGGGACCGCGCCATCAGTGCAATCAGCGAGTGGTGGACCGCGGACAGGTGCTACTGCGACGGCGCCTGGGACACCACCGGGGAAGCCCCGTCCAGGGACCTCAGCCGGCACGGACCGCAGGGCCTGCCGGACATCGTGGGCCGGCCCGCACCCGTCCGGAAGACCTCCGGGACCGCAGGAGCTGGGAAATGACGCGTGTTGCCGCCATCGATTGCGGTACTAACTCCATCCGCCTCCTGATCGCGGATATCGACCGCAACAACCCAACTGCCGGGCTCAAAGACATCGTGCGCGAGATGCGGGTGGTTCGGCTGGGCCAGGGGGTGGACGCCACCGGTGAGTTGGCCCCGGAAGCCCTGGAACGCACGTTTGCGGCCACCGCTGACTACGCCCGCCTCATCCAGGAACACTGCGCCGGGAAGGTGCGCTTTGTTGCCACCTCCGCGAGCCGGGACGCGAAGAACCGGGACGTCTTCGTGGACGGCGTCCGGGACCTGCTGGGCGTGGAACCTGAGGTGATCTCCGGCGACGAGGAAGCCGCGCTGTCCTTTGCCGGAGCCAGCAGCGTGCTGCCTGTCCTTGATGGCCAGGAGGTGTTGGTGATTGACCTGGGCGGCGGAAGCACCGAGTTCGTCCTCGGCACGGCCGCCGGCGTGACCGCAGCCAGGTCAGTGGACATCGGGTGCGTGCGCCTGACCGAACGGCACCTGCGGCAGGACCCGCCCACCGCTGAACAGATAGCCGCCGCGATAGCCGACGTGGACGCAGCCATCGCCCGCGCCCGCCAGGACGTGCCCCTGGAACGGGCCACCGCCGTCGTCGGCGTTGCCGGTTCCATCACCACCATCACCGCCCATGCCCTCCGCCTGCCGGAATATTCGCCGGACGCCATCCACGGCACCGAGCTGTCCCTGGACACCGTCCGCGCGGCCGCGGCCGACCTCCTGACCATGACGCGTTCGGACCGCGCCGCCCTGCCCTACATGCACCCGGGCCGGGTGGACGTCATCGGCGCAGGGGGACTGGTTTGGGGCCGGATCCTCGAACAGCTGGCCGGGCTAACCGGCGGACGCATTGCAACAGCCACAGCAAGCGAACACGACATCCTCGACGGCATAGCCCTGAGCATTGGCTGACGGCCCATGCGGATCCACACTGCCGTAATGAGGCTGCCGCTCGGACGGGCCGGGGCAGCCCTGCTCGCCCTGGTCCTTGCCGGCGGTTGCCTCGCCGCTGGCCTCGCCACTGCCCCAACCGCACAAGCCGACGAATGGCGCGACAAACAGTACTGGCTCGCCGAGTCCGGCATCACCAAGGCCTGGGAGGTCTCCAAGGGCGCCGGGGTCAAGGTGGCGGTGATCGACAGCGGGGTTGACGCCCAGCATCCGGACCTCAAGGGAGCCGTCGCTAGCGGCTATGACGCCTCCGGTTCCGGACAGCCCAACGGCCAGAAAGGCGTGGGCTCCAAGACGGAACACGGCACACTGGTGGCCACCATGCTTGCAGGACGCGGCCACCAGCCTGCCGACGCCACCGCCTCGCCGTCGCCCGGTCCCGCAGCCCTTCCCCCGGATGGAATCGTGGGTGTGGCCCCCGAAGCCCAAATCCTCGCTGTCTCCACCTGGCTGGGCTCGCCGAACCCTTCGGGCAAAAGCGACCAGGACCAGATCCCTGAAGCCGTCCGCTGGGCGGTAGACAACGGGGCGAGGGTCATCAACATCTCCCTGGGCAGCACCACTCCGCAGTGGCCGCAAAGCTGGGACGCGGCCTTCCTCTACGCCGAGCAGAAAGACGTGGTCATTGTGGCCGCCGCCGGCAACCGGGTGGGCGGCAACATTCAAGTGGGCGCGCCGGCTACCATCCCTGGCGTCCTGACGGTCGCAGGCCTGGACCGCAAGGGTGCGGCCAGCGTTGACGCATCCTCCCAGGGCATCAGCATCGGCGTCGCGGCGCCGGCGGAAAACCTGCTGGGCGGGGTGCCCGGAGGCAGCTACGCCGAGTGGGCGGGAACCTCGGGCTCAACGCCCATCGTTGCCGGCGTTGCGGCACTGATCCGTTCCAAATGGCCGGCTATGAGCGCCGAACAGGTCATCAACCGGATTGTTACCACCGCAAAGGACGCCGGAGCTCCGGGCAGAGACCCGCTCTACGGCTACGGGGTGCTCAACGCGGAGGCGGCCCTGAAGGACGACGTGCCCGAGGCGGAGGCAAACCCGCTCGGCTCCATCGCCGAATGGATCCGTGTCCACCGGCGTGGCAACTTTGCCACCCCCGCGCCGCTTCCCACCACTGAAGCACCAAGTGCAGTGCCCACCTTGCCGGAGGCAACTGTACCTGCGGCCGAGCCGCCTTCCCGGCGGGACAGTGCACTCGGCGGCGCCGTCGTGATCGGTTTCAGCCTGTTGTTCGTGGCGATCATCGCGGCGGCGGTCATCCAGCTTCGCCGGGCGGCGGGAAGGCCGGCGGGGCCGGCGGAGGAACCGGACACAGATGCGATGGACACGGTGGACTCCGGCCGGAAAACCTGAACATTGCAACGTCCGGGCAGTTAGTGAAGATTTTCACAAACTGCTGTATCCTTGTGCTATGGCAACCACCCCAGAGCTCCAGGACCGTCCCAGGGTACTCGTCGTCGGCGGCGGGTACGTCGGCCTGTACGTAGCACTCAAACTGCAGAAGAAGATCGCGAGTGCCGGTGGCATCGTCACCCTCGTGGATCCACTGCCCTACATGACCTACCAGCCGTTCCTGCCCGAGGTGGCCGGCGGCAACATCGAGGCGCGCCACGCTGTGGTCTCCCACCGCCAGCACCTCAAGCAGACCGAACTGATCCAGGGCCGCGTGACCTCGATCGACCACACCAACCGCACGGCCGTGGTGGCTCCCGCGGACGGCGGCGCGCACTTTGAGGTGCCCTACTTCGACGTCGTCATGGCCGCAGGTGCCATCACCCGTACGTTCCCCATCAAGGGCCTCGCGGACAAGGGCATCGGCCTGAAGACCATCGAGGAAGCTGTTGCCCTCCGCAACAAGGTCCTGGAGCGCATTGAAGTTGCCTCCACCATGACCGATCCCGCTGCCCGCGCCAAGGCCCTCACCTTCGTAGTGGTGGGTGGCGGATTCGCCGGCATCGAGTGCATCACGGAGATGGAAGACCTCGCCCGCGCCGCAGTCCGGGACAACCCGCGCATCAAGCAGGAGGAAGTCCGCTTCGTCCTGGTTGAAGCCATGGGCCGGATCATGCCCGAAGTCACCGCCAAGCAGGCGGAGTGGGTTGTGGAGCACCTCCGCAGCCGCGGCATCGAGGTACTCCTCAACACCTCCCTGGACAACGCCGAGGGCAGCCTTAAGCTCATCAACCTGCCGGACAAGACCCCTGCCCAGGAGTTCGAAACGGACACCCTCGTGTGGACCGCCGGCGTGCAGGCCAACCCCATTGTCCGCTCCACCGACTTCCCGCTGGAGCCCCGCGGCCGCGTCCGCGTCCTCCCGGACCTCCGCGTGGCCGGCGATGAAGGCATCATCGACAATGCCTGGGCAGCCGGCGACATCGCCGCGGTGCCGGACCTCACCGGCAAGGGCCTGCCGGACGGTACCTGCGTCCCCAACGCCCAGCACGCGCTCCGCCAGGCCAAGCGCCTCGCCAAGAACCTGTGGGCCTCCCGCTGGGACAAGCCGCTGAAGGACTACAAGCACAAGAACCTCGGTGCTGTTGCAGGCTTCGGTCAGTGGAAGGGTGTTGCCAACATCAACCTTGTTGGCAGCATCGGACTCAAGGGCGGTCTCGCCTGGCTGGCGCACCGCGGCTACCACGGCCTGGCGATGCCCACGTTCGAGCGCAAGTTCCGCGTGATCCTTAACTGGATTTTGAGCTTCTTCGCAGGCCGCGACACCACACAGCTGATGGACCTGGACAACCCGCGCGGTGCCTTCGTGGCAGCGGCCACCCCGGCCCCCAAGCCGGCTGCCGCGCCCGCTGCGGACGCTCCTGCCCCGGTAACCCGCGGCTCGGGTTCCACCGCCACCACCAAGACGGAAGCGGTCCCGGCCAGCATCAAGTAGGCCGGCCCTGCCCTAGCGCGCACGACGGCGGCTGTCCCTTTGGGGGATGGCCGCCGTTGGCGTTTTCCCGGCAGCGTCAGCCTTGAGCGCCAGCCCGGCGGACGCCTGCAGCGCCGGGGGTGGGGCTTCTAAACTGGGCAGCATGACTGGCGAGAAGAACCTCCAGGCCCTGTTGTCCGGGATGCATCCAATCCAGCGCCCCGGTGAGTACGTCTACGTGCTGTGGCCGCACAACCGGCCGCTCGTGCCCGCGATCGAAGCTGCGGTGCGGGAAGCTGAAGGCCTCGCCGTGGTTCTGCCCCGGGAGCTGGCGGACCGTGAAGGGTTGTCCTACGGGTTCGTGGCCGCCTGGATCACGTTGCAGATCCACTCCTCACTGGAAGCCGTGGGACTCACTGCGGCCGTCAGTAAGGCCCTCACGGATGCCAGGATCAGCTGCAATGTCCTTGCCGGCCTGCACCATGACCACCTGCTCGTGCCGGTTGCCGATGCGCTCCGTGCCCTTGAGGTGCTGTCGGAACTCGCCGGGCAAAGCGCCCAGGTGGGGGAGGGCGGGCAGATGCCGCGTCCCGAACTCCTGCTGCGCGGGGAGACACCGGAGGACCGGGATGCGATCCTGGCACTGACAGCGGAGGCGTTCGCCGTCCCGCCTGCCACCGGCCTGCCGGCGGAAGGGGAGCCGGTGGAGGTCAGTGTGCTCCGGGCGCTTTTTGACGCCGAAGAGTACTTGCCGGCTCTCAGTGTGGTGGCGGTGCTTGACGGCGAGGTGGTGGGGCACGTCATCAGCACCCGCGGATGGGTGGGCCGCCAGCAACTCCTGGGCCTTGGCCCCATTGGAGTCACTCCGCGGCTCCAGAGGCACGGCATTGGTTCGGCCCTGATCACGGAGAGCATCGCCAGGGCAAACGCAGCGGGGGAGATCGGCATCGCCTTGCTCGGAAGCCCTGACTACTACTCCCGCTTCGGCTTTGTCCCGGCCGCATCGCTGGGCGTGCTTCCGCCCGAGGAAGAATGGGGCGACAAATTCCAGTTGCTGCCGCTCGCACTGTGGCCGGGCGGCGTCCGCGGGACGTTCCGGTATGCCGCACCGTTCTCGCGCCTCTGACGGGATACCATTGAGCCGTTGCCCCAGTAGCCCAATTGGCAGAGGCAGCGGACTTAAAATCCGCGTGTTGTGGGTTCGAGTCCCACCTGGGGTACGTGGCGAAACCGGCCGCAGCAGCCGTCAGAAGAAGAAGCCGTCCGCACTGCGAGCGGCTTCTTCCGTTTAATTCCACATATGCAACGACTGTTATAAGGATGTGACCTCTCTCACTTATCTTCCCTGTGCATATGCATTAGCTTGAAAACTAAATCAGGAACACCTGATTTTTCGTGTCAAAGGCCGTTCGCACCTTTAGATCGAGGAGCTTGTAAATGACTTCATTCCCCCAGGCGGGAACCCGCGTTGCCAAGCTGACAGCGCTTGGCATCGGCATCGCCTTTATGGCAACGGCTTGCGGCGGTTCGTCCACACCCACGGCGTCCGAGACCGCCACCGGGTCAGCGGCAGGAATTGCGTGCCCGGCACCCGGCTCCACCGGCGGAAGCACCGCCCAGGCGACCGGCGCCGGTGGCGCCGTCCCGCCGTCCAAAGGCACAACCGAAACCCCACTCAAACTCGGTTCCCTCCTGCCCACCACAGGTTCGCTGGCGTACCTTGGCCCACCTGAAATTGCCGGTGTCAACCTCGGCGTCAAGGAAGTCAATGATGCCGGCGGCGTCCTCGGCAAGCCTGTGGAAGTGATCCACCGCGACTCGGGCGACACCAAGACGGATATCGCAACCCAGTCCACCTCCGCCTTGCTCGGCCAAGGGGTCAACGCCATCATCGGTGCAGCCTCCTCCGGTGTTTCCAAGACGGTCATAAACCAGATCACGGGTGCCGGCGTGCTCCAGTTCTCACCCGCCAACACTTCACCGGACTTCACCACCTGGGACGACAAGGGCCTGTACTGGCGCACCGCACCCTCGGATGTCCTCCAAGGCAAGGTCCTGGGCAACTACATGGCCACCTGCGGTGCCCAGACCGTGGGCATGATCGTCCTGAACGACGCCTACGGCACAGGGCTGGCGACCAACATCAAGGCAGCTTTCGAGTCGGCCGGCGGCAAGGTGGTGGCGGAGGAGCTCTTCAACGAGGGCGACACCCAGTTCAGCAGCCAGGTGGACAAAGTTATTGCGGCAAAGCCGGATGCCATCGCCCTGATCACCTTTGACCAGGCCAAGAGCATCGTGCCGCTAATGACGGGCAAGGGTGTGAAGGCCAACCAGATGTTCCTGGTGGACGGCAACACCTCGGACTACAGCAAGGACTTCCAGCCCGGCACCATGGAAGGCGCCCATGGCACCTTCCCGGGAACCTTCGCCAACGAAAGCTTCACCAAGAAGCTGCTCGAAATCGATCCGGCGCTGAAGGACTTCACCTACGGCGGCGAATCCTATGACGCCGTGAACCTGATCGCACTGGCATCCGAGGCAGCCGGCAGCACCAGTGGTGTTGAAATTTCCAAGCAGCTCAAGGCAGTTTCGGAGTCGGGTGAGAAATGCACCAGCTTCGCCTCCTGCGTTACCCTGCTTCGCGAAGGCAAGGATATCGATTACGACGGCCAGTCCGGCCCCGTAACGTTCTCGGACGCCGGTGACCCCACCGAGGCCTACATCGGCATCTACGAGTACACCAATGAGAACAAGCTCAAGCCCCTCCAGTCGGAGTTCGGCAAGCTGTAATGCCCCACTCGTAAGCAACAAAGAGCCCCTGTCCTGCCGGACAGGGGCTCTTTGTTGGCTTGCCGTTACTCCACGGTATCGGCCAGCGTGCCCAGGTAGAGCTGGATGACCTTCGGGTCCTTCATCAGTTCACGGCCGGTGCCGGTGTAGGCATCCCGGCCCTGGTCCAGGACGTAGCCGCGGTCGCAGATCTGAAGGCAACGGCGGGCGTTCTGTTCCACCATGATTACCGAGACGCCGGCCCGGTTAATCTCGTGGACGCGCAGGAAGGTTTCATCCTGCTTGACGGGCGAAAGTCCCGCGGACGGCTCGTCAAGCAACAGCACCGCCGGATCCATCATCAGTGCCCGTCCCATCGCCACCATCTGCCGCTCGCCGCCTGAGAGGGATCCGGCGCGCTGGGCGCGGCGCTTCCCGAGCTCAGGAAAAAGGCTGGTGACGAAGTCGAACCGCTGGGCGAAGTCCTTGGGTCGCTGGAACATGCCCATCTGCAGGTTTTCCTCGATGGTGAGGGTGGCGAACACGTTGTTGGTTTGCGGGACGAAACCTACACCACGGCTCACCAGCTTGTTCGCCTTCAGCCCGGTGATGTCCTGGCCCCGGACAACCACGGTGCCCGAGTGGACCTTGACCAGGCCAAACATTGCTTTCAGCAGCGTGGACTTGCCGGCTCCGTTGGGGCCGATGATGCCGATCAGTTCGCCTTTGCGGGCCTCGATGCTGCAGCCGTTCAGGATGTTGACCCCGGGGAGGTAACCGGCCACCAGGTCGGTGACCTTGACCACCGAGTCGCCTTCCGTCACGGGCTGGGCGGCCGGTGCCGCGCTGGTGCTGCTCATTGGGTGTCCTTCTCTGTGGTGCCGGTCTCGGTGCTTCCGTGGCGGCCGTGGGGTTCGTCGCGCTGGGGCTGGCCTTCCCCGCTGCGGGCAGGGTTGCTGCCCTCGGCGGCCAGAACGTCGACGGAGATGATGCCCGCGTTCTCTGTTCCGACAATGGATTCTTCGTCGGCCACCAGTTCGGCCGCGAGTTCCTTGAAGCCTTCGGAGTCACCCAGGTCCACGTCATGGTGCGCACCGAGGTAAGCGTCGATGACCGCGGGGTTCTTCATCACTTCCCCTGGCGGTCCTTCCGCAACCACCTTGCCCTCGGCCATGACCACTACCCAGTCGGCAATGTGCCGGACCATGTGCATGTCGTGTTCAACGAACAATACCGTCATGCCCTCGGCTTTGAGGTTCTTGATGTGATCGAGCAGGGACTGCGTCAACGCCGGGTTGACGCCTGCCATGGGTTCATCAAGCATCACCAGTTTGGGCCGCACCATTAGGGACCGGGCCATCTCCAGGAGCTTGCGCTGGCCTCCGGAAAGGGAAGCGGCGTAGTCGTCCTTCTTGGCGTCGAGCTTGAATTTCTCCAGCAGGACATTCGCCTCTTGGGTGATCTGTTTCTCCCGGCCGCCCCAGATGCCTTTGAAGAGTGCCTTGGCGAGGCTCTCACCGGGCTGGTTCGCCGCTCCCAACCGCATGTTCTCCATGACCGTGAGCTTGCCCATGACCTTGGTGAGCTGGAACGTGCGCACCATCCCCATCCGGGCAACCTTGTAGGGGGACACCCCGGCCAGGCTTTGGCCTTCGAACTGCCATTTGCCGCTGTTCGGCGTATCGAAACCGGTCAGCAGGTTGAACAAAGTGGTCTTGCCGGCTCCGTTGGGACCGATCAGGGCCGTGATCTTATGGCGGGGAATCTCCAGGTAGTCGACGTCCACTGCATTGATGCCGCCAAAGCTCCGGGTCACGTTCTCGGCGACGACGATAGGGTCCCGCTTCTTGCAGCCGGGGCCGGTTTCACCGGCGGCTATGGGACGGGTATCGGTCATGTAGTCATATTCGACGGCACCGGTGGTGGTGGTTTTTTCGCTGTGCTTGCTCATGCGAACGCCAGCTCCTTTTTGTTTCCGAAGACGCCCTGCGGCCTGAAGATCATCAACAGCATGAGGGCTATGCCAACCAGGATGTACCGCAGCTGGCCCGCCTGAACAGTGTTCAGCCACGTGACGGCTCCAGACTCGATCAGGCCGTACAGGATGCCCTGGGTCAGGGAAAGGACCACCCAGAAAATCATGGCGCCAATCACGGGCCCGAGGACGGTGGCCATGCCGCCGAGCAGGAGGCAGGTGTAGAGGAAGAACGTCAGTTCCGTTCCGTAGTTTGCCGGCTGCACCGATCCGCGGGGGAGGGTGAAGACCATGCCGGCGAGGGCGCCCAGCACACCACCGATAATGAGGGCCTGCATCTTGTAGGCGTAAACGTTCTTGCCCAGTGAGCGTACGGCGTTTTCGTCTTCGCGGATGCCTTTGAGTACCCGGCCCCAGGGGCTGCGCATGAGCAGCCATACGAGCGTGCAGCACAGGATGACCAGCGCCCATGCCACCACGCGGATGAAGAAGTCGCGGCTGTTCATCCCGAAATAGGAGCCTTCAGGGAAGGGGTTCATGGAGTAGAACCCTCCTTCGAAGGCTGCCAGGCCGTTGGCGGACCCGGTGACCGAAGTGAGCTGGTTGGTGGTCACGATGTACCGGACAATTTCTGCCGCTGCAATGGTGACGATGGCGAGGTAGTCGGCCCGCAGCCGCAGCGTGGGGATGCCCAGCAGCAGCGCGAAGATGGCGGAGGCGACGACGGCGATCAGCAGGCCCACAAAAAACGGGACGCCAAAGGTAAGGGTTGAGATCGCGAAGCCGTAGGCCCCGACGGCCATGAAACCCGCTTGGCCGAAGTTAAGCAGCCCGGAGTAGCCGAAGTGGACGGCGAGGCCGAGCGCGGCCAGGGCGTAGGCCGCCGTCGTCGGGCTGAAAATCTCCGCGGCGGCGCTGGCAAGAATAAATCCAAAGTCCATGGCTGTCTCCTAACCCACGCGCTCGCGTCGGCCCAGGATTCCCTGCGGCCGGAACAAGAGGACAACGATCATAATGAACAGGGCTCCCACGTACTTGAGGTCGGCAGCGAGGCCAAACACGGTGGTCAGCTCCACGAAGATGCCCACAATGATCGAACCGATCAGGGCACCAAAGACGGTCCCAAGGCCGCCGAGGGTGACGCCGGCGAAGATCAGCAGCAGGATCGCCGAGCCCATGTCGAAAGTGACGCCCGGGCGGTAGTAGGCCCAGAGGATGCCGCCAAGAGCGGCAAGCATGCCGCCGGTGATCCAGACGAGCCGGATCACGCCGTCGACGTCGATGCCTGAAGCAGCTGCGAGGGCGGGGTTGTCCGCTACTGCACGGGTGGCTTTGCCCAGCCGCGTTTTCAGCAGGACGATGCCGATCAAGGCGATCACCACGGCGCTAATCCCTAGAGACCACAGGTTATTGGGCGAGATGGACACCGGGCCGAGCTGGATTTCCGGGCTTTGGGCGTACGGCAGCTGCTGGGTGGCGCCGCCGAAGAAAAACTGGATGACGTACCGGACAGCAAGGGCGAGACCGATGCTGACGATCATCATCGGCACCAGGCTCGTGCCACGGCGGCGCAGCGGCCGCCACAGGCCGCGGTCCTGGACATAGCCGAACAACGCGCCGCCCAGCAGTGAGAGGATGACGGCCAGCCAGAAGGGAAGTCCGATTGCGTTGAAGGCAAACACCAGCACGGCGCCGAGGGTGACCATCTCACCGTGGGCGAAGTTTGTCAGGCCCGTCGTGCCGAAGATGAGTGACAGTCCTACGGATGCCAGTGCCAGGAGCAGGCCAAAGCTCAGGCCGGCGACGAGGCGGTTGAGGAGGTTCTGCCCGAAGTCCTGCTCCTGGACCACAATGCCTTTGCCGAACGCAAAGATCACCGAGAGGTTGGAAGTCTGGCTGAAGGTGACCTCGCGGGGATTTTCCTGGCCCTCGGCAAGAGTGATGCCCTCCGGCAGGGTGGATTCGTCCAGTTCCACGGTGTAGGTGCCCTGCTCCGGCACGCCGATGCTCCAGGACCCGTTCGCGGACGACTTGGCGGTGCCGGTGAAGTCACCGCTCTTGGCGGTGATGGTTACGTCAGCCAGGGGAGCGCGGGTATCATCCCGGAGGAAGCCGCTGATGTTGTTTTGGAAGGTTTGATTCGACGGGGATGGTGTCGGCGAGGGGGAAGTGGCCTGGGATGCCGGGGCCGCCACGAGGAGGATTGCCAGGATGGATGCGCTGATGGCTCCCATCAGTCTCAGCAACCTGCGGCGTCCTCGGCCGGGCAGGCCTTGGGATGTACTTCTCAAATTAAAAACCTCCACTTGGGGGGCGGTCTCGGCTGCGCCATTGCAGCCGCTGCGAACGGATGCAGGGCTGGGATGATGCCATAAGGCCTTGCACCCGTCACGTATGTGAGGTCCGTCACCCTGCTTGGCTTATGCTACAGCCCGAAAGTACCTGTAAATGCCGTGATCAGCGGCGTCAGGATAGCGATCAGGTAACAACTGGGCTTGGTTGGGGAGCCCGAGCGGTGGGGAAGGGTTGGAAAACCTTTGTTGAGCAGAGGTGTTTCCTTGCCGGCAGCACGGAGGCAGAACACGCCGGTGCGGCACCATGGGCGGCGGATGACGTCACAGTTGGGTTGCACCCGCCGGCCTAGGGAACTTTTAGCGGTGCGAACACGTGAAAATTGGTAGCGTAAACCATAAGGTTCACAACACATCCCTATTGGAGGAATCCCGCAATGGCACTTGGCGGCAACCCGATCTTCAACGGAAAAAGCTTCCGTGGAGCCACCCAGGCACCGCCTGTCCCGCAGGCTCCCTATGGCCAGGCCCCCTACGGCCGGCAGCCGTATGGCCAGGTTCCCTACGGCCAGCAGCCGTACGGCCAGGCTCCTTATGGCCAGCAGGGCTACGGACAGCAGCCCATGACTGACGCCCAGCTGCAGCAGATGTACAACCAGCCTGCAGCGGGTCCGGCGGATATCGGACGGATGACGTTCGACGACGTCATCGTCAAGACGGCGGCCTGTCTCGGAGTGCTGCTCGTCGGTGCAGCCGTAACCATGTTCGTGAGCATGGGCCTTGCTTCGCTCCTAATGATCGTGGGCGCACTGGGCGGCTTCGTGCTGGCGCTGGTCAACACCTTCAAGAAGCAGCCCTCTCCGGCACTGATTCTTGCCTATGCCGGCCTTGAAGGACTCTTCCTCGGCGGCCTCACCCGCGTCCTGGACACCATGTACCCGGGTGTGGGGCTTCAGGCTGTGCTCGGCACGCTGTCCGTCTTTACCGTGACGCTCCTCCTTTTCAAGAGCGGCAAGGTCCGGGCCACGCCAAAGGCCATGAAGTTCTTTATGATCGCAATCGTTGGCTACGCGCTGTTCTCCGTGGTGAACCTCGTCATGATGGTAACGGGTCTGACCACGGAACCGTTCGGGCTGCGAAGCGGCATCATCGGCATCGCCATCGGCATCCTGGCCATCGGTCTCGCGGCCTTCTCTTTGGTTATGGACTTCACCAGCATCGAGGCGGGCGTCCGCAGCGGCGCCCCGCAGCGCTTCTCCTGGACCGCCGCGTTCGGCCTCACCGTCACCCTCGTGTGGCTGTATGTGGAAATCATCCGCCTGCTGGCCATCCTCCGCGGGGACGACTAACCGCCTAAGCGGCAATCTGCCGCTTGATCCGGTGCATTAGCCCGAAACCAGTTGGGGGCCCTACCGAAAGGTAGGGCCCCCAACTGTTTGTACGAGGTTTAAGCGATCCGCAGGGCGCCGTCTGCCGGGGTCACCGTGAAGATGTCCGGCACAGCGAAACCGGCGCCAGCGAAGGCTTCGACCACGGCGTCGCGCACCTTTTGTTCCGCCCCCGCCGGAGTCAGGGCAATGGCAGCGCCGCCGAACCCGCCGCCGGTCATCCGGGCGCCAAGGGCCCCATTGGCGCGGGAGGCCTCTACCGCCAGGTCCAGTTCGGGGCAGGAGATTTCGAAGTCGTCGCGCATTGAAGCGTGGCTTGCGTCCAGGAGGGATCCGATGGCCGCCGGCCCCTGGTCCGAAAGGAGGTCCACAGTCTGGAGGACACGGTCATTCTCGGTGACCACGTGGCGCACCCGGCGGAACGTCACTTCGTCCATAAGTCCCGCTGCTTCCTCGAGTCTGCCCACCTGCACGTCGCGCAACGCCTTGACGCCGAGGGCCTCGGCGCCCAGCTCGCAGGACGCACGGCGCGAGGCGTATCCGCCGTCGGCGTGCGAATGCGACACCTTGGTGTCGATGACCAGCATGACCAGGTCCGCCGGTTCCGTCTCGAACGGAACCAGGCTGACGGTCTGGTCCCTGCAGTCCAGGAAGACGGCGTGGCCCTTCGACCCGCGCAACGAGGCGGACTGGTCCATGATCCCGGTGGGCGCCCCAACGAAGTCGTTCTCGGCCCGGTGGGTGGCCAGGACCATGTCCTCCGCCTGCAGCCCTGCCCCCGTCAGGTCGTTCAGGGCAGAGATGACGGCGCATTCGATCGCGTGGGAGGAGGACAGTCCGGCGCCGAGCGGGACATTTGAGTCCAGCAGCAGGTCAACGCCGGGCACATCGATGCCCCGCTGGCGAAGCGCCCACATGACGCCCAGCGGATACTTGGTCCAGCCCTTGGCCGAACCGGGCTGCAGGGCATCCAGCGAGGTGGTCACCACGCCCTGGTCGCCGTAGGTGGACAACAGACGCACGGAACTGTCGCGGCGGACCGCGACCGCCACGCGGGCGGTCCGGTCAATCGCGAAGGGCAGGACAAACCCCTCGTTGTAGTCCGTATGCTCCCCGATCAGGTTCACGCGTCCCGGCGCCTGCCAGACGCCGTCGGGAACCCCGCCGAACTCCCGGCCGAAACGGGTGGCCAGCTCCCCGGCTCCGGCGGCTTCCGGAGTGGACAAGGGGTCAGATGCGGCGCTCAAGCGGACGCTCCTTCGGGCAGGGCAGCCTGGAAGGCAGCGGGGGAGGGTGGTGAAGCTGGAACAGTAACGCCGCGAAGGCGCTCGGCCACGCTTTCCGGGGTGGTGTCATTGATGAAGGCGCCCATGGCAGCCTCAGAACCGGCGAGGAACTTCAGCTTGTCGGCGGCGCGCCGCGGCGAGGTCAGCTGGAGGTGAAGATAGCTGGCGGGACGCAACAGTGAGTCCAGCGGGGCCTGATGCCACGCGGAAATGTAGGGAGTGGGTGTGGGGTACAGCGCGTCCAGCCGTTTGAGCAGGTCAAGGTAGACGTGGGCCAGTTCATCCCTTTCCTCCCCGCTCAGCGCCGCCAGGTCGGGCACCTGGCGGTGGGGAACCAGATGGATTTCAAGCGGCCAGCGGGCAGCGAAGGGAACGTAGGCGCTGAAGTTCTCTCCTTCCACGACCATCCGGCTGCCGTCCTCGCGTTCGGAGCGCAGCAGCGAGCCCGTGAGGGTCTTTCGGCCGTCCGCCGCATCATAGAACCTTCGGGCAGCGGCTCCCAGGACACCCGCGCGCGGAGTGACAAACGGGTAAGCATAAATTTGGCCGTGGGGATGGTGGAGGGTTACACCGATGTCGGCGCCCCGGTTTTCGAAGGGGAAAACCTGTCTGATTCCGGGAAGCGTGCTCAGGGCTTCAGTGCGCTGCGCCCATGCCTCAATGACAGTGCGGGAGCGCGCTTCGCTCAGGCCGCTGAAGGACCCGGCATGGGCCGGGGTGAACGCCACCACTTCGCAGCGGCCGTAAGCCGGTCCCGTTGTTCCCCAGGCCCCTTCCGCCGGGACCGCCCCCAGAGCAGGGCCCAACGATGGAAAACGGTTTTCAAACACCACGACGTCGTAGTCGTCAGCCGGTATCTCCGAAGGATTGCCGGCGGTTGTGGGGCAAATCGGGCACTGGTCCGCGGGCGGCAAATGGGTCCGGCTTTGTCGGTGGGCGGCAATCGCGACCCATTCGCCGGTGAGCGCATCGAAACGGACCTCGCCGGGTTCGCCCCGCGGAGGCAGACCGCGGTGGTCCATGATGGTGTCCGCGGTCCGCGCTTTGGGAGCGTGCGCGTCGTCAAAGTAGATCAGCTCCCTCCCATCGGAGAGCCTGGTGCTGGTGATTCCCGTCATGGATCCCGTCCTTATGGCGTAGCTGCAACTGGTTTCATTCTGTCATAGGACGCTCAAAAAAGAATAGAAGCAAACAAAACAGAACATTTCTCGCGGGTGCGGGAGCAACGGACGAGCTGTACGGTATTGCACATGACTACCGAATCACCCCTCGAAACCAGTGCCGCTTCAGGCTACCGGGCATATGCCACCGGCCGGCAGTATGAACTCCGGCGGGGAGACGCCCTCGCAGTGGTTACCGAACTGGCCGCCGGGCTTCGCCTGTTCAGCAGGGCGGGGGTCCAGCTCACGGAGTCTTACGGCGACTATGAGATCCCGCCCGGGGGATGCGGGATTACGCTGGCTCCCTGGGCCAACCGGGTGGAAGACGGGCAATGGTTCCTTGACGGCAAAAAGCAGCAGCTGGCCATCACGGAAGTGGCCCGCCACAACGCCAGCCACGGCCTCCTTCGCAACGCCTCCTATGCACTGGTTGACGAGGCCGAGCATTCGGTAACCCTTGAAGCCACCATTTTTCCCCAGCATGGTTATCCGTTCCTGGCGCGGCACCGTGTGCAGTACTTTCTCACCGAGGATCTCGGCCTGGTGGTCCGCCAGACCCTGGCTAATGATGCCAAGGCACCTGCGCCGTTCGTCCTGGGGGCACACCCGTACCTGCGGCTGGGGGACGCCGATATCGAGGAGTTGGTGCTGACCGTCTCCGCTGACACGCAACTGCTGGCCGACGAGCGCCTCATTCCGCGCAGCAGCGCTCCCGTCCAGGGCGAGACCGATTTCCGGGACGGCCGGCGCATTGCGCCGCTCAGCGTGGACGTTGCCCTTACCGGACTGCGCTTCGAGGACGGCAAGGCCCGGCATGTCCTGGCGGCGCCCGATGGCCGTGAGGTGAGCCTCTGGCAGGACGAGTCCTGCCAGTACGTCCACATCTATGTCAGCACCCAGTACCCGGGGCGCAGGCGGGCGGTGGCAGTTGAACCGATGACCGGTCCGGCCAACGCCTTTAACTCCGGCGACGGCCTCCGTTGGGTTCAGCCGGGCGAATCCTTCACTATGTCCTGGGGCATCGACTACCGCCCGGCCGCCGGCGGCTAAGTTTCCCATTAGCCCGCGGCTGGTGAATTATTAGGCTATGACGCCAGCCGAGGATCCCGTTTCGCCCGACCCTCAAACCCCGCTGCGGCAACCACTTGCTGCACCGGCAACCGGAACTACGCCACTGCGGGTCCTCACGGACCGCGAACTGGACCAGGACATTCCCTATGGGGTGCGCATCGCCGCGTCCTGGGCGTGGCGTGTGGGGCTCATCCTCCTTGTCGGTGGTGTGCTGGTATGGCTGCTGCGGGGGATCAGTTTCCTCATCATCCCGGTGATGGTGGCCGCTCTCCTGGCCGGGCTCCTGAGCCCGGTTGTGAGCTGGCTGAAACTGAGCAAAGTGCCCGCCGGCGCTGCCGTGGCCATCACTGTGGTTGGTTTCCTCGGCCTGATCGGCGGATCACTGGCGCTGGTGGGCAGGCAGCTCGTTGCCGGCTTCGGTGAGCTTTGGTCCGAAGCGCTGACCGGCATCAGGCAGATCCAGAACTGGTTGTCCGAAGGACCCCTCCACCTGACGGCCGACCAGATCGACAAGTACCTGCAGGAAGCCAGTACCGCTCTCCAGGACAACACCAGCAGCATCCTCAGCGGTGCCCTGTCCTTTGGCAGTACCGCCGGGCATTTCGCGGCCGGACTGGTGCTCGCTCTCTTCGTCCTCATCTTTTTCCTGCTCGAAGGCGACCGGATCTGGGCCTTCCTCGTCCGGCTGCTGCCGCGGAAGGCGCGGGCGGCGACCTTCGGTGCGGGGCGGAAGGGCTGGACGTCAATGGTGAGCTATGCGCGCATCCAGATGTTCGTCGCCTTTGTCGATGCAGTGGGCATCGGCGTGGGTGCGGCCATCATCGGCGTCCCCCTTGCCCTGCCCCTGAGTGTGCTGGTGTTCATCGGTTCGTTTATCCCCATCGTGGGTGCACTGGTTACCGGCGCCATCGCAGTACTGCTGGCTTTGGTCGCCAACGGCCCCATCAACGCCCTGATCATGCTCGGCATAGTGCTGCTGGTGCAGCAACTGGAAAGCCACATCCTCCAGCCCCTGGTGATGGGCAAGGCCGTTGCCTTGCATCCAGTAGCTGTGATCCTGTCCGTAGCGGCCGGCTCCTACCTCGCAGGAATTCCTGGCGCGCTGTTCTCAGTGCCGGTCCTCGCCGTCGCAAATTCTGCCGTTCGCTACATAGCAGCCAGAACGTGGGAACATGAACAGGTGCTGGCAACGCCTGAAAGCCTGGTGACTGCCGGCGCCGGCCCGGACAACACCATTACGCGTGTTGACCCGCCGGACGCCCTTAAGGGCGGCAAGGACGCCGCAGCCAGCACCGAAGCAGAACAACCTGACGCCCGTCCCAAGGACGCGGCGCCGGGACCGAAATCCAGAGGAGATTAGTCCGTGAACATCCTTGAAACCCTTCCCGTCACGCTGGACGATGTCCTGGAGGCGCAGAAGTTGCTCGATGGGATTATTGCGCGGACGCCGGTGGAATCATCCCGGGCACTGGGCGCCATTATTGGCGGCGATGTCTACCTCAAGTGCGAAAACCTGCAGCGGGCAGGGTCGTTCAAGGTCCGCGGCGCCTACGTGCGCATGGCTCGTTTGTCCGGGGAAGAAAAAAAGCGGGGCGTTGTGGCTGCCTCCGCAGGCAACCACGCCCAGGGTGTCGCCGTAGCTGCCAAGAGCCTGGGCATCAAAGCCAGGATCTACATGCCGCTGGGCGTGGCACTGCCCAAACTCGCTGCCACCCGCGGACACGGGGCAGAAGTCATCCTGCACGGGCACAACGTCGACGAAGCGCTCGCAGAAGCACAGCGGTACAGCGACGAGACCGGCACCGTCTTCGTCCACCCGTTCGACAATGTGGACGTCGTCGCGGGCCAAGGCACGCTGGGGCTCGAAATCCTGGAACAGGTGCCCAACGTTGACACCGTCCTCATGGGCGTTGGGGGCGGCGGACTCCTGGCGGGTGTCGCCGTCGCCATCAAAGCCCGGGCCAGGGAACTGGGCCGGGAGATCCGCATCATCGGCGTGCAGGCGGAGAACGCCGCGGCGTACCCGCCCTCATTGGCTGCTGATGCGCTCGTGCCGTTGAAGAAGGTGTCCACCATGGCCGACGGCATTGCCGTGGGCCGCCCGGGGCAGCTTCCCTTCAGCATCATCCGCGAGCTCGTGGATGACGTCGTCACGGTCAGCGAAGATTCCCTGGCACGGGCGCTGATTTTCCTGCTGGAGCGGGCAAAGATGGTGGTTGAGCCTGCCGGCGCTGTGGGTGTGGCTGCCCTCATGGACGGCAAGATCGAAAATCCGGGGACTACCGCCGTGGTCCTCTCCGGCGGCAACATCGACCCGATGCTGATGCTCAAAGTCATCCAGCGTGGCCTCTCCGCTGCGGGGCGCTACATGACCGTCCGCATGATGCTGGACGACCGTCCGGGTTCCCTTGCAACCATTGCCCGGATCATTGCCGAGAACGACGCCAACGTCACAGGTCTGGACCACACGCGGGTGGGCGGGTCCATCAGCATGGGTGACGTCTCGATCACCGTGAACCTGGAAACTAAGGGCCACCAGCACGGGGAGCAGGTCCTCAGCGCACTCCGCGCCGAGGGTTTCCAGCCCATCGTGGTGCATTAGGAGAAACATGGCCGGACTGATGGGCAGCGGAGGCTATGGGGAACGGCAGACCATTGCCGCCCGGGCAAAAGGCGGCTTGCTGGTGCTCGGCGGCTTCGTTGCCTTGTTGTTCGCCATCGAACTGTTCAACGCTCTGATGCTGCGCTCGCTTAACCGGACGTTCGGCCTGCGCCCACGGAGCGCGGACGGGCTGCTGGACATCTTCACGTTCCCGCTCCTGCATGCCAACCTGAACCACCTGCTGTCCAACAGCCTGCCGCTGATCATTTTCGGCTTCCTGGTGTTTCTTTCCGGGCTCCGGGTCTTCCTGACAGCACTGGCCTTCAGTTGGCTCGGGTCCGGGGTCACGGTCTGGCTGATCGGGAACGGCGGCATCACCGTGGGGGCATCCGGCCTGGTATTCGGACTGTTCGCCTTCCTGCTGGTTCGTGGGTTCTTCAACCACAGCTGGCGGCAGATCCTGCTTGCCGTTGTCCTGTTCATGGGCTACGGCAGCATCCTGTTGGGACTGCTGCCCTTCGTTGCGGGATACGTCTCCTGGCAGGCCCACCTTGGCGGTGCTGCCGGCGGGGTGGTGGCCGCCCTGCTGCTAAGACCGCGCAAAGGATCAGCAGGCAGCCGGGCTTGAAGCCGGGGCCTTAAAACAAAATGCTGGCCGCCCGTTTGGGGCGGCCAGCATTCATGTCAGGCTGACGACTACGCGGCGTATGGCTTGGCCGAAAGGATCTCGACTTTGATGTCCTTGCCGTTAGGTGCTGTATAGCTCAGGCTGTCGCCTTCCTTGTGGCCCAGGATGGCCGCACCCAGCGGCGACTTCTCGCTGAACACATCGAGATCGGAATCGCCTGCGATTTCCCGGGAGCCGAGGAGGAAGGTCTCTTCGTCCCCGGCGATCCTGGCCACAACAATCATTCCGGGCTCCACAATTCCGTCGTCGGCCGGGGCCTCGCCGACGTGGGCGTCCCGAAGCAGGGCGGTGAGCTGGCGGATGCGGGCCTCGATCTTGCCCTGCTCTTCCTTTGCCGCGTGGTAGCCGCCGTTTTCCTTGAGGTCACCCTCTTGCCGGGCTGCCTCGATCTTCTGGACGATCTCCGCCCGGCCAGCGCCGGAAAGGTGGTCCAGCTCTGCCTTCAGGCGGTCAAAAGCTTCCCGGGTAAGCCAGGCTGCTGCTGCGCTGTTGGTGGTAGACACGGACTTCTCCTCTAATGGTCTTACATGCAAAAGACCCCGCCACGGTGGCCACTTGTGGAACAGCAACCAGCTCAGCGGGGTAAAGGTATTGCTCCATTGTAGTCAACCCAGTGGATTTATCCCAACGAGCAAGCGGCGCGCATCACATCTTCGCGCCGGACTCCCCGGGAATCCAGCAGCTGTCCACCACGCCGGACACGGACAGTGACTCAGTCCTGACCGGCACCCGCTGCGAAACTGTACGTCCGCCGTCGGCTGTTCCATCAGGTTCCGAGGGAGGAATGTCCACGACCTTCCACCCCACCACGGCGTATTTCGAATCCAGGGCCTTGACGGCGCACTTCACGGATATCCCGTGTTCCCTGGTCACCTGGAAGTCCACTTCGGCGAGCGTGGCGTCCGTGGTGACGTAGCCGATGTCCTTGAAGCTGACGTCATTCAAGGAATTCGACGTGGAAACCCAGGCCATAAAACCGATGCCGGCGGCCAGTGCAACGCCTCCGCCAATGCGCTTGGCGGCAGGGGAGAGCCGCCGCTTCTTAGCACCATAACGATTGGCTAGGCTAGTGTTCGCGGGCTCGGAATGGGCCGACTGTTCCGGAGAAGTCACCAGACCAGTTTAGTGCCCCTTCCGCCGGAGCCTTCCCGGCCAACCGGGGCAGCAGGATCCCAAGCGCCCGCCCGTACAGTGAACCGTTCAGCAGCGATCAAGCCGCAAGTAAGAATAAGGAGCCGTCCTTTCAATGACAGCGTCCAGCAACTCCCACGCGCCGCTCCGGCTGCTCGCCGTCCATGCCCACCCCGACGACGAGTCCAGCAAGGGTGCCGCGACCATGGCCATGTACGCAGCGTCGGGGGTGGACGTTATGGTTGCCACCTGCACGGACGGTTCACGGGGGGACATCCAGAACCCGGCAGTGGAAGGTGAGCCCCATCCCAAACGGGACATGGCCGGCGCCCGGCGCCTGGAAATGGAAAGCGCTGCCCGGATTTTGGGCATCAAGCAGCAGTGGCTGGGCTTCGTGGATTCGGGCCTGCCCGAAGGGGAACCCCTCCCGCCGCTGCCGGCCGGGTCCTTCGCCACCCTGCCGCTTCACCAGGCAGCCGCCCCGCTGGTCCGGCTGGTGCGCTCCTTCAAGCCACACGTCATCCTCAGCTATGACGAAAATGGCGGATATCCGCATCCGGACCACATCATGGCCCACCGGGTTGCCGTTGAGGCCTTCGAGGCTGCCGGTGATCCAGCGCGTTATCCGGAAGCCGGCGAGCCCTGGGAACCGGGCAAGCTGTACTACGACCGGGCTTTCAGCCCGGAGCGGTTCCGTGCCCTGCACTTCGCCCTGGAGGAAGCGGGACTGCAGTCCCCTTACGCCGAGCGGCTCGCCGCGTGGCTGGAGTCGGACGCCGAGGGCCACACCCCGCCGCCGGCACCCCATCCCACCACCACGCAGATTGATTGCGGGGACTTTTTTGAAGTGCGCGACGACGCGTTGCGGGCCCACCGCACGCAGGTGGACCCGTTGGGGTTCTTCTTTGCCGTATCCCCTGAGATGCAGCGCCGGGCGTGGCCTTGGGAGGACTACTCGCTGATCAAGTCCAGGGTGCCGTCAGAGCTCCCCGAGAAGGACCTCTTCGCAGGGCTAAGATAGAACCGGCAGGCAATTTCTATGCCGCGTAGAAGAGGTGCCCGGATTCGGGCCGCCGTATCTGCTGCCTGCTGACATCGCTCCACAGAAGGTTTTCAACGTGCAACGTCTGCTCCTCAGCCTGGCTACCACCCCCTCGCCCCTGCCCACACCTTCCCTGCGTGAGGGGATCTCCGAGGACCAGGTCACACCGGGTCTGCTGGGATTCATCATGACGGCGTTTTTTGTGGTGGCCACTGCTTTGCTGATTGTGGACATGGTCCGCCGGATCAGGCGGGTCCGCTACCGGGCCCAGGTGGAGGAGGAGCGCATTGCCGCAGCAGCCGCCGCTGACGTTGAAGCGGCCGAAGCCGCAGAGGCAGGCCCGGGGGTGGCAGGTCCTGCTGCAGGGGGGCCTTTCCCGGGCCCGACCGACGGCGGAGCGGAAGCCGACCCGGGAAAACGCCGGCACTAGAGGCAGCAGGGGCTGCCCGCTTCCTAGCTAAGCACCGCCAGGGTTATGGCTGTGAAGTGCGCAGCGAAGGCCACCACGGTCAAGGCGTGGAAGAGCTCGTGGAAGCCAAAGTGGTGGTAGCTGAAGTTGGGCTTCTTCATGGCGTAGAAGACGGCGCCGGTGATGTAGAGGACGCCGCCCGCGCAGATGAGGACGGCGGCGGGGGCGCTGGCCTGGAAGAACTGCGGGAGGTAGAAGAGCGCACCGCAGCCCAGCGCGATGTAGATCGGAACGTAGAGCCAGCGGGGCGCCTCAGTCCACAGCAGCCGGAACAGCACGCCCAGGATGGCGCCTGACCAGATGACCCACAGCAGCAGGACCGCCTGGGGCCGTTCCAGGAGGGTCCACGCCAGCGGGGTGTAGGTGCCGGCGATGACCAGCATGATGTTTGTGTGGTCCAGCCGCTTGAGTACCATCTTCACCCGCGGGGACCAGTTGCCACGGTGGTACACAGCACTGACGCCGAACAGCAGAACGCCGGTGGCCGCGTAGATGGCCGAAGTCAGCTTCCGGTCGACCGTCGGAGCCAGCAGCACCAGGACCATCCCCGCCGCAAGTGCCAGTGGTGCAGTCACCGTGTGGATCCAGCCGCGCCACTTCGGCTTGATCATCAGGAGCTCGGCAAGGCGCACGGCTGCATCGTCCATGGCACCCGTATCGGCGCTCGTTCCCGCGCCGGTTTCCGCTCCGGGTTTGTCCTGAGGCTGCGGGGTCCGGAAAGCGTCCGGGGTGTCGCTGTTCATGGCTCCAGAATAACTTACGGGCCGGTAAGTTACTGCCCAGTAACAGGTGATTGGCCTGCGCACGGGCGAAGGGAGCTTCACCGTCCGCGGCTGACGGTAGCCTAGGATGTGCAAGCCGAACGTACAGCAAGGAAGTCAGGTGAGAGACCGCGTGGAGTTGCCCGGGTTCCTCTACGGCTTTTATGAGCGACGGCTGCTCAGGGATCTCGCGCGCGACCGCATTCCCCGCCATATCGGCGTCATGGTGGACGGCAACCGGCGCTGGGCGAAGCAGTTCAACGCGCCCACCAGCCAGGGCCACCAGGCCGGAGCGGACAAAATCCATGAATTCCTTGGCTGGTGCCAGGAACTCGGCGTCAAGGTAGTCACGCTGTACATGCTCTCCACGGACAACATGAACAGGTCCAGTGAAGAACTCGACCTCCTCATGGGCATCATTGCCAACACCCTGGACCGGCTGGACGAGGACGCCAACATCTCGGTGCACGCCATGGGCGCGCCCGAGCTGCTGCCGGACTACCTTGCGGAGCGGCTCAACAAGCTCACGGCGCGGACGCCGGTCCGCGAAAGAATCCACGTCAACGTGGCGGTGGGTTACGGTGGGCGGCGGGAAATCGTGGACGCCGTCCGTGAACTCCTGCACGATGCCGTCGCCAAGGGCACGGACATCGGCAAGCTCGCGGATGATCTTTGCGTGGACGACATTTCCCGGTTCCTCTACACCCGGGGCCAGCCGGATCCGGACCTGGTAATCCGCACCTCCGGCGAACAGCGGCTCTCCGGGTTCCTGATGTGGCAGAGCGCTTACAGCGAGTTCTACTTCTGTGAGGCCCTGTGGCCGGCCTTCCGCAAAGTGGATTTCCTGCGCGCCCTCCGGGATTACGCCGGCCGGCAGCGGCGCTTCGGCTCCTGACCGTCCGGGTTCACCGACAGTTCACGCGGAGGCAACAGGAATCGCCGTGTAATGGTTGCGGAAATTACTTCCGATGGATTTACGTTATATTCATCAGCAGGCAAACCGCCGGCTGATCGGGGAGGCCAGTACATGGAGCGATACATCGCACCGGTTGTATGGGAGGCCGGACCCGGCCTCGTGGCCGAGCCGCCTCACCACTAACAATTCCGGGCATGTGCCCGGGGCTGGAGTCGATGTGGCTACTTCTGAACAACTGCCCGCGGTCCCTTCGGACCAGGGACAGAAAGCTGCCTCTCGCGCCGTGCGAGCCAATCCAGAGACCGGCACAGCAAAAGATGCTGCGGCCGGTTTTGCTGTCTCCGGAAGGAAAGCCGCCATCCACACGTTCGTGATCGACACCTCCGTCCTGCTGTCCGACCCTCGTGCGCTGCTGCGCTTTGCGGAACATGAGGTCATCGTGCCGGTGGTGGTCATCACCGAACTCGAGGCCAAGCGGCACGACCCCGAGCTTGGCTACTTCGCGCGGAAAGCGCTCCGGCTCCTCGATGACCTCCGGGTCAAACACGGCGGCCTCAGCACATCCATTCCCATCGGCGACGACGGCGGCAGCCTCATGGTGGAACTGAACCACATCTCCGCCGAGGTGCTGCCGCTGGGGTTCCGAAGCGGCGACAATGACAGCCGCATCCTCGCCGTCGCCAAGAACCTCGCCAACGAGGGACGGGACGTCACCGTGGTGTCGAAGGACCTTCCCATGCGGGTCAAGGCGTCCGCCATGGGGCTGACGGCCGACGAATACCGCAACGAGCTGGTCAAGGACTCCGGCTGGACGGGTGTCGCCGAAGTGGAAGCCGGCGAGCAGGAGATCACTGCCCTGTACGGGCACGAACCTGTGTTCATTCCGGCAGCGGCGGAAATGCCGGTGAACACCGGACTGGTCCTGCTTTCCAACCGCGGGTCCGCGCTGGGCCGGGTGGGGCCGGACAAGCAGGTCCGCCTGGTCAGGGGTGACCGCGATGTGTTCGGCCTGCATGGGCGGTCCGCGGAACAACGGCTCGCCATTGACATGCTGATGGATCCCGCCGTCGGCATCGTCTCCATCGGCGGCCGGGCGGGGACGGGCAAGTCGGCCCTGGCCTTGTGCGCGGGCCTTGAAGCGGTCCTGGAGCGTCGTGAGCACCGCAAAGTGATAGTGTTCCGGCCCCTCTACGCAGTGGGCGGACAGGAACTGGGCTACCTCCCCGGGTCCGAGTCCGAGAAGATGAATCCCTGGGCACAGGCAGTCTTCGACACCCTCGGGGCACTGGTAAGCCAGGAAGTGGTGGAAGAGGTCATGGACCGCGGCATGCTCGAAGTCATGCCCCTCACCCACATCCGCGGACGCTCCCTGCACGACGCCTTCGTCATCGTTGATGAGGCCCAGTCGCTGGAAAAGAACGTCCTGCTGACGGTCATGAGCCGCATCGGCCAGAACTCGAAGATCGTCCTCACGCACGACGTCGCCCAGCGCGACAACCTCCGCGTCGGGCGCCACGACGGAATTGCCGCCGTCGTCGAAACATTGAAAGGACACCCGCTCTTCGGCCACATCACCCTGACCCGCTCAGAACGTTCACCGATCGCAGCCCTGGTGACGGAACTGCTCGAAGGCTAAGCCGGAGTGCGCTTGAAGGGCCGTGGTTCCGTTCGGCGGGCCACGGCCCTTTGCCGTCGCTTAGACACCTCCCGGCGCGCCGCTGCGGTCGCTGGGCGACCTGCGCATCGCTGGTCGGCGATGCGCTCCTACGCAAAGGACCGTAACCCGCCTCGTGGTCAGGTCACCTTCAGGAAGTCCGCTGCTGCTTGGTGGCCCTCAACCTGCAGCTCCCAGTCCGGCCTCTTGACGGTTTCGGGGGTGAGGCGGACGTGCTGGACTGTTTCGACTTTGGTGCCCCAGGCATTCCTGGTGGTGCCATTCAGTTCGTAGCCCAGGGAGCGGGAGACGCCGAGCGAGGCTTTGTTCCAGCCGGCTGCTTCTGACTCGGCTACTTCTGCGCCCAGCCAGTCGAACGCATACAGGACGACGGCGGCGCGCATCTCCTTGCCCAGGCCGCGGCCCTGCGCGGACTGCCGAAGCCAGGACCCGGTGGTGACGGTCCTGAGCTTGACGAAATCCTTGGCTCCCACATCCTGGCAACCGATCAAGTTGCCCTCGTACCAGATGCCCAGGAGCAGGGTCCAGGCCTCCGGGGAGCACTCGGCGCGGCAGTGCCAGTACCAGCGGGCCATGTTTGGTCCCAGTTCGCCTGCCGGGAGCTCCGTCCAGGGAGTGCTGAACGGGCTTTTGCCGGCCTCGTGGATCCCGCTTTGGGCGGCAGCAACAGCTGCCGGGATGTCCTGGTCCTGGATGAGGCGGAGTTCCAGCCGGGGCGTGGCGAGCCGAAGACCGAAAAGTGGCCACACGTCGATCAGTGAAGTCATTCGCGAAGCCTAGCGGACGGGCATCGTTGCGGTGTGCCAACGTCAGGCCGGGACATACCAGGGGATGTGCTGCCGGACGTCGGTCAGGCTCATTGACTGGGCCAGGAACAGGTCGTCCAGCATGTACTCATCCACGGCGATGATGCGGAGCCAGTGGCCGTACTCTTTAGTTCCCGCTTCCAGTGACTGGCTGGCCACGCACACGCCGGTGCCGAGGTCCACGCGGATCCGGGATCTGCCGGGCAGGCACAGCGGCGCTGACGGATGCAGGGGACGGTAGGCAGTTGTGGGCGCCACAACTGCTTCAAGAACAGGGCGTCCCTCGTGCTCCTGCTGCCGGACCTCCTGGATGTCCACCGTGTTGCTGCCGGGAAACTCCAGGGGCACGGGGGCGTTTCCAGCCAGTTCCACCGGGTCGAGGGCCGCGGAGAACCGCCCGTTGCCGAACCCGGGCTCGCCATAGGCCGCCTCAGGCCGCCGCCGCACCAGGCCATGGCCGTCGTAGACGGGGGTTACCAGGTGCGGGGGGAGCAGCCACGATGTACGCGTGGCACTGACGTAGAGGCCGTCCTTGGAATCGTTGATCCCCGTTGTGCTGTGCAGGACACGACCATCGGCGGTCTCAAGGCGCAGGGCGCCGGGGCGTCGCAACCACGCACGGACTAGGGGTGTTGCCGGGCTGGGGGCAGTGCTGAAGGGCTCGTCCCAGTACTCGAAACGCAGGGACTGCCATTTCCAGGGGGAGGACCTGCAAAGGTTGCGGAACAGCGCCGGATCGGCAGCGGCTGGATCGCTTTCCGGGTTCAACCGGTGCCGGGAGCCCCACGTCGACATATCCACAGTTTACGCGCGGGCGGTGGGTCGTCGAGCGGGATTCCAGTAGCATCCGAGGGTGATCCAACGACTGGGCGAACTCTGGCAGCATTCCCCGCCGGCCTTCTGGCTGGTGCTTGCGGCCTGCGCCTACTTCGCCGTGATGGCCGTACGTCTCACCGTAATCGACGTCCGGCATCACCTCCTGCCCAACCGGATCGTATTTCCGTCCTATGCCGTGGCCGGCCTATTGCTCCTTAATGCCGCAGTCATTGCCGGCGCCGTTCCCGGCGCCCTGCAGCGTCATGACGGTGCCATCCCCGGCCTGCTGGCTGTGCCGGCGCTGCGCGTGGTGGCAGGGGCCGCGATCCTGTGGCTCTTCTACTTCATACTGCGGTTTGCGTACCCGCCGGGCATGGGCTTTGGGGACGTAAAACTCGCAGGTGTGCTGGGGATCTACCTCGGCTATCTTGGGTGGGGACACCTCTTTGCCGGCACCTTCCTGGCCTTCCTCCTGGGCGGCCTGTGGTCCATCGCGCTCCTGGCCGCCCGCAGGGGGACACTGAAATCATCCATCCCGTTCGGCCCGTTCATGCTCGCCGGGGCAGCGGCTGCAATGCTGCTGCCTGCCTGATCCCGGATATCCGGCCGTGGCAGCCAGTTCGGTAGCTGGCGGAATGCCTGCCCCTGACTATGTCCTGAAACTCCGCAAGAAAATCGGCAACGATCCGCTCTGGGTTCCCGGGGTCCGCGGTGTGGTGCTTGATGACGCGGGAAGGGTGCTGCTCGCCCAGAGGGCCGACAACAGGCAATGGGCGCTGGTCAGCGGAATGCTTGAGCCAGGGGAGCAGCCGGCGCGCGGCCTGGTGCGGGAAATTTTCGAGGAAACGGCGGTAGTGGCTGAACCGGAACGCGTTGTCTCCGTGGGGGCAGTAGGTCCGTTTACGTATCCCAACGGCGACGTCTGCGAGTTCCTGGACGTCATATTCCGCTGCCGCTATGTCTCCGGCGATGCCAGGGTTAACGACAACGAATCACTGGCCGTCGGCTGGTTCGCCCTCGACGAACTCCCTGAGCTGATGCCCGGTCACCTCACCAGCATCCACCGCGCCCTGGCGCCGGCCGACGCCGCCCACTTCGAACCCTGACCCTCGCTCCGGACACCCGTACCCTCCCAGGTCGGTCAACGGCGCACCCGGCAGCGCAGGTGAAGCACCCGGTTGCCCTGGATCACCACGTCAGGATCCTCCAACAGTTGCTGGGTGTAAACCGACCCGAAGTAGCGCTTGCCGGACCCAAACACGACGGGCACGACGTCCATGCGCACCTCGTCGACCAGGCCCGCGGCAAACACCTGGCCACCGACGTCGCCAGCAGCAACCTCCACCAGGCGGTCACCCGCAAGCTCCTGCGCCTTGGTCACGGCTGCCTCCACGCCGTCGACGAAGTGAAACGGTGTTTCGGGGTTCCAGCCCTCAGGCTCCGGCCGGTGCGTTACGACCACCACGTGGTCGACCCCGCCCGGAGGCTTCCCGTCCCAGCCGTCCGTCATGTCGAAGACGTGGCGCCCGACGATGGTCGCTCCAATCTGGTCCCAGTACGGCCTGGTGTAGTCATAGGAAGTCTGTGACACCTTCAACTCGCCGCTGTCGTCCAACGGCACCTCACCGCTGGACAACCAGTCGAACAGGGGCCTGCCCATGGGGCTCTCCTTTGCTTCAGGTGCCCCCAGAGTAGCTCAGGCTCAATCCTTCCTGCAGAACGACGGCGGCCGCCCGCCTTCGCTGGGAAGGTGGGCGGCCGCCGTTGTGCTGGGAAGTGTTATGCCTTGTGCGGCGGGCGCGTCATGGACATGACGTCCAGTGCCGTGTCCAGCTGCTCCTCGGTAACCTCGCCGCGCTCCAGGAAGCCCATGGCGACGACGGTCTCACGGATGGTAAGCCCCTCAGCCACTGCCTTCTTTGCGATCTTTGCGGCGTTTTCATAGCCGATGTACTTGTTCAGCGGCGTCACGATGGACGGCGAAGCCTCAGCGAGGAAGCGGGCGCGCTCCACGTTGGCGGTGATGCCGTCGATCATTTTGTCCGCCATCACGCGGCTGGTGTTGGCCAGCAGGCGCACAGACTCCAGCAGGTTCGCGGCCATCACGGGGATGCCGACGTTCAGCTCGAAGGCGCCGTTGGTTCCGGACCAGGCAATGGCGGTGTCATTGCCGATGACCTGCGCGGCCACCATGATGGACGCCTCACAGATGACCGGGTTGACCTTGCCGGGCATGATCGATGAACCGGGCTGCAGGTCCGGAATGGCGATCTCGCCGAGGCCGGTGTTGGGACCGGAGCCCATCCAGCGGAGGTCGTTGTTGATCTTCATGAACGAGATCGCGATATTGCGCAGCTGGCTGGACGCCTCGATGAGGCCGTCACGGTTGGCCTGCGCTTCGAAGTGGTCACGGGCTTCGGTCAGGGGAAGCCCGGTGTCCGTGGCCAGGAGTTCGATTACGCGCTCCGGGAAGCCGGCCGGGGTGTTGATGCCCGTGCCCACAGCGGTGCCGCCCAGGGGAACTTCGGCGACGCGGGGGAGTGAGGCGTTGATGCGCTCGATGCCGTAGCGGACCTGCGCTGCGTAACCGCCGAATTCCTGGCCGAGCGTTACCGGCGTCGCGTCCATGAGGTGCGTGCGGCCGGACTTGACCACGTCCTTGAACTCCACGGCCTTGCGCTCCAGGGATTCGGCCAGGTAGCCGAGGGCCGGGATGAGGTCGTTGATCAGGGCTGATGTGGCAGCAACGTGCACCGACGTGGGGAAGACGTCGTTGGACGACTGGGAGGCATTGACGTGGTCGTTCGGGTGGACAACCTTCTCGCTGCCGGCAGCCTTCAAGGCCCGCGAGGCAAGTTCGGCGATGACCTCGTTGGTGTTCATGTTCGAGGACGTGCCGGAGCCGGTCTGGAAGACGTCAATGGGGAAGTCGCCGTCGTACTTGCCGGCGGCCACCTCATCTGCCGCGTCAGCAATGGCCTTGGCAAGCTCGCCGTCGAGCACACCCAGTTCAGCGTTGGCCTGGGCCGCAGCCTTCTTGACCCGGGCCAGCGCTTCGATGTGGGCGCGTTCCAGTGTCTTGCCGGAAATGGGGAAGTTCTCCACTGCCCGCTGCGTCTGCGCGCGGTACAGTGCGTTCACGGGGACGCGGACTTCGCCCATCGTGTCATGTTCAATGCGGAACTCTTCAGTGGAAGTCATGGGGCTAGCTTAGGGCGATCCGGCGCCCCATCGAAAACCGTGAAGAGCATGCTACGGGCGGCCTCCCGCGCCGGTCTCTAGAGCTCGCCGATCCCCGAAACCACGTTGGCGCGCCCCTCCGCCAGGCTGTAGGAAAGGCCAATGACGGCAGTGCGTCCGCTTTCAATTGCGTCGGAAATCACACGGGAGCTGTCCGCCAGCCGCTGGGCCGTCTGCTTGACGTGCTCCACCACCATGTCGTTGACCTCATGCTTGTCCTGGCGGATGGAGGTCAGCACCGAAGGGGTGATGCGCTCCACCAGGTCGCGGATGAAGCCCGGCGGCATCTCTCCGGTGTCCACGGCTGCCTTGGTTGCGCTGACGGCGCCGCAGCTGTCATGCCCGAGGACAGCGATCAGCGGAACCCCGAGGACACCGACGCTGTACTCCAGAGATCCCAGGACGGCGTCGTCGATGACTTGCCCTGCGGTGCGCACCACAAAAACATCGCCCAGTCCGACGTCGAAAATAATCTCGGCGGCCAGCCGTGAGTCGGAACAACCGAAAATCACGGCGAAGGGGTGCTGGTTTTCCACCAGGGAGGACCTGCGCGAGGCGTCCTGGTTGGGGTGCGACGTCTCGCCGCTGACAAAACGTTCGTTTCCTTCGCGCAGACGGCGCCAGGCAAGTGCAGGAGTCAGGTAAGTAGCCACGCGACTACGTTACGGTGCAGTAGCCGCCGATGGTGAAACTGTGACGGCGGGGCTGCTTTCCATGGACTTCACGACGGCGTCTGCCAGGGTGGCGAATTCGTCCAGTTGGGCAGCCCCGGCGAGGATGACGGTGGTCCCGCGGTACTCCAGCACCATCGACTTTTCGCCCTTTCCCGTGTCCCGCAGCTGCCATTGCTGGCCGCCTGCGTTCCGGGAACCGGTGACCGGGGCGTTCCCGGTCTCCTGAAGGAGCCAGGTGGGGTTGGCGGCACGGGTCTGGACCAGTCCGATGAAGGACTCCTTGGGCGTAATGTAACCCACCTCCCAGGCCGGCACACCGCTGCCCGTGCCGGCTTCCCACCGGGCGTAGTTGGCCCGGAAGGAGTTGCCGGTATCGGGCGCCGCCGGTGTGAATCCTGCCACGTCTGTGGCGTTCCGGGCCGCTGCACTGACATCGACGTTCGGGCGGTAGCCGTCGCTCTTGGGGGAGGGGTTCATCAGGACGATGGGCAGGAAGGCCGCAATGCTCACCACCAGGGCAATGATCATGCCGATCACCGAAGCGTTGGCCCGCTTGGCTGCTGCCGCCGGAATAACAGGCTTAACCGGGCCCTGTCCGTGAGCCCCGCCCGGTCCGCTGTTGCTTCCGGATCCTGCTGGTGCGGGGGAAGGGGTGGTCTTTTCCTGCGATTCTTTCACCCCTCTATAGTCGCCCATTCCGGTGTGCAACTCACACCCGGCCCGGGCGGAGCAGGCCCGCCAATGAACGTCACCTTCGCGTACATTGCGCGGTGGCGTCATCCCGCCGCCGGAAAGCGGTGCCGCGACTATGATCGGTATCAGAGGAATCACCGCCCGGCTGTTCCGGCCGGCGGGTTCAATGATCGCCACTCGAAGAAGAGGTTCACGTGTCACAAGCGTCCATGACCCAGAAGTACTCCACGATCTCCCCGTCCCTGGCGGTGGGCAACGATGAGCCGGACCGCAACCTTGCCCTCGAGCTAGTCCGCGTTACCGAAGCAGCAGCAATCGCCGGCGGGCACTGGGTTGGTTTCGGCGACAAGAACACGGCCGACGGTGCTGCCGTAGACGCCATGCGCTCCTTCCTCCAGACCGTCCACTTCAATGGCGTTGTGGTCATCGGCGAAGGCGAAAAAGACGAAGCGCCCATGCTGTTCAACGGCGAACGCGTCGGCGACGGTACCGGCCCGGAGTGCGATGTGGCGGTTGACCCCATCGACGGAACCCGGCTCACCGCCCTGGGCATCAACAACGCCCTGGCCGTGCTGGCTGTGGCTGAGCGCGGCTCCATGTTCGACCCTTCCGCGGTGTTTTACATGGAGAAGCTTGTCACCGGCCCGGAAGCGGCGGACATGGTGGACCTCCGCCTTCCCGTGAAGCAGAACCTGCACCTGATTGCCAAGGCCAAGGGCGTCAAGGTCAACCAGCTCAACGTCATGATCCTGGACCGCGACCGCCACCGCCCGCTGGTGGAGGAAATCCGCGAGGCCGGCGCGCGCACCAAGTTCATCATGGACGGAGACGTTGCCGGCGCCATCGCTGCTGCCCGCTCCGGTACCGGGGTGGACGCGCTGATGGGCATCGGTGGAACCCCCGAAGGCATCGTTGCTGCCTGCGCCATCAAGTCCCTGGGCGGCGTTATCCAGGGCCGGCTGTGGCCCACCAGCGATGACGAGAAGCAGAAGGCGCTCGACGCCGGCCACGACCTGGATCGCGTCCTGTCCACCAACGATCTCGTCTCCAGCGACAACTGCTACTTCGCAGCAACAGGTATCACTGACGGCGACCTTCTCAAGGGCGTCAGGTACTCCAAGGACAAGGTCCTGACCCAGTCCATCGTGATGCGCTCCAAGTCCGGCACCATCCGCTTTGTGGACGGCGAGCACCAGGCCAGCAAGTGGGAAGGGTACGCCCGCAAGAGCTGATTCTTTCCTGCTTGAGCCAGATCCCCGGAGCCCTGCACGGCTGCTCCGGGGATCTGCCGTTTGAGGGGTTGGTATAGGGTTGAAGCCATGATTCCTGCTGTTGTGCCCTGTACTGACCGCGCCCTTTGGGACGAACACGTTGACCAGTTCCAGGGACATCCGCAGCAGCTGTGGGGGTGGGGCGAAACCAAGGCCATGCACGGCTGGTTTGTGGACCGGGTGCTGGTCAACGACGGCGGCGAAACGGCAGGCTGCGCCCAGCTGCTCATCCGCCGGCTGCCGTTCCCCTTCCGCGCCCTGGTCTACATTCCACGGGGTCCGATGTGTTCGGTGGAGAACGCCCCTGCCGTGCTTGGCCACCTGGCAGAGTATGCGGCCGTCCGCTACCGCGGCGTTGCCTTGAGCATTGAACCGGACTGGGACCAGGACTCGGACTTCGCCGGTGCCGTCGCCTCGGCCGGCTTCCGGGCAACCACCAACACCGTCCTGATTCCGCGGACGCTCATCCTGGACCTCACCCGCACTGACGACGAACTGATGTCGGACATGTCCAAGTCCACCAGGGCGAACATCCGCAAGGCGATGCGCAGCGATGTGGAGTTCCGCAAGGTCAAGAATGACGCCGAGCTTGAGCAGGTTTTGGCGATCTACCACGAGACCGCCGATCGTGCCGGGTTTGGCATCCACGAAGACCAGTATTACCGGGACATCTTCAAAAACATGGGCGACGGCTCGCCTGTCGTTGCCGCGTTCGACGGCGAGGAGATGCTTGCTTTCGTCTGGCTCGCAAGGAGCGGCTCCACCGCCTTTGAGCTGTACGGCGGGGTCTCCGCCGAAGGGCAAAAGCAGCGCGTGAATTACGGTGTGAAATGGGCAGCGCTGCAGGCCATGCGGGAAGATGGCTGTTCCCGGTACGACTTCAACGGCCTGCTCAACGACGGCATCTCCGACTTCAAGAAGCAGTTCGCCAAGCACGAAAACATGCTCCTGGGCACGTGGGAAAAGCCGCTGTCGCCGTTCTACCCCGCCTACGCACAGGCCATGCCACTGGCCCGCCGGGGGCTCCAGACAGGTCGGCGCCTGCTGAAGACCGCAGCCGGCCGGGTCCGGCCCCTGATCCGGAAGCTGCGCCCGGGCAACTGACCCTGCATGGACGCCTCCTGTTACAACAAAGGGCGACGGCGGCACCCGCGCGGGTGCCGCCGTCGCCCTTTGGGGTTGTCGGTCAGCTGCGCACAGCAGTCCGCTGCAGTCCTGTGGTGACGGCAAATGCCAGCGCCGGCCCGGTGCTGCCCGCCACCGCGTGAACGTTGACCGGGGCTTCGGCGGCCGCCAGGAAGGCGCTGCCGCCGCGGGAAAGCTGAAGATCGCCCTTGGGCGAGTCCAGATAGACATCTCCGGCAACTACGATCACCACAGCGGCGCCGGACTGGGCCAGCGGGACGGGCCCGGCGCCGGGGGCGAGTTCGATGCGCTGCAGTTGGAATTCTTCAAAGGGCGGGCGGAAAAGCTCCTGGTCCATCACGGTCCGCTCAGCCTCGAGCATCGGCACTGCCACGGGCTGGAAGTCGATGGTTTTCAGCAGTTCGGGGACGTCCACGTACTTGGGGGTGAGCCCTCCGCGTAGGACGTTGTCGGAGGACGCCATGACCTCAACACCGAGGCCGTGCAGGTAGGCGTGGACGTTGCCGGCAGGAAGGTAGACCGCCTCACCGGGCTCAAGGGAGATGCGGTTCAGCAGCAGCGAGATCAGCACGCCGGGATCGCCGGGGTACTTCTCGTTGAGGCTGATCGCGGTTGAGAGTTCGGCGTCGAAGGGAGCCAGCGAAGCTCCGGAATGCAAGGCCGCCACCACCAGCGCTGTACCCTCAGCCACGGCCTGGCCGCCGGAGATCAGCCGCTCAAAGGCCGTACGCAGGGCGGCGCGTTCATCCTTGTCGTCAAGATCCGCCAGCAGGGCGGTGATCAGTGCCGGCACCCCGCGCCCGGCTGCATCACAGGCGGCGGCCACGTGCTGCAGGACTGCCCGGCTGGCGGCGGCCGGCCGGAAACCACACAGCGCCTCAAACGGTGTCAGGGCAAGGATCATCTCGGGTTTGTGGTTATCGTCCCGGTAGTTCCTGTCGGGGGCATCGGCTGCGACGCCCTCGGCGTTTTCCCGGGCAAAGCCCGCCTTCGCCTGCTTAAGGCTTGGGTGCACCTGGAGGGACAGCGGCTGGGCAGCCGCCAGGATCTTGGTGAGGAAGGGCAGCCGGGGACCGAAACGCGCCACGGAGTCCGCACCCAGGAAATGTTCCGGGTCCCTTTTGATCAGGGCGTCCAGGGGAGCCGTGGAGCCGTCCTCGGGCAGGTGGGCCAGGGACGGTGAGTCCGGGTGCGCTCCGATCCACAACTCGGCTTCCGGGCCGCCCGACTCTGGACGCCCCAGCAGGGCGGCGATCGCCGTCGTCGATCCCCAGGCATAGTCCCGGAGGACGTTCTCAATCTCGTACAAGGCGGTGTCCGTTCCGTAGGTGAATGTGGTGGCGGCGGCTACAACGGGGCGCACTGGCCGTTGGTTGCCACAAGTTCCCGGATGGCCTGCTCTTCGCCCTGGCTCTTGAGCTCGTTGAGCATCTCTTCGGTGATCGGCTCGCCGTCAGGAGTGGTGGTCACAGGAGTGAAGTCCGCAGCCGGGGGAGACTGCTGGGTCCGGATTCCGCCGGCAACGGGCAGCGCGGTGTCCAAACGTGCCGGTGCAGCCTGCAGCCCTCCGCCGGCGGTGCGCGGCACCACCATGGCGTCATCCGGCAGCCCGGCGGACTGGGCTTCCGGAGCGGGAGCCAAGAGCTGGTCCACCCGCTCATGGATGACGTCGAAGTCGGGCACGGTGGAGAATGACGCGTCAAAATCCGGCGGTCCGATGGTGAGGCGTTTGATCTCCTGGCCTTTTGCCTTCATGGCCAGGTCCACAAAGCTTCCCAGCTGCGAGGAGGAGATATTGGAGTCCACCACCTTTGTTCCGGCGTTGGCGATTTCCTCGAACTTGCTCAGCAGGGTAGCGGGGTCCAACTGCTTGAGCATCGCCTGCTGAACACACTGCTGGCGCTGGATACGGGCGTAGTCATCAACGAATTCGCGCGACCGCCCGTACCAGAGTGCATGGTAGCCATCCAGCGTCTGATCCCCGGCGGGGATCCAGCCCAGGGGCATCCCATGGATGCCGTTGGCCTCATCAATGGTTTCGCCGCTGATGGGCACCCAGCCGCCGGCCTTGATCCTGATGCCGCCCATGGCGTCAATCAGCTTGGAAAACCCCTCCATATCCACCAGCACGTACGCCTGCACCGTGATTCCCAGTGTCCCGGACACCGCCTCAAGCGTGGCCTGCGCCCCGGGATCTGCAACGCCGGGGTAGAGGTCGGCGTGCGAGTTGTTTACTTCGGTGTTGATGGCGTTGATCAGGCAGGCGTCACCGCAGTCGTACCCGTCAGGGTAGATCGCCCGCATGGGGGAGTCCTCGCTGAACTGGGCGTTTTGGAGGTTCCGGGGCACGGAGATGATGGCGGTTTGGCCGGTTTCGGCATCCACGCTCAGGACCGAGAGGCTGTCGGTGCGCCTGCCGGTGCGGTCGTCGCCGGCGTCACCGCCCATCATCAGGAAGTTGTAGCGGCCCTCCACGGGGTCGATAGCGGGGCCGGCGGAAAAGATGCTGCCGATCGCGTTGCGCCCCACGTTGAGCAGGTAGGCCGTGTAACCCAGGGTTCCGCTGCCCAGGACCATCGCCACAACCAGCGAGATCACGACGGCGGGCCGTGCCGGTGGTGCCAGCAGGACCGGGCGGATGAGCCGCAGCGTATTGATGAACAGGAGTGCCCACCCGGCGGCGAGTGCCGCCAGCAGGATCACGATGACCAGCGAGGCAATCGGGTGGGTCACGATGTTGATGAGCAGCGGCCGGTTGAAGACCAGCAGGAGCACGGCCAGCACCAGGGCCGCCCAGACGCACAGCGTGACCCGAAGCGCAGCGCGCCCCAGTTTGCGGTCGCCCGCGACGAGCTGAGCGCTGCCCGGCACCAAAAGAGTCAGGAGCACAAGCACGAAGCCCCGCTTGGTCCGGACCGGGGAGGAGGCGCTCACCGGGTAGCGGACCGGATCGGTCAGCGTCGCGTCAGAAGCGGGCGGCGGGAGCTTTCTGCTGGACACGGCCGCCTTCCTAACGGCTGCCCCGGAGCGGGCCGTTGCCTTCGGCGAAGACCTCGCTGACCTTCTGCCGCAGGTTTGCCCCCTTGCGCGACGCTACGGCATTCAGGTCTGCGGCGAACTCCAGTAGGTCGGCGCGCAGCGACGCCGCGAGCTCGTCCGTGCCTGCTGCAAGCATCCGGACCGCCAGGAGGCCGGCATTGCGTGCACCGGCGATGGAAACGGTGGCTACGGGAACACCGGCGGGCATCTGCACAATGGAGAGCAGCGAGTCCATGCCATCCAGCGTCTTGAGCGGGACCGGCACTCCGATCACGGGGAGCGGAGTGACGCTGGCCAGCATCCCGGGCAGGTGGGCGGCACCGCCGGCGCCGGCAATAATCACCCGCAGCCCGCGCTCGTGCGCGGTCTGGCCGTAGCGGATCATCTCAGTGGGCATCCGGTGGGCGGACACAACGTCGGCTTCAAAGCGGATGCCGAATTCCGCGAGGGCGTCAGCGGCAGCCTCCATGACCGGCCAGTCCGAATCCGAACCCATCACTAGCCCTACCAGCGGGTTGCCGGCGGAACCCCGGGCGGGGCTGGTTTCGGCGCTCATGCCTTCTCCTCAAAAATTGCCGGGGGTTCTTCTGCGGGTACCCGCCCGTCGCGGATGATGCCTGCCACGGTTCCTGCACGGCGCCGGACGGCGTCAACCTCGTCCGTGGATGACCCCACCAGGTTTACATGGCCAATCTTCCGGCCCGGCCGTACCGATTTGCCGTAGCAGTGCACCTTGGCCGCCGGCTCGCTGGCCAGCGCCAGCGGGAAGGCGGAAAACAGGTCCTGGTTCTCGCCGCCCAGGAAGTTCTTCATCACCACTACCGGAGCCAGGACGTCCGTTGCCCCCAGCGGCAGGTTCAGGACCGCACGGAGGTGTTGTTCAAACTGGCTGGTGACGGACCCGTCCTGGGTCCAGTGCCCGGTGTTGTGGGGGCGCATGGCCAGTTCATTGATGAGGAACCCCGCACCTGTACCAGGAGTTTCGAAGAGCTCCACGGCAAGGACCCCTGTCACTCCAAGTTCATGGGCTATCCGCAGGGCGGCATCCTCGGCGGCCGCGGCAACCTCCACCAGGATGTCCAGGGCGGGGGCAATGACTTCGTCGCACACCCCGTCAACCTGGATGGTGTGGACCACGGGCCAGGCGCGGGCTTCACCGTCGGGGGTCCTGGCCACCAGCGCGGAAAGTTCCCGGGTGAAGTCGACCTTCGCCTCCGCGAGAAGCGGGCTCATGGCCTCAAACCATTCTGTGGTTTCGGCAGCCTCTTCAGCTGAGGAGATGATCCGTACGCCCTTGCCGTCATAGCCGCCGCGGGGCGTTTTCAGGACTACCGGCCATCCCGTGTCCTCGCCAAAGTTGATGAGCCCGGCCACATCGGCAACCGAAGCCCACGCGGGGTTGGGAAGCTCCAGCCGCTCAATGGCGGCGCGCATCACTAGTTTGTCCTGGGCGTGGACCAAAGCGTCGGGGCCGGGCTGGACGTTGACCCCGGCTTCCTGCAGGGCCCGCAGATGGGCCGTGGGGACGTGCTCGTGATCGAAGGTCATGACGTCCAGGCCCTGGGAGAACTCCAAAAGGGTCTGCAGGTCCTTGTAATCACCCACTGGTGATAAGGCCACCGCCGAGACGGCGGAGACGTCGTCGCCTTCGGCAAGGACACGCAGTTCAAAGCCGAGCGCAGTTGCGGCTGGGGCCATCATTCTCGCGAGCTGGCCGCCGCCAACCACACCTATTACTGGAAAAGTCACATGTGCCAGCCTACCGAAGACCGCAGGGTATCCCGCTTTTTGGGACGCGGCGGGGAAGCAGTTTTGACTCCGCCGGTCCGTTCCTGCCCCACGTTAGGGGGCTGCCCTCCAGCTTCAGGGGCTAAAATGGGCCTCCGGCCGTGTGGCCCATTGTTTCAACGGCCATGGAGGGTCATGTTTAACACGCTTACAGATCGCATCCGGGGGCTCGCCTCACTTTTCTGGCGTGAGGTGGCCAAATTCGGAGCCGTAGGCGGTGTGGCATTCGTCATCGACAACGGCCTCACGTATTACCTCATGCACGGCCCCATGACGGACAGCGAGGCCAAAGCCCGGTTTGTTGGCGCCTCCGTAGCCACGATATTTTCCTGGATTGCCAACCGCCTCTGGACCTTCCGGCACCGCAGGCAGGACAACGTGCTCCGTGAATTCCTGATGTTCATCCTTATCAACGGCATCGGCATCGGCATCTCCACCGGCTTCACTGCCCTGGCGAAGTACGGACTCGGCATAACAGACAAGAACATGCTCTTCTTCGCGGGAGTGGCAGGAATCCTGGTGGCCACGGTGGTCCGCTTCTTCGCCTACCGGTTCCTGGTGTTCAACAAGGAACTGGACCAGGAGCCGGAGTTCTCCCACGACCACGAACTCATCGAACTCCACCACCATTCCACGGATGCCGGCGCCGGCGTTCCGGAGCGGGAGCCTGTAACAGAAGACCCCGCCCGGCCCAAAAACTAGACCGGCCTGAAAGCGGGGCCGGCCCGGAAAGCCGGGCCAGCCCCCAATCAGGGATGTTGCTCAGAAGCCGATATCAGGTGCCGTGGATGCGTTCCGCGGCGAGCAGCTTCTCAGTGGGCTCCACGTCGGGATGTGTCATCACCACTGAGCCCCCGTGCCGCCACGCGCCCAAGGCATTGGCCAGCGCCGCCTCCAGCCCGTCCCGCCCCGGAATGTGCAGCCGCACGGCCTCCCCGTGGGGCACTGCGAAGCCGTCCAGCAAGTCCTGGTGGGAGTGCCGGTGGCCGTCCTGGGCAACGATCGCACAGGCCAGGGGGTCGGCTTCGGTGTGCTGCATGAAAACGTCGCCGTGGGAGCGCACTTCCGCCGCGTAATCAAGGCAGCCGGCGGGCAGTTCACCGGCCCAGCGCATAGCCAGGGCTGGCAGTGCCACGGCCACGACGGCGCCGTACTTCCCTGCTGCCGCTTCCGGAGTGGCCGTGGCCAAAAGGTCCGCCGCATCACCGCTGAGGACCGTCTCCATGCCCAGCTGCCAGGCGGCCAGGGCCCAGACCAGGCCTTTCCAGTGCGCGGGCAGGTCCAGCGCCAGCCGCATGCCGGGTTCGGCGTCCAGCTCGTCCTGGAGCAGGTTGCTGGTTTTGGCCACCCAGTTGTCCAGCACCTTCCCGGAGAGCTCTACGCGCTCCGAGTCCGGGCCGTACCAGGTAAGGCGCGGGGCGGTGGAGTTGCCTGAGCGGAGGCTGTTCATCAGATCGATTGCCGGGGTAGTCATGCCCTAATCCTGCCACCGCAGAGGAGCGCGGTCACCGGTGCGTCACCCCGACAAAAACGTGAGGCCGCTCAGGTGATCTTCGTCTCGTCAGAAGATGGGGCACTTTGCCGTACAAGGGCCGGGAACCGGGCTTACGGCGGTGTTTCCGGAGCAGAAGCGCTGCATAAACGGTGCGGGAATGGGTACCCCGCCAAAAGTTCGGGCGTGGCGTGCACCATGTTGGGGGCTGTTGGTGATTATTATCCGGGCAGCGGCTTGACTCACCCTAGTTACACGCGTGTAATTAGATGTCTAAAGGCACCTGCGTAAATACCGGCACACAACCGAGTGTCCACGTATCCAGGCAAGGGTTGCAACATCAGGAGGGTCGCCGTGGGGCAAGCAGAGCGTATCCAGGAAGATGCCGTCGTGGCCGGTCAGGCAACGGCAAAGTACCGTGCGCGGGGCGTTCCCAGCGATTGGTATGTCGATCCGGCCGATCCTGACGCCGCGGAGCGGTACAACACAAGCAACAGGGACTCCCAGGAGGACCAGGCCACAGCTTTCCTTGCCGCACATGAGGCACTTCTGAATGGCGGGCAGGACCCCGAGGATGAGCTCGACCCGCCCATGGAGCTGGCTGCGGCCGGAACGGCACAGCCTGTGTGGATTGGACTGCCCTTCCAGCAGGACCTGGGTGATGAAGGCGAACTTGGGTGGCAGACGGACGCCCTCTGCGCCCAAACCGACCCCGAGGCCTTTTTTCCTGAAAAGGGAGGGTCCACCCGGGATGCCAAGAAGGTTTGCGGTGCCTGCAACGTGCGGTCCCAGTGCCTCGAATACGCCCTGGCCAATGACGAACGGTTCGGCATCTGGGGAGGCCTTTCCGAGCGTGAGCGCCGGCGGCTAAGGAAGCGAGCAATCTAATTCTTCAGGATGTCCACGTCACTGCCGTTGTGGTTGCCCACAACGGCAGTGCCTATCTCCCCAGAACCCTGGCAGCTTTGGCGGATCAGACCCGGGCTGCTGACGCCGTCATCGGCGTCGACACCGGCTCCCGCGATCATTCCAAAGCCCTCCTTGAACAGGCCCTGGGCGCGGCGCGCGTAGTAAGCCATCGCGGAAAGAACGGCATGGGTGCTGCGGTATCCGCGGGCCTCGCCGAACTCGCCCCTTGGCGGGCCGATTGCGGCAGCGGCAGTTCTGAGTGGATCTGGCTGCTTCACGATGACGCCGCACCTGCGCCGCAGGCCCTCGCCGAACTGCTCCTCGCCGTCGAGCGCGCCCCCTCCGTAACAGTTGCCGGCTGCAAGCAGCTGGACTGGCACGCCGGACGCAAGCTGGTGGACGTGGGCCTCTCCACCAGCCGTTGGGCGGAGCGGCTGACCCTCATTGACGCCGATGAACTTGACCAGGGGCAATACGACGGCCGCAGCGATACCTTCGCCGTCAATTCCGCCGGCATGCTTATCCGCCGCGACGTCTGGGAGCAGCTTGGCGGCTTTGACCCCGCACTCCCCGGCAGCGGCGACGACGTCGATTTCTGCTGGCGCAACCGCTTGGCCGGGCACCGCGTGGTGGTCGTCCCCGCGGCCAGGATGTTCCACGTAGTGCACCGGCCCCATGCGCTGGGCAACGCCGCCGCGGCCCGTAAAGCGCAGGTCCATTTGAGGCTGAAGCACGCGACGCCGTGGATGGTCCCCGTCCACGGCGTCGCCGCCCTCCTGGGCAGCATCTTCAAACTGGTGCTGAGCATTGCCGTAAAGGATCCCGGGCACGGCATTACACAGCTGGCAGCAACGTTCGCAGCGCTCGGCCGCCCGCGCGCAGTGATGAGGGCAAGGGCGAACGCCAGGAACAGCCGCCGCATCCGCCGGTCGGTAATCCGTAAGCTTCAGACACCCCGCCGTGAGGTCTGGAGCCACCGGCGTTCCCTCATGGAGGCGTTTGGTTCGGACGGGAGCCCGGCGGATTACCTCGAACAGGACCCGCTGGTGAACCAGCCCACCGGTGACGCCGAGGACGACTTCGCAGCGCTTGCCACCAGCAAGCGCGGCTGGGTGGGCAACGGAGCCCTGGCCACGGTCATTATCGCGTCCATTACCTCGCTGCTGGGCTTAGCCGGACTTTTCGGTGCCCCTGCCGTTACCGGCGGGGCGCTGATTCCGGTCTCAGCCGGCCTTGGCGACATCTGGCATCATGCGTCCAGCTGGTGGGTTTCCCTGGGTGCCGGGCTTCCCGGACGCGGGGATCCCTTTGGGTATGTCCTCTGGGTCCTGGGTGTGCTGGGGGGCGGTGACGCCAATGCCGCCATGGCCTGGCTGCTGCTGCTCGGCATGCCGCTGTCCGGCCTCACCGCATGGTTTGCTGCAGGCGGCCTGACCGTCCGCCGCCGCCTGCGCCTGGCAGCAGCTTTGTTCTGGGCCGCGGCCCCGGCCCTGCAGGTGGCCCTCAACCAGGGCCGGGTTGGAGCCCTTGTTGCGCACTTCATGATTCCGCTGCTGGTCCTGGCCTTGCTGCGGGCGACTGGCTCCGCTGTGGGACAGGGAAGATTCCAGCAGCCGGCTGCCGGTGACCGCCGCTTCACCGGGCCGACGCCGGTGAAGCCCGGAATCAATGGAGTGCCGTCGTGGACGGCTGCAGCGGCGGCTGGCCTGGTACTGGCTGTTGTGACGGCGTCCGCGCCGTCACTGCTGATACCTGCGACAGTGGTCATAATTCTTTGCTGGGTTCTCCCCGGGCGCCGGGGCCGGACAGTATGGTGGGCATTGCTGCCCACTGCGGCCCTGTTTATCCCGTTCGGGCTTTCAGCGCTTGACAGGCCTCGGGCCCTGCTGGCCGATCCCGGCCTGCCGCTGGGTTTTGATGCCGCCCCGCTGTGGCAGCAACTGCTTGGCCAGCCGCTCGAGTTCGGTCCCAACAGCGGGCTGGCCGGACTGCCGTACTTCGCGGGCAGCACGGTGCCGTGGGCCCTGTTGCTGGCCCTCCTTGCTGGTGTCCCCGTGGTGCTCCTGGCAGTGGCTGCCACCGGCATGCCCGGTAAACGGGCCGGAATGGCCAGGTCCCTGTGGGTGGTTGCCACTATCGCGCTCGCCGGAGGCTGGTTGGCCGGGCATGTGGCTACCGGCATAAATGCCGACACCATGGTCACACCCTTCCCTGGAGCGGCGGTTTCCGCAGCGGCGTTTGCCCTGCTCGCTGCCGCGGTCCTGGGAGCCGAGCGGCTGCTGGAGTTGGCGGACCGGGCAGCGGCGGGCACTGCGAAACCCAGGAGGGCACTGCAGTCCGCGGCGGCATGCGCCATGGTGCTTTTGCTTGCCGGCCCCCTGGCAGGAATGGCTGCATGGTCGGCGCAGAACCTTCTCCGTCCAGCTGCAGCCACGGCTCAAATGCCCACGGCCTCCACCGCATTGGGCACGCCCCGGCTTGTCGAGGCAACCGGCGTGCGCACCCTTCCGGCGACAGCCACGGACCGCGGAACCGGGCCTGAACAGACACGCACCCTGTCCATCAGCACCGGCGAGAACGGCACGTATGATGCTTCCCTCATGAGGGGCGCGGGCACAACCCTGGACAGCCTTTCAACCATCGCCTCAGTGCGTAACATCCTGGGCGCGCCGGGATCAGAAACAGTGCGCGACGACGACGACGTCACCTCCGCGGTCCGCCGCGTGGTGGCAACGCTGGTAGCTGGCAAAGGCGTGGACCCGCGGACCGACCTCGAACAGCTGGGGGCCGGATTTGTGGTTCTCCGGGCAGCAGATACGGCAGCCCAGCTCACCGCCAGCAGGATGGATGCCGTCCCCGGGCTCATCGCGGTGGGGCAGACAGACACCGGATGGCTGTGGCGGATCACTCCACTGAACCAGCCGGCCCTCCAAGCGGCGGACGTGGCCCACCGGGTACGGGTTGTTGACGCGGAAGGCGCCACCACCGCCCTCGTCCCGTCAGGGTATGACGACGTCGATGCCGCTGTTCCCGAAGGGCCGGAGGGCCGTCTGTTGGTACTGGCGGAACGGGCGGATCCCGGCTGGAGTGCATGGCTGGACGGCCGCAGGCTGACCTCAACAACTTCCGGATGGTCGCAAGCCTTTACCCTCCCGGCTTCGGCGGGCCACCTCACGGTGCGGTACGAGAACCCGTGGGCCCTGTGGTCTGGAATCGCGCAGTGCACCGTTATTGGTCTGACCATCATGCTTGCCATCCCGATGCCTGCCCCGCGCCAGAGGACAGGTCTTTCACGGAACGAAGGATCGCTGCGTAAGGAACACCAGAATGCATAGAACTTCCACGTCCGCGGAAGCATCGGGGCCAGGCGGTGCGACGGCCGTCGAACCCGCGGAAAGCTCTGAACCTGCCCGGCGCCCGGCGGCCTGGGGCAGGAAGGCGCTAGTGACCAGCCTGGCGTCTGCCGCCGTCGTCATCGCCAGTGCCGGCGCCGTAGTGGCGGCCGGATCAATCCTTCCGCAGCCCGTGTCCAGCCGAGCCGTACCCGCGGGTGAATCGGCAGTGCCGGCGGGCACCAGTGTTGGGGTCTGTCCCGGTCCGGCCAGGCTGCTGGAAGGTACTGAAGCGGGCACCGATCCGCAATTCAGCCCGGAGTCGGCAACGGCCGCAAGCTCTGTCACCGGAGCAGTACTCAGCGCAGGAGGGGTGTTGCCGGCAAGCCGGCTGTCGGAACTCAGCGGAGCAACAGCGGTTGAGATCGTGAAAGAGCAGGCCCCGGCAGCTGCCATCGCAGGAGGTGCGCAGGAGCTCCTCGCCGGCGTGGTGGCCAGCCAACGGGTGGACCAAATCAGCGTGCTTAGCGCCGATGCCGTGGTAAGCCAGCAGGCCTCGGCGGCAGCGGCCATGAAGTTCACGGCAACCGACGGCGACCTGCAGGGAATTGCTGCAGCCAACTGCCTGCAGCCGTCGAATGACCAATGGCTCGCGGGTGCCAGCACCACCGTGGGCCGAACGTCGGTGCTGGTCTTGACCAACGGGTCTTCCACTCCGGCCACCGTCAGCCTCGAACTTTTCGGGTCCTCGGGGCAGATCCAGGCACCCGGCAGCCGGGGGCTGCTCGTGGCACCAGGGACATCGCGGCCGGTAGTCCTCGCCGGGCTGGCTCCCGGAGAGGCGCAGCTCAGCGTGCACGTACGCAGCGCCGGAGGCCCCGTCGCAGCCATCATCCAGCAGAGCGCCCTGCGCGGGCTGACTCCTGGCGGCGTGGACTTCATAACCCCGGGAGCGGCGCCGGCGGTCCGGCAGGTGATGACCGGAGTCGATATCCAGGACCCTGGCCAATCAGCTGCGCTGACCGGAAGGCCAGGGTACGAGGACGCCGGGCCAGCCCTGCAGCTCACCGTCCCCGGCCCCTCAGACGCCGTGGTGGAGGTCAAGCTCTACGGGCGCGACGGCCAGAGGGCACTGCCCAATGGGGGAGTCATCACAGCCAAGGCGGGCACCGCCACGGAAATTCCGCTGGCCGGCGTCCCGGCAGGCCACTACACGGTGGAGGCATCGTCGGATGTCACCTTTGTCGCTGCCACCCGGGTGACCCGGGGCCTCCAGGACGGCAAGGCCGCAGACGTCGCGTGGGCAGCATCGGGAGTAAGACTCGGCAGCCAGCACGTGGTCCCCGTTCCCCAGGGAGGCCAGCGCCACCTTGTTTTCGGTGCCCTGGACAACCGGGCCACCATCACCTATTCCGCCATAACTGCCGACGGGAAGGTCCGGGCGCCGTCCACCGCAGACATTGCCGGCGGAACCACCGCCTCCATCGCCATTCCGGAAAATGCCGAGGATTCCGCCGTCGTCGGCTATGTGGTGTCGGCTTCCGGCGACGCTGTGTATGGAGCTCTGTTGCTGCAGCAGGACGGGCGTGACGATGTGTCGACGCTTGCCTTCCTGCCGGCAGCGGCGGGACAGGAAACGGTGCCTGTCACGCTGAGTTACTGAAGATCCGCCGATGCCTGTCAGAGCCGATGCCTGATGTAAGCAGTGACTGGTGCGGATGCAGCGGGATCAGTACCGGCGGCGGTAGACGGGGTCAAGGGTCTCCGGGGCAACACCCAGCATTTCAGCCGTATGCTCCACCACCACGTCATGGACCAGGTCGTGGAGTTCGTCCACACTCCCGCACGCCTGCTCAACCACCCGGCGGTACACCGTGATCATCGGCCCGTCCCCGTCGGTCGCCGGGGTGTAGGAACCCATGGGGGCGGTGGTGCCATTTGCCGCCAATTGCTCAAGGTCCGGCGGGATTTCATCGACGCCGAAACGGACACCGTCAAGGGTCTTGCCCCAGATGTCATGCAGGCGCTGCGCGGAGTCCAGCACCATGTCATCGAAGCGGTCCGAACGGGTGCGGTAACCGGGATGGGTGGGGAGCATCACTTCCCCGCGAAGGCCCCGTCCGTGGCGGTTGCGGCGGCGCATCATAAAGCTTTTGCCCGGCGCCGCGCTGCCTGGGTCAGTGTGGGCATCCGGATCAGCCAACCGGACCGAAAAGCCTGATTCATGGTTCGATGACTGCATATATCGACTGTAAACCCGGGGGCGGATTTACGCGACACATGGGCTGCATGCACCGGTGCGCGTCGACCCGGGGCGGCAATACCGTGTTTTACCGCCTGCACGGAGTAGTCTGTGATGTCGTGGGAGCTATCCGTCAGTGTTCAAGATCTGCGTGCCGCCAGTCAGCGGTAGCCACTCTGACGTACGTCTACGCGGATTCCACGGCGGTCCTTGGTCCGCTGGCCACCTACGCCGAACCCCATTGTTACGATCTGTGTGAGCAGCACGCTGATTCTCTGACTGTCCCGCGGGGCTGGGAGGTTCTGCGCCTGGCCATGCCCTCCACGCCGCAGCAGCCCGGCCCGGATGACCTCCTGGCACTGGCCAACGCGGTCCGGGACGCCGCTGCCCTGCCTGCCCAGGCGCCGCCGCCGTCCGGTCAGCGCGGCTCCCATTCGGCGCTTGAAGCCCCGGCCGGCGCTGAAGGAACCCGCAGGGGCCACCTCCGCGCCCTGCGGGAACCGTCCTGAGCGGCATCTGGCGGTAGGCTGGAAGTTGCACTTCCGTCCGCTACCGGCGCCGGCGCGCCCGCCAGGAGCATGAAAAACAATGCCGAATATCAGTCCTGAACTCCTGTCCGTTCTGCGTTGCCCGGTAACAGGGTCGTCCCTGGTGCAGGAAGGCGGGGAACTTGTTGCAGCCGTCTCGGGCGAGTCCGGCGTGAGGCCCCGCTATGCCATCGAGGACGGGATTCCCCTCCTCCTGCCGCCCGAACTCCTGGCGGCAGCGGCGGCAGCTGGTTCGGACCAGCACGATTCGGACCAGCACGATTCAGCCGCCGGCAGACGCCGGGCCGTTTAACCCCCCGCCAGTACAAACCACCGGCGCACACCCCGCGGCTCCCCGGCCCGGCACCGCAGCAGCATCCGGCTCCTGGCCGGACAGAGTAAAGGATTCACCATGGCTTTTGATTACAAGGTTGCCGACATCTCGCTGGCAGAGGCAGGCAGGCACCAGATCCGCCTGGCGGAGCACGAGATGCCCGGCCTAATGTCCCTCCGCGAGGAATTCGGCCCCACCCAGCCGCTTAAGGGCGCGCGGATCGCCGGGTCGCTGCACATGACGGTGCAGACTGCGGTGCTGATCGAAACCCTTACCGCCCTGGGCGCCGAGGTCCGCTGGGCTTCCTGCAATATCTTCTCCACCCAGGATGAAGCCGCGGCTGCCGTGGTGGTGGGTAAGGGCACCGTTGAGGACCCACAGGGTGTCCCGGTGTTTGCATGGAAGGGCGAGACGCTCGAGGAATACTGGTGGACCGCGGAGCAGATCCTCACCTGGCCCGGCGCGGAGACCAACCCGGAGCTCGGCCCCAACATGATCCTTGACGACGGCGGAGACGCCACCATGCTGGTGCACAAGGGCGCCGAGTTAGAGGCCGTGGGTAACGTTCCGTCCAACGACCCCACGGATTCCGAAGAATACGGCATCTTCCTTGACGTGCTGCGCCGCTCCCTCGCCGCAGACCCGCAGAAGTGGACCCGCACGGCCGCCGCCATCAAGGGAGTCACCGAAGAAACCACCACCGGCGTCCACCGCCTGTACCAGCTGGCTGAACAGGGCAAGCTCCTCTTCCCCGCAATCAACGTCAACGACTCCGTCACCAAGAGCAAGTTCGACAACAAGTACGGCATCCGGCACTCCCTTCCGGACGGCATCAACCGCGCAACGGACGTCCTCATGGGCGGCAAGGTCGCCGTCGTCTGCGGCTATGGCGACGTCGGCAAGGGCGCCGCGGAAGCGCTGCGGGGCCAGGGTTCCCGCGTGATTGTCACGGAGATCGACCCCATCTGCGCCTTGCAGGCCGCCATGGACGGCTACCAGGTGGCCAAGCTGGAGTCCGTCCTGGCCCAGGGCGATATCTTCATCACCACCACCGGCAACAAGGACGTCATCATGGCCGAGCACATGGCCGGCATGAAGAACAAGGCGATTGTGGGCAACATTGGCCACTTCGATAACGAAATCGACATTGCCGGACTCGCCCGAATCCCGGGCATCAAAAAGGTGGAAATCAAGCCGCAGGTCCACGAATGGGTTTTTGAGGCCGGCACCGAAGCCGAGCGTTCCATCATCGTCCTGTCTGAAGGCCGCCTGCTGAACCTGGGCAACGCCACCGGGCACCCGTCCTTTGTGATGAGCAACTCCTTCGCCAATCAGACCATCGCCCAGATCGAGCTGTGGACGAAGAAGGACCAGCCCGAGGGGGAGCGCGAGTACGAGAACCAGGTGTATGTCCTGCCCAAAGTCCTGGACGAAAAAGTTGCCCGCCTGCACTTGGGTGCGCTGGGCGTGGAGCTGACCGAATTGACCAAGGACCAGGCGGAGTACCTGGATCTGGACGTCGCCGGTCCGTACAAGCCCGAGCACTATCGTTACTAAGAAGTGAACTGCCCGGGTGCCCCGAGCACCCGGGCTGTTACTTTCTGCGCCTAGGATCAAAATATGGAGCCCGAAGTCCAGTCCCGCCGGCCGGGTCGTGTGAAGAAGATACTTGTGGTGGTGGCCGTCTGCCTCCTCGCCGCCCTCGGCGGGGTGTTCGCTGCAGTGGCACCGGGAATTGCCCGCGGAGCCATCGAGTCGGAGTCGGGGTCCGCTGCCAGGACATCACCCGGCATCGCAGCGCCGGTGATTGCCCCGGTCAAGTTCGACGCCGTGCCGGTTAACGGCGCCAAGCAGGTGAACCCGGCAGCCCCGGTGTCCCTGAAGGTGTCCAACGGCACCATAGAACGCGTCACCCTCACCAGCACCTCCGGAGAGACGGTGGAGGGCCGCATCGACGCCGCCGGCACAGGCTGGACGGCCTCCGGGCCGCTGAAATTCAATACGGACTACAGCTACACCTACGTCGTGAAGGACGGGGCCGGCCGCGAGACCAGCACCACCCAGGCCTTCAGCACCGTTTCCAGTTCCCATGAGGCCGATGCCGCTATCTACCCGCTGGATGGCATGAAGGTGGGTGTCGGGCAGCCGCTGCAGGTTATCTTCAGCGAACCCGTGCTTAACCGTGAGGCGGTGGAAAAGGCCATCAGCATCACCAGCAGCGCAGGCCAGGTGGGTGACTTTCACTGGCACAGCGACACCATGGTCCGGTACCGCGCGGAAAATTTCTGGGCGGCAAACTCCACGATCACCATGGACATGCAGCTGTTCGGCGTGGACCTCGGCAACGGCCAGATCGCCAACTTCAACAAGAAGGTGAACGTCGCCATTGGTGACAAGAAGGTGGCAGTGGCGGATGCAGCAGCCCACACCTTCACGCTCAGCGTCAACGACCAGGTGGTCAAGACGCTGCCGGTGAGCATGGGGGATAAGCGGTTCCCGTCCGCGCGCGGGTACGGGGTGCTGATGGAGAAGAAGCGCTATGACCACTTCCGGGCTTCGAGCATCGGGCTGAAGCCCGACGATCCGGCCTACTACGGGGACGTTGACGTCGAATACACCATCCGGCTCACCCTCAGCGGTGCTTATATCCACCAGGCACTGGAATCTGCTTACCCCTTTATCGGCAATACCAACGTCTCACACGGCTGCATTGGATTTGCCCCCGACGGTGCCGCGTGGGTCTTTGACAACATGGGCACCGGCGACGTTGTCCATATCGTCAACACCGAGGGCGATTACGCGGCCCACGACGACGGTTTTGGCGACTGGAATATTCCGTGGAGCGAATACGCCAACTAGGCGCTCAGCCGCTGAAAGGCAGCCGGTGCAGGCGCTCGGCTGTCTCAGCGCTCCGCCGTCGTGCCCCGGACAACCTCGCCAGGTCCCTGCTCCGCCGCTCGGCCACCACCGCGGCAAGGTAGTCACCGGGAGTTGTTCCGGCAGGCGGCGGCGGGGCCACGTGCGCCGCGAGTTCGGTGGCGATCGACCCGGCCATGCCGGCCCTGGACAGCGGGGCCATCCGGTTGGCCTGGCGGAGGAACTGGGAAGCCCGGCGGGCCGTCGCATCCGGAATCCTGCCGATATCCGCCGCCGAGGCCCAGGACTGGAGCCGGGGCGGAACGGGCACCGGCGGGATTTCTTCCAGCAGTACCCGGCGGCGGATGGCATATGTCCCGGCCATCAGGTCGCCCAGCCTGCGGGACCTGTGGTTGAACAGCGCCACGGCAATGGCCACCCCGCCCAGCGTCAGGTAGATCTCAAGGAATCCGGTCAGCCCGCGGATCAGGGCGTGGCGGAAGCGGATGGCACCGCCGTCCTCCCGCACCACCCTCAGCCCGGCTGCGAGCTTGCCCAGCGACAGCCCTCGGCTAAGAGTCTCAACAGCCACCGGAACAACCACCAGGCAGAACACCACGCTGGACACCACCAAGGCCCGCACGGCGGCTTCGTCGAGTTCTTCAGCCGCGCCCGCTACTTGAATCAGGATCACCGCCAACAGGACAATGCTCAAGGCCATATCCAGCAGCAGGCCCAGCGCGCGCGCTGCAAACGATGCGGGGCGTAATTCCAGGACCACTGCCTCACCGGTGATGATCGAACTCACGCTGTTCCTGTCCTTGCTGCTGATGGGATATTCACAGTCTATTGCGGCCCGCTAGGCTGGTTCCGTGGATATGGACGCGTTCTCCGCCGTCAACGCGGACAAGTGGTCCCGGCTGCACGAACTCGCCCACAAACGCAGGCTCAGCGGGCCGGAAGCAGATGAACTGCTGGCCCTGTACCAGTCCGCGTCATCCCACCTTTCGCTCATCCGGTCGGTGGCTCCGGAGAGCGGCCTGTCCGCCTCCTTGTCCGCCACACTTGCCCAGGCGCGGACCCGTTTTACCGGTGCCCGCTCCAACGTGATGGAGGACCTGGCAAGGTTTTTTGTGGTGGCCCTTCCGGCCGCTTTCTACCGGCTCACGTGGCTTACCCTTGCCTGCGGGGCGGCCTTTGTCCTCATCGGCGCAGCCTACGCGTTCTGGATTGGCACATCCCCCGAAGCGTTGCGGGCGGTGGCTTCCGAGGCGGCGGCAGAACAATACGTCGAGGAAGACTTCATCAACTATTACTCGGAGAACCCCGCCGCGTCCTTCGCCGGTGCCGTCTGGACCAACAACGCCTGGATCAGCGCGCAGGCAGTGGCCTTGGGCATCACCGGAGTATGGGTGCCCATGATCCTGTTCAGCAATGCGCAGGGGGTGGGTATCGCGGCCGGCATTTTCGCGGCCGCGGGGAAGACAGACGTTTTTTACAGCTACATCCTGCCGCATGGCCTGATGGAACTCACTGCCGTGTTCATCGCCTGCGCAGCCGGTCTTCGGATCTTTTGGGCGATGGTATCGCCGGGACCGCGCACCCGGGGCCGGGCGGTAGCGGAGGAGGGCAGATCCCTCATTACGGTAGCCCTGGGCCTGGTTCTTGTGCTGTTTGTCTCCGGCCTGGTGGAAGGGTTTGTCACACCAAGCGCGCTTCCGGTCTGGGCAAAGATCACCATTGGGGCGGCGGTGCTCGCCGGCTACTGGCTGTATGTCCTCGCCTGCGGACGGCCAGCCTACCTGGCCGGGGAGCGCGGCGACCTGCGCCGCGAGGACGCAGGCTATTCGGAAGTCGCTGCCTGAACCGTTGCCTGAATCGTTGTAATCCTTCCGGGGTGGTTCCGCGCCCGCGGCGGAGCCATGACGGTAGGCTCGTCAACAGACCAAGCGCGCCGGGGGACCACAACCTGGCGCGGAAGCCCAAGGGAAGCGACGCTGCTGTGAAAGACGAAACTCCTGCCCGCGCCAGGCGCACCGAGCCCCGGCCGGAACCTGTCCTGGACACGTCAGGGGACTCCGACGAACCGGCCTTTTCCTGGATGACGTCCGCCGGTACAGGCGCCGGCAGTTCTGCAACGCACGGGTCTAATGACCCGGGCTATGAAACGTCCGGAGAGTCATCCGGCAGCTCCGGCGCGGACGACGTGGCAACAAGCGCGGGCTCAACCTTAACAGCCGCAGGCTCAACTGCAACAGGTACCGGTTCCTCCGTAACCGGCAGCGGTGCAGCCGCAGCAGTCGCCGGCGGTTCGTCCGCTACTGGTATCACCGATGCTGCCGCCGCCCCCGCGGACCGCAAAGCCGTCCAACCGGAGAGCCGGGCGGGCCGCAAAGCCGCGGAGGCCGCCGCTGACGATGCGGATCCTGCACCCGGGCGCGGCAGCTCGCCTGTTTTCAAGGAGCCGCTTCCCACCTCCGCACTGCAGGTCCGTCCTCTGGAGGAGGAGGTGGAGCGCCGCAACGCCCAACGCGAGAGCGCAGCCAACGCCAAGCCGGTGGCTCCGCGGGTGATGCAGGTCCTGCTTGCCATCTTCTTCCCCCTGATCCTGCTCATCCTTGCGGTACGTGCGGTGACCAGTCCGCTGTTCCTCTGGGTGGAGTACAACCGCCCCGGATTTCCGGGTGACGGCTACGGATTCAGCACCGACGACAGGATGACTTACGGCTCCTACGCGGTCGACTACCTCAGTAACTGGTCCGGACCGCGCTACCTGGGCGACCTGGTGCACCGCAGCGGCGACAAACTGTTCAAGGACGGCGAAGTCAGCCATATGGCGGACGTCAAGCTGGTGATCCTCTCCACCTATGGCGCCGGCGTGCTGCTGGCCCTGGTCAGCATCGTCGCTGTCCTCTACCTGCGGAAGAAAACCAACGGGGGAGTCCGCAGGGGATTGTTCGCCGGCTCCATCATCACCTTGGTCCTTATCCTGGGCCTGGGTTCCCTCGCAGTGCTGGGATGGCAGCAGTTCTTCACCGAATTCCATCGGATCTTCTTTGCCGACGGCACGTGGACGTTCAGCCTTGATGACACCCTCATCCGGCTGTTTCCCGGCCAGTTCTGGGTCGACGCAGGAATTGTGATCGCAGCCCTGGTGCTGCTGACCGCGCTGATTACCCTGATCCTCACCTGGCCTACGCGCCGGCGCCGCGGCCTCGTCAAGGAACGGCCTGACGGCACCCGCCAGTCAGCCAACCACTCGGCCGAGCCGGCGGCGCGCCATGCGGCGGCTCAGGAATAGAGTCCGGCGATCTCGCTTTCATAGTCATGCACGACGGCGGCGCGCTTCACTTTGAGGGACGGCGTCAGGTGCCCTGACTCGACAGTGAACTGGGCGTCCAGAAGGGCAAACCTGCGGATGGATTCGGCTTTGGACACCTGCCGGTTGGCCTGGTCAACCGCCTCCTGAACCGCCTCAATCACCCGCTGATCCGCGACGGCGTCCCGGACAGCAAGTGAGGGCAGTCCCTGCCCGGAACACCAGTGCGTGAGGCCTTCGGGGTCCAGGCTCACCAGCGCGGTCACATAAGGCCTTCCGTCGCCGAGCACCACGGCGTGGGCCACCAGCTGATGCGCGCGGATTTTTTCTTCCAGCGGCCCGGGCGCAACATTTTTGCCACCGGCGGTGACCAGCAGGTCCTTTTTCCGCCCTGTGATGGTGAGGAACCCCTGGGGGTCAAGTTCCCCGAGGTCGCCGGTACGGAGAAATCCGTCCACGAAGGCCTCTGCGTTCGCGGCCTGGTTGGCGTGGTAGCCCCGGAAGACGCCAATGCCCTTGACCAGGACCTCGCCGTCTTCCGCTACCCGGATGGTGGTGCCGGGGATGGGGATGCCTACTGAACCCAGCCGGGTACGGGAGGGGGTGTTGACGGTGCACGGCGCCGTGGTCTCGGTGAGGCCATAGCCTTCAAGGACAGGAATCCCGGCCCCGTAGAAGAAGTGGGCGTCCTCCGGTGACAGGGCACTGGCCCCGGACACCGTGTAGCCCACCTGGCCGCCGAAGGCCTGGCGGAGCCGCGGGTAGAGCAGCCTGTCGAAAATTCCGTGGCGGATGCGGCAAAACATCCCGGGACCGCTGCCCTCGCCGCGGCTGCGCTTGTCCTGTTCCTGCGAGTACTCAATGGCGGTAGCCGACGCAGCGTCGAAAAGCCGGGCTTTTCCGGCCGCTGCGGCTTTGTGTGCTGCGGTGGCGCGGAGCTTCTCGAAAATCCGCGGAACCACCAGCAGGAAGGTGGGCCGGAACGATCCCATGTCATCGGCCAGCTGCGCCGCTCCTGTGTGCCCGAGCGTGGCTCCGGCGGTAAGGCACACAACCTGGACCGCGCGGGCGAGGACGTGTGCGAGCGGCAGGAACATCAGCGTTCGGGCCAGGTCCTGAAGGAGCAGCTCCGGAAGGAACGCAACGATGTTGCGGGCCACCAGGGCAAAGTTGCCGTGGGTGATTTCGCAGCCTTTGGGATTTCCGGTGGTACCCGAGGTGTAGACCAGGGAGGCGATGTCGTCCAGTCCTGCCCGGCTCCTATGCCGTTCCAGCTCCGCGTCGGTGACCCCCGTTCCGGCGGCGGCCAGGCTCGCGAGGTCCGGGGCTTCACCCTTGAAGTCCATCCGGCCCACGTGGATGAGCCGGTCCCGCAGGAGCTCGGAGCCGGTCAGGACATCTGCCACCAGCTTCACCTTCGCATGGTCCTCGGCGAAGACGCGCCGCACGCCGGCGTCATGGAGGATCCATTCCACCTGGCTGGCTGAGGACGTTTCATAAATAGGCACGGTCACACCGCCGGCGAACCAAATGGCGAAATCCACCAGGGTCCATTCATAGGAGGTGGCGGACATGACCGCCACAGTGTCGCCGGGTTCGAGCCCGCCGGCGATGAGGCCCTTGGCCAGCGCGCTGACGTCCTGCAGAAACTTCTGCGCCGTCACGTCATACCAGCCGTTGGGCCCCTTGCGCCGGTACAGGGCGTGGGCAGGGTTGGCCGCCTGCTGCTCCAGCAACAGATCCGTGACGTTGCTGGCGGCATCAAGCTCAACCAGCAGTTCGGTGCTCGCTTCTCTCACAGCAGGTCTCCGTTCCGCTGCCATGCCGCGGCAGCGGCTCCGTCGGGGTCTCCTGCCATCCTGCCCTAGATCCAGGAAGGCATCCACATCCGGAGCCGCCACTCCTGGTACGGGATGACCTCAGCCGCCCAGACAGGATAGAAAAAGGCTGTCAACAGGACTGCTGCGGCCACGAACAGGGCCACCAGGTACAGGCCGGACCGGCGGCGCCACGGCGGGTCCGTCGTCCTGCCCAGGACCAGCCCCAGGCAGTACGCGAGGGCCAGTACCAGGAACGGTTCAAAGGACACCGCATAGAAGTAGAACATGGTCCGCTCCGGGTACATGAACCACGGAAGGTAGCCTGCGGCCACTCCGGCCAGCACGGCTCCGGCCCGCCAGTCACGGCGCCCGGCCCACCAGAACAGGAGCACCACCAGCGATATGGCTGCCGCCCACCAAATGATGGGATTACCAACAGAAAGTATGGCGGAGGTGCACTTGTCCACGTCGCAGCCCGGGGTGCCGCGCTGGGGCGACTCATAAAAGAACGACGTTGGCCTGCCCATCACCAGCCAGCTCCAGGCGCTGGCCTCGTACGGATGCTCTGACCCCAGGCCCTGGTGGAACTTGTAGGCTTCGAGGTGGTAGTGCGCCAGGGACCGGACCGATTCCGGCAGCCAGCCCCATTCAGCGGACGGATTGCTCTGTGCCCAGCGGCGGAAGTAGGCGTCGTCGGAGCGGAACCAGCCGGTCCAGGTGGCGGTGTAGGCCAGCGCGGCAACCGGAACCATAGCCAGGAATGCCGGGATGCCGTCCTTGATCACGCCGCCGCTGATCCAGCCGCGGATTCCCGCTACCCGCCGTGCGTTCAGGTCCCACAGGACGGTAAGGATTCCGAAAACGGCCAGGAAGAACAGCCCCGACCACTTCGTTCCCACGGCAAGCCCCAGGAATACGCCACTCGCCAGCCGCCACCAGCGGATGCCCAGCCAGGGTCCGGAGAGCAACGCGGCGGTGCCGGGAAGCCCACCGTCGGCCGAGGCAACCTTGCCCAGCCGCGCCGCAAGCCGGCGTCGGCCGTCATCCCGGTCCATCAGCAGGGCGCCAAACGCTGCGAGGATCCAGAACATCAGGAAGATATCCAGCAGTGAAGTCCGGGACATCACCAGGTGGTGGCCGTCCACGGCCAGGAGGAGTCCTGCCGCGCCGGCCAGGGGAAGCGAATGGAAGAGTTTCAGCGCTATGAGCGACAGGAGCAGGACGGACAGGGTTCCGGTCAGGGCAGCAGCGAAACGCCACCCGAAGGAATTGTCCGCGCCGAAGAGCCACATGCCCGCGGCGATCATCCACTTTCCCACCGGGGGGTGGACGACGTACTCGGGAGTATCCAGAAGCAGCGCGGGGTTACCGGCGTTGAATGAATCATTGGCTTTGTCCGGCCAACTGCGCTCATAACCGCTGACGAGGTAGGAGTAGGCATCCTTGACGTAGTACGTTTCGTCAAAAACCAGCTTGTGCGGCGTCTCAAGCCGGAAGAACCTCAGGACCCCGCCGGCTGCGGCAGTCAGGACAGGGACCAGAAAAAACCAAAGCCGCAGCGACGGCGGGTAGTCCCGCCAGCTCTGGACAGATCCCAGGAGCCGCGCCTGCAGGGACTCAGCGGTGAAGGCATCAACGGGACGGCTGACCCACGGGCGGGCAGGAAAGGTTGCGGGCCGGCCCTCAACGTCGGGGGTGGAACAGCCGGACGCCGGGGGCGTGGGGTACCCGGCCCCGGCCGGCCGCGTCGAGGTCTGCGTCACGAGCCCCATGCTACCTTTTGCGGCTGGCCGCGCTCCTCAGCAGTAGGCTGGTGGCGTGGAAACTAACCCCAGCCCCTTCCCTGATTCCGGCACTCCCACCCACGATGAGGAAACCGGAGAACAGCCGGTAAGGGTGGCGGATGCAGGAGCTGCGGCGCCGGCGGATGGGCGGATCGTGCTGGCGGCCACACCGATAGGAAACACGGGCGATGCTTCTGCCCGCCTCGTGGAGCTGCTGGGCACCGCGGACATCGTCGCCGCCGAGGACACCCGCCGCCTGCACCGGCTGGTGCAGAGCCTGGGCGTCACCGTAGCGGGGCGGGTGATCAGCTATCACGAGCACAACGAAGCAGCCAGGACCGCCGAGCTTCTTGACCAGGTGCGGGCAGGCAAGACACTGCTGATGGTTACCGACGCAGGGATGCCCTCGGTGTCCGATCCGGGGTTCAGGCTGGTGGAGGGTGCCGTCGACGCCGGGCTCAAGGTCACTGCCGTCCCCGGCCCGTCAGCTGTACTGACGGCGCTCGCGCTGTCCGGCCTGCCCACGGACCGCTTTTGCTTTGAAGGATTCCTCCCGCGGAAGGCAGGCGAGCGCGCGTCCCGCCTGGCGGACCTGGCGGGGGAGCGCCGGACGATGGTGTTCTTCGAAGCGCCGCACCGGCTGGAGGTGATGCTGCGGGCGCTGCGCGAGCGTTTCGGCCCCGACCGCCGCGTGGCCGTGTGCCGGGAACTGACCAAAACCTACGAGGAAGTGATCCGGGGCTCCCTTAACGAGCTCCTGCAGTGGGCAGAAACCACCGAGGTCCGTGGTGAAATTGCCGTCGTCCTGGCAGGCGCACCGGAACAGGAAGCTGGAACGCCGGAGGACCACGTGGCTGCCGTCAATGAACTGGTGGCCCAGGGAATCCGCCTGAAGGAGGCTGTTGCAGCCGTCGCGGAAGACGTCCGGGTGAGCAAGCGGGAGCTTTACTCCGCTGTTCTGGCCGCCCGGTAGCCGGCCCCAACAGCCCGCCGGGGCTGTGCAGGTGCACAGCCCTTCAGTGGTTCTGCAGTGCGTGAAGGCGTAGACCGGCTGGTGGCGCAGCAGTAGTCTGGCAACTAATCAGCCAGGACGACGGCGGCTACTCCGGCCGCCGCCGGGGCTGCAACACCCCACCGACGAGGGAGTCATCGTGACTGTCACTGCACAGCCGGCCGTTTCCGCAGAACGCGAAAGCGCCCTTTTGGCCTCTGTTCCTACCGGCCTGCTCATCAATGGTGAGTGGCGGGCCGCCGCAACAGGTAAAACCTTTGATGTCGAGGATCCGGCTACCGGCAAAGTGCTGCTGAGCATTGCCGACGCCGGCCCCGAGGACGGTGCCGCGGCGCTGGATGCCGCCGTTGCCGCCCAAGAGTCCTGGGCAAAGGTCCCGCCGCGCGAGCGCGGCGAGATCCTGCGGCGCGCGTTTGAGCTCGTGACCGGGCGTGCCGAGGACTTTGCCCTGCTGATGACCATGGAGATGGGCAAGCCGCTGGCAGAGGCCCGCGGTGAAGTCACCTACGGCGCAGAGTTCCTGCGCTGGTTCTCCGAGGAAGCCGTCCGTGCCTTTGGCCGCTACTCCGTGTCCCCGGACGGCAAGTCCCGCCTGCTGGTCACCAAGAAACCGGTTGGCCCCTGCCTGCTGATCACCCCGTGGAACTTCCCGCTGGCCATGGCTACCCGAAAGATCGCTCCCGCTGTTGCCGCGGGCTGCACCATGGTGCTGAAGTCCGCGAACCTGACCCCGCTGACCTCCCAGCTGTTCGCCGCCGTCATGATGGAGGCGGGCCTGCCCGCCGGTGTCTTGAACGTCATCCCCACTTCAACAGCGGGTGCCACTACAGGCCCGCTGATCAAGGACTCCCGGCTGCGCAAGCTCTCCTTCACCGGTTCCACCGAGGTTGGGCGCCGTCTGCTCGCCGATGCCTCCGAAACTGTCCTGCGCACGTCCATGGAGCTTGGCGGCAACGCGCCGTTCGTGGTCTTCGAGGACGCCGACCTGGATGCCGCCGTTGCAGGCGCCATGCTGGCGAAGCTGCGGAACATGGGCGAGGCCTGCACCGCTGCCAACCGGTTTATCGTGCACGAGTCCGTCGCAGCGGAATTCGCGGAGAAGTTCGCCGCGAAGATGAAGGAGATGACCACCGCGCGCGGAACCGAACCGGAGTCCAAGGTGGGCCCGCTGATTGACGCGAAAAGCCGGGACAAGGTCCACGAACTGGTGTCCGACGCCGTCTCCTCGGGCGCCAAAGCAGTGCTGGGCGGGGGGCCCGTGGAGGGCCCGGGTTACTTCTACCAGCCCACCATCCTCTCCGGCGTCAGCGAAGGTACCCGCATACTGTCGGAAGAGATCTTCGGCCCGGTTGCCCCGATCATCACCTTCAGCAGCGAAGATGACGCGGTCCGGCTGGCCAACAACACCGAATACGGGCTGGTGGCCTACGTCTTCACCAAGGACCTCAACCGCGGCATCCGGATGGGCGAACGGCTGGAAACCGGCATGCTTGGCCTGAACGCGGGGGTCATTTCCAACGCAGCGGCACCGTTCGGCGGGGTCAAGCAGTCAGGACTGGGGCGCGAAGGCGGCCTCGAAGGCATTGAGGAATACCTCTACACCCAGTACATCGGCATCGCCGACCCCTACGCCGGGTAGTCCTTTTCCGCCAGCTGGCAAAGCCGCCGCACGCCGGGGTCAGGAACGCGCAGACCAGCGGGCTGACCAGAAGCGTGCGGCGGCTCTTGCTGCCTGGACCGCTGCTGCTTGGGCACCACGGAACGGCGCCACGAGCAGGCGTCCCAGTAGCCCGATCACCGACGGCGGCACCCACAATGCACGAAGCCTTCGCAGGGTGGGGGCATGGGCGCGCAAGGCTGATTCAAGTGCTGCGATCCGGGCGCCGGTCACGTCCTGGCCATCAGTTGAGGCCCGGGGGCCGGCTTTGCCGTTGCCCGCCGGCGCATCTGCCACTGCCGGCGGGGGACCGTACTCGCGGCGTTCGAAGTTTGCGGTCAGTGCTGCAGCGGCCCGGTGGGCAGCATCGTCCATTCCGCCCTGTTCCCCGAGCAGCGCGGACTCCCGGAGGCGGGCGCTGTAGGCGCGCGGGGTTTCGCTGGGCTGCGGTGGCAGGCCGTAATCAGTCCCCAGGTCCACCATCTCGCTCCACGCCAGAACCGCGGCCGTGCCTGGATCCACCGCCCGAAGCCGGCGTGCCCTAATGCCCTGCCGGGCCAGGCGTGGCGCAACTGCCAGAAGGGCAACTCCCAAGGCACCGCCCAGGCCCAGGAGCAGGGGCAGCAACTGCACGCCGGTATCTGTGCCGCCGTCGCCTCCCCCGGGAGCGGGCAGGGGAGCGGCGCTTGGTGCCGGCGCAGGAGCAGGGATCGCGTCAGGGACCAGATCGTCATTGTTCTCAAGAGCACCCGGCGCTGAAGGGGCTGATGCCTCCGAGGCGTAGTCGGGAACGAACCCGCGGGAGGGCGTGGGCTCAAACGGCACCCATCCCAAACCCTGGAAGTACAGTTCCGGCCAGGCGTGGGCGTCCCGGGCGTCCACCTCGTACTCGGGCAACGCGCCCTCGCCTGCCACGGAGACGGTGGCACCCGTTAACCTGCCGGGGGCATAGCCAACGGCGACGCGGCTGGGAATTCCTTCCAGCCTTGCCATTACGGCCATGGCCGACGCGTAGTGGATGCAGTACCCGCTTTTCTCATCCAGGAAATCCGCAAGGACCGACAGGCCGTTTCCGTCATAGCCGCCCTGCACGGGCGACTGCAGGGAATAGGTGAACTCCGCGGAGCGGAGGTACCTCTGGATCGCCATGGCCTTTTCATACGGCGTGGCGCGGGAACCGGCCACCGTGCCCGCCGTAGCCCGGACAATCTCGGGAATATTCCCCGGGATCCTGGTGAAGTCGTCCTCGATGCCCTGCACCGCCGCCGAAGACCGGGCCAACTGCCCGGCAGTGAGCTTCGGAACTGAGGACCGGACCAGGTATTCCTGCCGCCGGGAGGTGGTGTCCGTTCCCTTGATGCTCAGGGTGGCCGGATCCCAGGTCCACCGGCCGTTAAGGCCGCGCACGGATTCCGGGGGATATGGGGCCGGCAGGTAGGGGCTTGTGAATGTTCCGGCATCAATCGCGGTCACCACCGGCTGCTGTTCGTCCGCAAGGACCACATAGCCGGGGTCGATCTGGCTGCTAAGGGAGCGCCGGGAGGCGTTGCGGTCATCCGGGCCCCACGAGTCGCCGTCAAAATGGTCCACGGTGACTGAGCGCAGGTACAGCGGTTTCGTGGAATTGGTGGCGTACGTGATCCGTCCGGTGCCGGCAGGAGTCCGCAGGCTGTTGCCCAGGGTGATCATCGGGTTCAGGCCCGTTGACGTGCCCCAGGGATTAAGGCGGGAACCCTGCGGGAAAGTGCCCTGGTCAAAGCCCGGAATTGCCAGCGGCACCAGCAGGGTGGCAACCAGGGCAACCGACCCTGTCAGAACAGCCCGCCGGACCTGGCCCGGGTTGCGGGCGGAATCAGCCGCAATCCGGGGGTCCGGGACAAACCACTGGCTGCAGGCCAGGATCATCAGGTATCCGGCCACGGCGGCAGTGAAGCCCCAGAACCCAACGCTCTGGGGCTTGATCATGGCCGGCACCACGAGGATGGCCAGCAACCCCGCACCCGTGGCGGCAGGCATGCCCAGCGGCACCGCGAGCGCGTCCACAAGGATCACTGCCAGGCCCAAAACGGCGCAGATCACCATCACGATGCCCACGTTGGGGGCTACGGGGGCAGTTTCTGACAGCACGGTTTCGCTGGCCCGGCGGATCAGCCGATTAAGTTCAGCCAGGCTCGCCCCGGTGGGGATGATGCCGGCAAAGCTGGAGCCGCGGAAAAACGTCAGGGTCAGGACGGTGCCCAGCGCAAGGAACCCGCCGGCGGTGACCAGCAGGGGCTGCGCCCGCACCGCACGCAAGGCGGCCAGGGCAAGACAGACCATCAGCACCGTGGTGAGCACGGGCCAGTACCAGCCCCAGCCCCGCAGAACCCCGTTCAAGGACAGGGCAGCCCCGGCCACGCCCACGGCAATGGAACCTGCCATCATCCACGGGTAGGGCCCAACCGGGGGACGTCCTGCTGCGTTTACTGCCGGCGCTGCCGGTTGCTGGTCCATTCCGGTGTTCCGGGGCGGCGCAATGGTCATCCTGCCACCTCCGCTCCGCGGCGGACCTCTGCGGACTGGGTTTCCGGCAGGGCCGGGTCCTGGTCGAAGTGGCTCCAGGCTGCTGCAACGGATACCGACGGCGGCACGGCAGCCGCCCGCCAGCCTCCCTGCCGGAGCTTTTCGAGTGCGTCCTCGAAATCCGCGGGGCGGTCGGTGGCAATGATGGCGAACGCATTGGTGCCGTAACCGGCGGCCGGGGCGAGGGACAGGGCTTCCAAGGGTGAGATCCTTCCCAAGACAGCGATTACCGGTCCCCGCATGCGGTGCGCTGACAACTTGTCCATCAGGTTGTCATCAAAGGGTGCCGGACCGGAGTCCTGGTGCCCATGGAAATCCCGGGGGCCGGGAATGTCCTTCCGCCCGGCCTCGCGGCGGGAATGCGGCCCTGTGAGCTGGATTGCCGCGAGGCTTTCGGCGATGGACTGAAGCCCGGATGCCCCCCTGTATTCCTCCACGCCGGGTTCCGGGGCCGAGGGCGAACGCAAAAACGCCGGTTCCCCGCGGACGTCCAGCACGCGCAGGCCGTAGTTGCGCTCAGCGAGGTGGGCACTGATGGACATGGCGGCAACCACAGCCCACTCGAAGGTTGCGCTGCTGACCATGGAGTGGCCGCCCAGTGCTGCGCTTCCGGACGGTACTGCCCCTGACCCGCCGGAGAAAGCGGTAAACCTCTGGTCCAGGATGATGGTGGCCTCGGGCGTCGTGACCGATTCTTCCTGCCGGACCATCAGGGAACCGTGGCGCGCTGTGGCTGCCCAATGCACCCGGCGCATCGGGTCACCGTGGCGGTACTCGCGCGTCATGACGTCGTCGTCGCTGGGGTTTGCCCGGATCCTGGTCGCGGTGACCCCGTCGTTGCCGCGGGCACCGGCGAGCCCTGTCAAGGGGAGCGCGACGGCGGCGGGCGTCACGGTGAGGGTGTCGCCGTCGTCTATCGCCTGCCGGTGCAGTGACAGCCCGAAGGGATCGGTGAACTCCGCCGTCACTGGACCGATAAGGAACTGGCCGCGCTGCGTGGAGCGCAGGTGGTACTCATACCGGCTGGTGCCGCCGGTAGCCGAACGGGACGGAAAACGGAAGGCGGGCGACTCCCCGAACCGTGCCGGCAGCCTTTCCTCCATCGTCGCCCTGCCGGTGGCTGCGCCCGTCCGCGCAACTGCAAGCCGCACGGTGGTGGGGGCCGAGGTTTCTACCGGTGACGGGTTGAACTCCCGGTACACCTGGAAACGCGGTTTCACCAGGCGGATCCCGGCAAGGGAAACCAGCGGAAGGACGAGCAGCAGTACAGCCAGGCTCAGCAGGTCCCTGCGGCCCATCACCTGTGCCGCGGCAAGTGCCGCCGCGCCTGCCACCAGCATTCCCCAGCCCCGCCGGGTGAAGAGGTGTCGGGGCAGTTTGTCCGGCAGCACCATGGAAAACCGCCTAGTGGTTCCGGCTCAGGCCCGGGACGGGGGTGTTCCGGTTCATTGACCCCGAAGTCCTGGTCCCTGTATCAGCGGGCCTTTGCGTGACCGGCAGCCTGGACAGGATGCCGCGAAGGACGCTGTGCGGGGTCTCTCCGGCTCCGGCGGCCTTGCGGTCCAGGATAATCCGATGGGCCAGGACAGCTTCCGCAACCTGCACGACGTCGTCAGGGAGCACAAAGTCACGGCCGTCAAGGGCCGCGGTGGCCTTGGCAGCCCGCAGGAGCTGCAGCATGGAACGGGGGCTCGCGCCCAGGCGGAGCAGCGGACTCTCGCGGGTGGCCCTGCCCACGGATACCGTGTACTCCTTCACGGCCTGCGAGACGTAGACCTGCTGGACGGTGGCGATCATGGCAGCGACATCGGCACTGGTTACCACGGCCGAGACCTTTGCCAGCGGCGACGTTGCCTGATGGGTCTCAAGCATCTCGATCTCAGAGTCCTTGTCCGGATAACCCATCGAGATGCGTGCCATGAAGCGGTCCCGCTGGGCTTCGGGCAACGGATACGTGCCCTCCATCTCGATCGGATTCTGTGTTGCCACCACCATGAAGGGTTCATCCAGCCGGTAGGAAGTACCGTCCACCGTCACCTGGTGCTCTTCCATGCATTCGAGCAGGGCGGACTGGGTTTTGGCTGAGGCACGGTTGATTTCATCACCAATGACGATGTTGGCGAATACCGCACCCGGCCTGAACTCGAAGAGCCGGGACGACTGGTTGTAGATGGAAACGCCGGTCACATCGGAGGGCAGCAGGTCCGGCGTGAACTGGATCCGGTTGACGGTGCAATCGATGGTCCTGGCGAGAGTTTTGGCCAACAGCGTCTTTCCCACGCCCGGAACATCCTCCAGGAGCAGGTGCCCCTGGGCCAGCAGGACGGTCAGCGCCAGCTTCGCGGCGTCGGACTTACCGTCGATCACTGTGTTGATGGTGGTCAGGATCCGCTCGCTGGCGGCGTGGAATGATGAGGGGTCCATTGCCGTTTGCCGGTGCCCGTTGAGGGGGCTGACCGGGTCTGCGAACCCCGCCAGACTGCGGTTCGCAGCGCTCACATCGTTGGCAGTGCGTCGGTGGGATTCCATCGGCAACCTTTCAGCCAGGCATTCACCTGGACGGACAGCAAGCCCTGCCTTCGCCCGTCGGTGGGCGACCGCATGTGTTCGTACCAGACTACTAACACAACTGCTTCGGCTGACAGAGAGTTCCAATAAATCTGGGGGACTGTTCCCGGTTAGGGTGGATGGATGTGCAATCCGCTGATCCCCGCCGCTTACCGGGCTAACGCCGGAGACGGCGGCCAGGAAGCCGGAACTTCCCCCAAACGGGAATATCCGCCCGCGCCCGAGCCTTTGCCGGTGCCTGTAATGGACAACCACACGCATCTGGATTTCCCGGACGGGAAGGCTCCGGTGGGCATCAAGGAGGCGCTTGACGCGGCGGCGGCCGTGGGGGTCCAGGGTGCGGTACAGGTGGGCTGCGATCTCGAGTCCTCACGGTTTACGGTGCAGGCGCTGGATCTGGATCCGCGGCTGCTGGGAGCTGTGGCGCTGCATCCCAATGACGCTCCACGCTACGCCGAGCGCGGTGAGCTGGAAGCGGCCCTGGCGGAAATTGAGCGGCTCGCCGCCCACCCCAGGGTCAGGGCCATCGGCGAGACCGGGCTCGATTTTTTCCGCACCGAAGGGGAAGGCCTGGCACACCAGCGGAATTCCTTCCGCCGGCATATCGACATCGCCAAGCGGCTGGACCTGACGCTGCAAATTCACGACCGGGATGCACACCGCGACGTGGTGCAGGTGCTGACGGAAGAAGGAGCTCCGGAACGGGTGGTTTTCCACTGCTTTTCCGGCGATGAGGAGCTGGCAGCTGTCTGTAATAAAGAGGGCTGGTGGATGTCCTTCGCCGGCACCGTGACCTTCAAGAACGCAACCAACCTGCGGGCCGCGCTCGCCGTGGCGGATCCCGACCTGGTCCTGGTGGAAACAGACGCCCCCTTCCTGACACCCCATCCCCACCGGGGCCGCCCCAACGCCAGCTACATGGTCCCGTACACAGTCCGTTCCATGGCCGAATTGACAGGTACGGACCTGGCAGAGCTGTGCAACCGAATCCAGCAGAACACGCTGCGGGCCTACGGATCCTGGGATTAAGATCACAACGCGGCGGAACCTGAGTTGCATACCGGGTATTCACAAATATTGGTCCCTTTATAACGCTACGGTTACAGTAGGAATTCATTAGCCGGGGTCGGGGAAGGCCGCCGGGTAAATGCACTCGATTCGCAGCAGGTTTCTGCCGACCCTGGTTCCAGCCTGCCTGATGCCGTAGTGTGGCGCCGCAATGATGCCCGGACCCGCCCTTTTGGGATAGTGCCGGGCCTTTTATTGCGCTATCCCCGTGCCCGGAAGGACCTAAAGTAACGGGCAATCGTGGTCAAGTTCTTCACAACGGACGGCAAGTTCAGCTACATCAAGGTTGGGACCCAGCTCCTGGTGCTGTGCGCACTGGTGGTGGGTCTCGTAGCCTTCGTGGGCAATAACAAAACCATCACGCTGAACGTCGACGGCAAGGTAACGTCCGTTCAGACCTTTGGTGGAACAGTCGGCCAGGTGGTCAAGAGCGCCAACGTCGAGCTGAAGCCGGCCGACAGGGTCTCGCCGGCCGTGGATGCAACCGTCCAGAACGGGACGGTCATCAACGTCAACATGGCGAAAGAAGTCAAGGTCAGCCTGGACGGCTCTGAAAAAACAGTGAACACCACGGCCCAGAATGTCGCCGGACTCGTGACGGAGCTTGGTGTCGCAAGTGCATCATTGGTTTCCGTTCCCAAGGACGCCCAGCTCTCGGTAGCAGGGTCCTTCGTTTCAATTTCCACCCCCAAGTCCGTGAGCATTGTTGCTGACGGCAACGTGCAGACCGCCACGACAACTGCCGCCAACGTCGGCAAGGTACTGGAAGATGCAGGGCTTACCCTTGGCGCCAATGACCGGATATCCCAGCCTGCGAATGCGCACGTAGTGAACAACATGGTCATCAAGGTCTCCCGCGTGGACACCAGCCAGACTGCGGTCACCACCGAGGACGTCGCCTTCCCGTCGGAGACCAAGGAAAGCGCTGAGCTGCTGAAGGGCGAAAAGGAAGTTACCCAGGCTGGTACTGCCGGCAAGATGGAGAAGACCTACAAACTGGTGCTGGTTGACGGCCGCGAAGCGTCACGCACGCTCGTGTCCGAAGCTGTCACCGTGCAGCCCGTGACCGAGAAGATCACCGTGGGCACCAAGGCCAAACCTGCGGCTCCGGCAGCTGCGGCTCCGGCAGCGCCGGCCCCCGCTCCGGCGGCCAGTGCAGCTGCCAACACCGGTGCCGCCGCCCCGGCGATGATGAACGAGGCCATGTGGGACAAGGTCGCCAAGTGCGAATCAGGCGGAAACTGGTCCATCAACACCGGCAACGGCTACTACGGTGGCCTGCAGTTCGATATCCGGACCTGGCTTGGATCCGGCGGCGGCGCCTACGCCCCCAACGCCAGCCTCGCCACCAAAGCACAGCAGATCGATATTGCCAACCGCGTTTACGCCCAGCGCGGCCTGCAGCCGTGGGGCTGCGGCTGGGCTGCCACCAGCTGACGCCACCTGACCCAGGCCCTGCGGGGCAAAGCGGCCGGCTCCGGATCTTCCGGGGCCGGCCGCAGCACTTAACGACGCCGGGCGCAAGTGGCGCGCGGGATAGGATACCTAGGTGACTGAACCCATCCCCGCCGCGCCCGCACCGTTGTTTGGTGCTTCCGACATACGCCGGCTGGCGGAAGAGATAGGCGTCCGGCCAACAAAGACACTGGGCCAGAACTTCGTCATTGACGGCAATACGATCCGCAGGATTGTGGCCGCGGCGGGTGTCGGCCCGGACGAGACAGTCCTGGAAGTGGGGCCCGGCCTGGGATCGCTGACTTTGGGGCTGCTGGACGCGGCCGCCTCGGTGGTCGCGGTGGAGATCGACCCCGTACTGGCCGCAAAGCTTCCGGCCACGGTCAAGGAGTGGCGCCCGGCTGCAGCTGGAACCTTCCACCTGGTGCAGGCCGACGCCATGAAGGTCACAGAACTCCCGGTCCAGCCCACCGCCCTGGTGGCCAACCTGCCCTACAACGTAGCCGTGCCCGTGGTGCTGCACCTGCTGCAGCACTTCCCCAGCCTGCAGCATGGGCTGGTGATGGTGCAGGATGAGGTGGCTGACCGCCTTGCTGCCGGCCCCGGCTCCAAAACCTACGGCGTGCCCTCGGTAAAGGCTGCCTGGTACAGCCGGATGCGCAAAGCCGGCGTCATTGGAATGAATGTCTTCTGGCCCGCACCCAAGATCCATTCCGGGCTGGTGTCCTTCACCCGCCACGACCCTCCGGCCACCACAGCAACCCGTGAGCAGGTTTTCGCCGTGGTAGATGCCGCTTTCGCGCAGCGCCGCAAGACGCTCCGCGCCGCCCTCGCCGGCTGGGCCGGAAGCGCGGCAGAAGCCGAGCGCTGCCTGCTGGCCGCCGGCGTCGACCCCACAGCCAGGGGTGAAGTGATCGACATTGCAGCCTTCGCCAAGATCGCGGAAGCCCGCGGGGCGCGGCCGTGAAGGCACCGGCGGGACGGTTTACCGCCAGAACCGTCCGCGCCAAGGCTCCGGGGAAGGTCAACGTCTCCCTCGACGTCGGGCCACTCCGGCCCGACGGCTACCACTCCGTGGCCAGCGTGTACCTTGCCGTATCCCTGTATGAGGAGGTGGCGGCCACCAGCACCGAGGCCCCCGGCATTACGGTCAGCCTCAGCCCGGACAGCACGCTGGACCTTGACGACGTCGATATTCCGCTGGACCGCAACAACCTGGCGTACAAGGCGGCAGCCATCATGGCGGACGTCTCAGAGCGTGCCACCGGGGTCCATCTGGAAATCACCAAACGGGTGCCGGTGGCAGGCGGCATGGGTGGCGGCTCTGCTGACGCTGCCGCCACGCTCCTGGCCTGTGATGCCTTATGGAACAGCGGGCTGTCCCGTGAAGAACTCGCGCACCTTGCCGCGGAGCTTGGCGCCGACGTCCCCTTTTCCCTGCTTGGCGGAACTGCCGTGGGCCTGGGCCTCGGCGATGAGCTGTCCCCGGCCCTGGCCAAGGCGCAGACCGACTGGGTGCTGGTCACGGCGGATTACGGGCTGTCCACGCCCGAGGTGTACAGGACGCTGGACCGCCTGCGGGCAGCAGAGGGCATCGACGTTGCCGAACCCACAGGGGTGGATCCGCAGATCCTCACAGCCTTGCGCAGCGGGGATGCCGAAGCCCTGAGCCGGGTCCTGGTCAATGACCTCCAGCGGGCGTCCATCGAACTGGCTCCCTCACTGCGCGATACGCTGGGAATTGGCGAAGCGCACGGAGCCATTGCAGGCATCGTCTCCGGCTCAGGCCCCACTGTGGCGCTGCTGGCCGACGACCCCGTGGCTGCCGAAGGCCTGGCGGAGAACCTGCGGCGCTACGGCCTGACCGCACTCGCCGTCCACGGCCCCGTCCCGGGGGCCCGCATCATGTCCGACACCCTTCTCTAAGACGTTCAGTTCCTACTCAGCAGCAGAAAGCAGTTCCCTTTGGCACACCTTCTTGGCGGCGAGAACCTGACGGTCTCCTACGCAACCCGCACCGTCCTTGACGGCATCACCCTCGGACTCGAAGAGGGCGACCGGATCGGCATGGTAGGCCGGAACGGTGACGGTAAGTCCACCCTGATGCGCCTGCTGGCGCTCCGGTCCACCCCCGACTCCGGGCGCGTTACCAAACGCGGCGACGTTAATGTCGGCTACCTGGACCAAAGCGATGTGCTCGACGGCGACCTGACAGTTGGCGCGGCGATCGTAGGGGACCAGGCGGACTACGAGTGGGCACGGAACCCGCAGATCCGGGAAATCATGGGCGGGCTGGTGTCCGACGTCGACTGGCACGCCAACGTCCACGCCCTGTCCGGCGGGCAAAAACGGCGCGTTGCCCTGGCCAAGCTGCTCATCGAGGACCACGACGTCATCATGCTCGACGAGCCCACCAACCACCTCGACGTCGAAGGTGTCGCCTGGCTCTCCCGGCACCTGAAGACGCGCTGGCGGGCGAACCAGGGCGCTTTCCTGGTGGTCACCCACGACCGCTGGTTCCTGGACGAGGTCTGCAACAAGACCTGGGAAGTCCACGACGGCATTGTGGACCCCTTCGAAGGCGGTTATGCAGCATACGTGCTGGCCCGCGCCGAACGGGACCGGTCAGCGGCCGTCATGGAAAGCAAGCGCCAACAGCTGGTTAAAAAGGAACTCGCCTGGCTTCGCCGCGGAGCGCCGGCACGCACCGCCAAGCCCAAGTTCCGCATCGAGGCGGCGAACGCCCTCATCGCCGACGTGCCCGAACCCCGGGACTCCACGGCCCTGAGCAAAATGGCCACCGCACGCCTGGGCAAGGACGTGCTGGACCTGGAAAACGTCTCGCTGGACTTCCTCGGCGGTGAAAAAGGACAAAAGCTCTTCGACAACATCACCCTCCGCCTCGCCCCCGGCGAGCGGCTCGGCCTGGTGGGCGTCAACGGCGCCGGCAAGACCACCCTCCTGAAGCTGCTCAACGGCCAGATCGAACCCACCTCCGGCAAGCTCAAGCGCGGCAAGACCGTGGTCACCGCCGTGCTCACCCAGGAAGTCAAAGAGCTCGACGACGTCTCGGACCTGCGCGTCATCGAAGTAATCGAGCGTGAAAAGCGTTCCTTCAGCGTGGGCGGCAAGGAGTTCACGGCCGGCCAGCTCGTGGAACAGCTCGGCTTCACCAACGAGAAGCAGTGGACCCCGGTCAAGGATCTCTCCGGCGGTGAGCGCCGCCGCCTCCAGCTGCTGCGCCTGCTGGTGGGGGAGCCCAACGTGCTGATGCTCGATGAGCCCACCAACGACCTCGACACTGACACCCTCGCCGCCGTCGAGGACGTCCTTGACGGCTGGCCGGGCACGCTCGTCGTCGTGAGCCACGACCGCTACCTGCTGGAACGCGTGACCGACCACCAGATGGCGCTGCTGGGTGACGGCAGGATCCGCGCCCTGCCGCGCGGCGTCGACCAGTACCTGGAACTGCGGGAAGCAGCCCTGGCCGGTTCCACCATTACCGGCGGCGGCAACCCCGTCACCAGCAGCGGGTCAGCTTCCCCGGCCGCCGCTCCTGCCGGCCCGTCCGAAGCCGAAAAGCGCGACGCCCGCAAGGCCAAGAACCGCATCGAACGCCAGCTCGGCAAACTCGAACAGCAGGAAAAGAAGCTTCACGACCAGATGGTCAAGAGCACCGCCGACAACGACTTCGACGCCCTGGCCGAACAAAACAAAAAGCTCAAGGACCTCGCCGGCGAACGCGAAGCCCTCGAACTCGAATGGCTGGAAGCCCTGGAAGTCCTCGGCGAATAAGCCAAACGGGACGCGCGGCAGTAGTGGTGCAGGAGGCCTTCGTGCAGTCGCGCAAGAGAAGCCGGACCAATCAGCTCCCGGACATGAGCTCCGGGTCCTTTCTGAGGCCGGTGAGGCCGTTCCAGGCGAGGTTCACGAGGTGTGCCGCGACGGTCTGTTTGTCGGGCTCGCGGCTGTCCTGCCACCACTGGCCGGTCATCGCAACCATGCCGACCAGCATCTGGGCGTACATTGCCCCGTCCTGGGCGCTGAAGCCGCGGCGGTCGAACTCGTCGGAAAGGATATGCTCCACGCGGGCGGTGACGTGGGAGAGCAGGGTGGAGAAGGCGCCCTCGGGCTGTGACGGCGGGGCGTCGCGCATCAGGATCCGGAACCCTTCAGTGCGGTCCTCGATGTAGGTCAGTAGCGCAAGGGCGGCGCGTTCCACCAGGACCCGCGGCTTTGCCTCCTGGGTGAGGGCTGTGGTGATGGCGTCCAAAAGGATGCGGAACTCGAAGTCCACCACCTGGGTGTACAGCCCCTCCTTGGATCCGAAGTGCTCGTAGATGACCGGTTTGGATACTCCCGCGGAGGCTGCGATTTCCTCGATGGTGGTGCCGTCAAGTCCCCGGACTGCGAAAAGGCCCCGTCCGACGTCGATCAGCTGGCTCCGCCGCTGAAGGCCGGTCATCCGTGTCCGCGGAGGGTTGTTGCTCACATTTCCATCATGCACTACGCGTCCCCGGCCGAACTGCAGTGGCCCGGCCGCGCCCGCAGGAGGGCAGGCGGGGGCCGGAACGGGGCCGGAACGCGGCAGGACCGGGGGATGAACGGCCCGTGTCGCGCGGCGCCCCGAACCCGTGGCAAAATAACTACTTGTGCCCAGGCAAAGCGCCGCGGCACGGTCCGCTCTGGTGTAATGGCAGCACCCCGGCCTTTGGAGCCGTGGAGTATAGGTTCGAATCCTATGGGCGGAACTGCTGTGCGAGGAGCGTTCAGTAGGATGACATTCGGTGCCGGGACGGCCTAGGGCCGCGCGGGCACCGCAAACGCCAGCGTCACTTAGCAAGGAGAGCCTTACGTGATCCCCGAGAATACCGGACCGGCCGCGGTCATCGTTCTGGCGGCAGGCGCCGGTACGCGGATGAAATCGCGCACTCCCAAGATCCTTCATGAGATTGGCGGCCGGTCCATGGTGGGCCACGCTCTCCTGGCTGCACGCAGCGTCAATCCGCGGCAGCTCGCCGTCGTGGTCCGCCATGAACGTGATCTGGTGGCACGCCACCTTTCAGAGCTTGATCCCGCCGCAGTCATCGTGGACCAGGACGACATTCCGGGCACCGGGCGTGCAGTGGAGGTGGCCCTCGAAGCCCTGGACGGCCACGACCGCCTCACGGGAACCGTTGTCGTGACCTACGGTGACGTTCCCCTCCTCTCCGGAGACCTGCTGGCCGAGCTTGTGGCCACCCACGAACGTGAGGCCAACGCAGTCACCGTCCTCACGGCGGTCCTGGACGACGCCGCCGGTTACGGCCGCATCCTGCGCGGAGACGACGGGACGGTCACCGGCATCGTCGAACACAAGGACGCTTCCGACGCCGAGCGGCTCATCCGCGAGGTCAACTCGGGCATTTACGCCTTCGACGCCGCCGTCCTCCGCGACGCACTGGCACACGTCACCACCGACAACTCCCAGGGCGAGAAGTACCTCACCGACGTCCTCGGACTGGCCCGGCAGGCAGGCGGCCGGGTCGCGGCCGTCGTCACCGCCGACCGCTGGCAGGTTGAAGGCGCCAATGACCGCGTCCAGCTTTCCGCCCTGGGCGCCGAGCTGAACCGCCGGGTCGTGGAGGCCTGGATGCGCGCAGGCGTCACCGTGGTGGACCCGGCGACCACCTGGATCGACTCATCCGTGACCCTCGACGAGGACGTCCGGATCCTGCCCAACACCCAGCTGCACGGTGCCACCACGGTGGCGAGGGACGCCGTCGTCGGCCCCGACACGACACTGACCGACGTCACCATTGGTGAGGGTGCCAAAGTAGTACGGACCCACGGTTCAGGGGCGGTCATCGGCCCGGACGCCGCCGTCGGGCCCTTCACCTACTTGCGCCCCGGCACCGTCCTGGGCGAAAGCGGCAAAATTGGTGCCTTCTATGAGACCAAGAACGTCACCATCGGCCGCGGCTCCAAGCTGTCCCACCTGGGCTACGCCGGCGACGCCGAAATCGGCGAGGACACCAACATTGGCTGCGGGAATATCACTGCCAATTACGACGGCGAGAAGAAGCACCGGACGGTCATCGGCTCGGGCGTCAGGACAGGCTCCAACACAGTCTTCGTTGCCCCGGTCACCGTGGGGGACGGCGCCTACAGCGGCGCCGGCGCGGTGATCCGGAAGGACGTGCCGGCCGGCGCGCTCGTGCTGTCGGTTGCCGCCCAGCGCAACACCGAGGGCTGGGTGGCCGCGAACCGCCCCGGCAGCCGCTCCGCTGAACTGGCCCAGGCAGCCACCCAGGATTCCTCAAGTACCCCGGCACCTACAGAAGAGGGCAAGCGATAATGAGCGAAATTACGGCGCGCGGCGAAAAGAAGCTGGTGCTGGCCACAGGGCGTGCCCACCCCGAACTGGCCCGGGAAATCGCCAAGGAGCTCGGCACCGACCTCCTTCCGGTGGACGCCTACGACTTCGCCAACGGCGAGATCTACGTCCGTGCCGGCGAGAGCGTCCGCGGAACCGACGCTTTTGTCATCCAGGCGCACCCCGCGCCGCTGAACAACTGGCTCATGGAACAGCTGATCATGATCGATTCGCTGAAGCGGGCCTCCGCCAAGCGCATCACCGTGGTCTCACCCTTTTACCCGTACGCCCGGCAGGACAAGAAGGGCCGCGGCCGCGAACCCATCTCGGCGCGCCTGGTGGCAGACCTCTACAAAACCGCCGGCGCCGACCGCATCATGAGCGTGGACCTGCACACCTCCCAGATCCAGGGCTTTTTTGACGGCCCCGTGGACCACCTGATGGCCATCCCGCTGCTCGCCGACTACATCCGCACCCGCGTTGATGCCGAGAACATCACGGTGGTTTCGCCGGACACCGGCCGAGTGCGCGTCGCGGAGCAGTGGGCAGAACGCCTGGGCGGCGCCCCGCTGGCGTTTGTGCACAAAAGCCGGGACCTCACCGTTCCCAACCAGGCTGTCTCCAAAACAGTGGTGGGCCAGATCGAGGGACGGACCTGCGTCCTGATCGACGACATGATCGACACCGGCGGAACCATCTCCGGTGCGGTGAACGTGCTGAAGAACGCCGGGGCCAAGGACGTCATCATCGCCGCCACGCACGCCGTCTTCTCCGAACCGGCTGCCCAGCGCCTCTCAGAGTCCGGCGCCCGGGAAGTGGTGGTCACCAACACGCTGCCGCTCACCGCCTCACAGCGGTTCCCGCAGTTGACGGTGCTGTCCATCGCTCCGCTGATCGCGCGTGCGGTCAGGGAAGTCTTCGACGACGGCTCGGTCACCAGCCTGTTCGACGGCAAGGCCTGACCGCGCGCGGACCGGACCCGGTTTCAATAAGTTGGTTCAGCGCTGATAGACTCTTCAGCGATACCTTGGCGAGGGAGAGCGCCGGTAACCCCCACGGGTACCGGTCCGCAGTCTCCGTTATCGACTGGGTCTGAATCTCCCTTCGAAAATGGGTCCGGCCACGGCCGCCCGGCGTTGAAGGTCGCAACAGACCTCCGCCCTTGCTGAACACCGTTTAGTTATCAAGGAGATATCCATGTCTGAGCAGAAGCTCGCAGCAGAACTGCGCACCGAATTCGGCAAGGGCTACGCCCGCCGTGCCCGGATGGCCAACCTGATCCCCGCCGTCATCTACGGCCACGGCGCGGAGCCCATCCACGTTACCCTCCCGGCCAAGGCCACCACCCTGGCTGTCCGCACCGCCAACGCCCTGCTGTCCCTGGACATCAACGGCGAAGGCCACCTGGCCCTGGTCAAGGATGTCCAGCGCGACCCGATCAAGCAGATCATCGAGCACATCGACCTCCTGACCGTCCGCCAGGGCGAGAAGGTCACCGTTGACATCCCGGTCCACGTCGTCGGTGAGCTTGCTCCGGGCAACGTCTTCAACCAGGAACTCACCGTCATCTCCCTTGAGGCTGAGGCAACCCACCTGCCCACCGCCGTCGAGGTCAGCATTGAAGGCCGCACGGCCGGCGAGCACATCCACGCGTCCGACCTGGTCCTGCCTAAGGGCGCCGTCCTCCTGGCCGATGCCGATGCCCTCGTAGTGAACATCTCCGAGGCAACTGAGTCCGGCGACGAAGAAGGCACGGAGGAAGCTGCCGAAGCTGCTTCCGAGACCGCAGCCGAGTAATCAGCCTGCACTCTGCAACAGTGGCCGGATCCTCCTGGGGTCCGGCCACTGCCGCATCCGCCGCGAAACCCCCGCCCAGAGCGCCCTTCGCCCCACCTTAGGATTGATTCATGACTGACACCTGGTTGATTGTTGGCCTCGGAAACCCGGGAGCCCAGTACCAGGGCAACAGGCATAACGTCGGACAGATGGTCCTTGACGAACTCGCCGGACGTGTGGGAGCAGGATTCAAAACCCACAAGGCACGCGCCCAGGTGGTGGAGGGCCGTCTCGGCATCGGCGGTCCCCGCGTTGTGCTGGCCAAGCCCATGAGCTACATGAATGTCTCGGGCGGCCCCGTATCTGCACTTGCAGGCTTTTACGGCATCGCCCCGGACCACGTGGTGGCGGTACACGACGAAATCGACATCCCCTTTAACACGGTGAAACTCAAGACCGGCGGGGGAGAAGGCGGCCACAACGGGCTGCGGGATATTTCCAAAGCGCTTGGCACCAAGGACTACCTCCGCGTCCGGGTGGGGGTTGGAAGGCCGCCGGGCCGGATGGACACGGCGGATTACGTGCTGAAGGATTTCGGGACGGCGGAGCTGAAGGAACTGCCTTTCCTGCTGGACGAGGCAGCCGATGCGGTGGAACTGCTGCTGCGGGAAGGGCTTACCGCTGCCCAGCAAAAGTTCCATCCAGCGAAGTCAGAGCGCTAGCAACAAAAAAACTTTAAGTCCCGGTACCTGTTTCCTTGTCTGTGCCACGAGGTAGTCTTTTTCGTATGCGGGGGAGCAATGGGGCTACATCCCGCTATCGCGGGACGTAGGGGATAAGTTCATGTCAATCGAGCCACTTAGCTGGGGACGTGGGTCAACTTCTCACGACGTTGGGCTGCACAGTAGTGAAAGCTCCGGCGTGCCCGGAGCGCAACCGTGGTCGGCGCCGGCCCGGAGCGCGAACCTCGAAGCCGTCCGCGCAGCGCTGGTCAGCGAGGACTCACTGGGCGCTGTCATCACCGGCGGCAGGGGCGTGGGGAAGTCTTCCCTCGCCCGCGCCGCAGTCTCCGACCTCGGAGCGGACGTCTGGTCCCTGCAGCTGCGAAGCGGGCCTGCCGGCGCCAACACGCCCTATGGCTGCCTTTCCTTCCTGCTGGCCCGCCTGCCGCAGGCCTACATGGGATCTCCCACTGCAATCCTCCGCGGAATTACGTCACTGATCCGCAGTGACGCGGCCGGCAGAAGCTGCGTCATCACCCTGGACACGTCCGGAAGCATTGACGACATGAGCGCGGGCGTGCTCTTGAATGTACTCCTGACCGGTACCGCCAAGATCATCGCAGTCGCGCCAAAGATCAGCGATCTTCCCGCCGACTTCCACTGGCTGCTCACGGACAGGCGCCTGACCGAGGTCCGGCTCAGCAACCTCAACGAGCTGCAGACCCGCCAGGTTCTGTTGTCCCTGCTCGGCCACCGGGTCTCGGCGTCGCTGGTCAGCACCTATCACCACATGGTGGGCGGCAACCCGTTGCTGCTGAAAGCGCTCGTCACCGAACAGCGGCTCTCGGGCAACCTCGTCCTCTCAGACTCTGTCTGGACCCTTCGCGACAAAGTGGTGCTCGACGGCGCTGCAAGCCTTGATGACATCGTCCGGTCCCGCTGGTCCCGGGAAACGCCGGAGACACGGGAAGTCATCGAAATGCTGTCCTGCGCCAGGCGGGTGGAACTCTCCAGGCTCACGGCCGTGTACCGCTCCGAAGTAGTGGCGGATATGGAGGACGCCGGCCTGCTGGAGATCGACGACTCGGACCACCGCTGGGTTTCCCTGCGTGAGAAGTACATTGGCGACGTCGTACGGTCGTGGCTAAGCATTGCCCGGCGCCGGGAACTGCGGAGCACCCTCCTCGGCGGTAGGGAACCGGACCCTGCGGACATGACGGTCGAGGAGCTCATGGCCTTCGCCGCATGGACGCACGAGTGTGAGGCAGAGCTGAGCCCCGCGCTGGCCCTGGCAGCGGCCGAAGCGGCCGTCCAGCTTTTCGATCCACGTTTTGCCCTGGCCTATGCGGAGATGCTGAAGCGGTCGGACCAGGAGTGGGTACCCGCCCAGCGCCAGAAGGCGGCCGCCTATCTTCAGCTGGACCTGCCAGTCCAGGCCCTTGCTGCCTTGGACGACATCTCGCAGCCGGAGCTGGACAGTGTGGGTGTCGAAGAATACGCCCGCGTCGTAGCGGCAAAAGCCAAGGTGATGGTGGCGCATCCGGAACAGGCAGGCAAGGTTCCGGCCCTGCTGGGTGAAGCCCGGAAACGCCTGGATGCCGCGGCAAGTACCGCCGCCTGGCCCCACCCTGCAGTGGCTGCGGCGAACCGCGTAGCCCTCAGCGGGTTCGAATACCGCGCCTTCGTCGGCGACTACGCGGCCATGGTTCCGGAGCTGGAAGAAGCAGCAGACCCGGCCCGGAACCCGGATGTTGCCTACCGGATGCAGTCCGCCGTCGTCCTGATGACGGCATTGGCCCTGACGGGGCGCGAGATGGACGCCCTGAGCCTGATGCGGCAGCTCGGAGGGCAGATTACGGACGCCTCACACGTAGTGGGGCTGCGTGAGCAGTACACCAGGGAGGCTTATCTGGTGCTGCTGACGGCCGGGCAATGGCGGCGGTGCATCGACCTTCTGGGTCCGGCCGGCGGCGGAGAATACGACCGCCTCCCGTATCGGAGTGCTTCCACTGAACTTGCTGCCGGCCTCGCCTACGTCTACTCGGGCAGGGGCGGAGCTGCCCTGGACCCGCTGATTTCCGCAGTGGCGCAACTGGAGCTCCAACCGCTCCAGAGTGCCCTCCGCTGTGCCTATGCGGCTACAGCACTTGCCTACGCGCAAACTGGCAACACGGCCCAGGCACGCAAGTTCCTCACCAAACTCCAACGGACAACGGGCACGTCGAGCTTCGCCACGGAAAGCATCATCGAGTTCTGTGCTCTGCTGGCGGGACGCTGGCTGGGCGACGCCGAGGCCGTTGCCGGGCTGAAGCAGTCTGCCCGGCGGAACCTGGGAGCAGGTCTATACACATTGGCCGGGATCAGCCTGCTGGCAGCAACCGTCAACGGCAGCGACGCCGATTTCCGCCTCCTGGAGGAGATCACGGCTCACCGGCAAGGCCCCCTTGCGCAGATCGCCCGGCTGGTCGCGGTGGGAAGCCGCAGCAAGGATGCCAAGACCCTGCTCGGCGCGGGGGAAATCGCCGCCACCCTCGAACTGGACACCATGGAGGCCCGCTGCATGGCCCTCGCAGTCGATTTTGCGAGGCAGGACGGAGATTCCATCTCCGCCCGGACCGCGCAGGCACGGCTGGACATCCTGGCTGCAACTGTGGCAAACCTTCCCATCGTGCCCACCAGCGGCAGTCCGCTGCTGACGGCGCGGGAGCGCCAGATCGCACGGTTGGCCGGCCGCGGCGCGTCCAACCGCGACATCGCCCTGGAAATGGGTGTCTCCGTCCGAACGGTGGAAGGCCACTTGTACCAGGTCTTCACAAAGCTCGGCGTAACTTCCAGGGGTGATCTGACTGGACTCGTCTAACGGCCACAAGCCGGCAGCCGCCCACCGCCCCGTTACCGGCCGGCGCGAGCCCCTGGACCGGATCTGCAACATCGTCCGGAACGGGACCAGCCAGGCGGTATTCGTGATGGCAGGGCCAGGGATCGGCAAAACGTCCCTGACAGAGGCCATCACCGAGCGGCTCGCGGGGGACCTGAACATCGTGCAGATCCACGGCAGCTCCGCACTGGCCGTTGTTCCGTTCGGCGTCCTGACCCCCTACACCGGAGAGTTGACCGCTGAAGAGTCGGTGTCGCCCGTGGCGGTCCTGCGTTCGATGTGGACGTATTTTGAGAAGCTGAAGGCCGGCCGGGGTGCGCCTGTCCTTTTGGTCGTGGATGACGCACACCACCTGGACGACGCCTCTGCCGGAGTAGTCGCCGACTTGATCTCCGCAGGTTGGGCAACAGTGGTGGCTGCTGCCAGGCCCCGGCCCGGGCTGCCGCAGCCGCTGGAGCAGCTGTGGTACGACGGCCTTGCCGAGCGGGTGGACCTTCGGCCCCTCAACAGGGAACAGATTGAGGAGGTCCTTGCCCACGTCCTCGACGGGACAGTGCCACCGGCCACCGTGAATTCCGTGTGGACCGCCTCGGGTGGAAATCCGCGCATCCTCGACGCCCTGCTGCACGATGCAGCCGAAACCGGGGTGCTGGCCAAGCGGAACGGCATCTGGATGTTGCTGGGGCCGGTGCCGGTGGACGGCGCCCAGCTGACAGCAGTGGTGACCAAGGACCACATCAGGCGCGGTCCGGAGGAGCAGGAAGCCCTGAAACTCATCGCACTTGCCGGGCCTGTAAGCCGCAAGGTGATCGAGGACATCAGCGGCGCCGCGGTAGTGCGGTCCCTCCTTGACCAGCAAATGATCATCGAGAGTTCGGGAGTCCCGGCCGAGCTCTCCCTGTGGAACGCCCTTTTCGCCGGCGCCATCCGAAGCACCCTGTCCGTGTCCCGGAGCCTGCAGTTGCTCGAAAAGATCCGGGCCCACCAAAACGGCACCGTGTTGCATGGGGAGGGGATGCTGCGGTCCGTGGAGTGGGCTTTTGAATGCGGGCTCCGTGTACCGGATCCCGCAATGCTCGACGCCGCCCGCGAGGCCCTGAGGCGGTTCCGCAACGCCAGCGCGCGCACCATAGCCGCCAAAATCCAGGACCCTGATCTCGTGCCCCTGGCCCAGGCCATCCAGGCACGGGCACTCTACAACCAGGGGGACTATACCCAGGCCGCCCACCTGCTTGATGCCTGCTGGCGCCGGCTTTCCGGCGACTCCGACGCTCCTGCAGTGCTCCTGCTCCGGGCAGCAGCACACCAGGCCAGCGGCCAATCCGTGAGCGCCCTGGCCGATGACCTGCGTGAACACGTCCAGGAGCATGCCGAAAGGAACGGTCGTCCCCATGAGCGGCTCCTGCAGGTCATGCGCTTCCTGCAGCTCGGTGCCGCTGTGGATGCCGGAGCGCTGGCCACTGAGGTCCGGGAAATCCGGAGCAGTGCCTCCGCGGAAACCGGAGGCGAAGCGGTCAGGGTGCTCGGAGAGGCGCTGTTAGCCCATGCCCTTGCTGCCACCGGCCGCGCCGGTGAAGGACTGGACTTTGCGCTCCTCGCCGCCTCGGACCTGCCGCCGCTGGAGGACAGCCTGTTCTTCTTTCCCGAGTTTGTGCTGGGACGGCTTGTGACCGGCTACCTGGCCATGGGGGAGTGGGAATCGGCCGAGCGGGAACTGGACAACTACGCCGCCGGACACACACCCGGATCCGAAACCTTCAACGGAAGCCTGCAAATGCTCCGCGGCTACTCACTCCTGCGGCAAGGCCGCATGGAACGGGCCTACCAGGTGCTGCTGCCTGCCGTTGAGGCACTGCGGCTGAACGATCCCCTGCAACTGTTCCGCTTCGGTTCCTCCCTGGGCTTCTACGCTGCCGCCAGGCTGGGGGATGCAGCACAGGCGAAACGGCTCGAACAGGACTTCACTGACGCAGTGGCCGGTGGTCCGGCCCACGAGCTGCTGGCCGCAGCATATGGTGCTGCCGCCGCCGAATACCTCACCCGTGACGGCAAAGGGCTGGCCGCCCTGCATACTCTGGCCACCACGCATGATGCCACCGCCAGGGCGGGAAGCCTGCTCGAAATCCTGGCAATCTGCTGGGACCTGGGGGACCCTTCAGTCATCCCCATGGTGCAGTCGGTGGCAAAGACCGTCGAAGGCTGCTGGGCCGAGGCGATGCTGACGCTGGCCAAGGTCTGGGAAGCAGCTGACGGGGACGCCCTGATGGAGACGGCAGCGGCACTCGAGGAATCAGGCTTTGCGAACCTCGCGCGTGAGGCCTATGCCCGCGCCAGCACCGTTCTGGAGCACGCAGGAGAACGCAGGCGCTCCAGGCAGGCGGTGGCGCTGCGCGAGAAGTGCGACCACGAGCTGGGGGAGCGGTTCCGGGAGGGCCGTTTCATTGCTGCGGCTCCCGCCGTCCACCTCACCCGCCGGGAGCAGGACATCGTGGGGCTGGCGGTGCAGGGTCTGACGGACCGCGAAATAGCCCAGCGGCTGATGGTGTCTGTCCGGACCGTGGAGGGGCACCTCTACCGCACCTATGTAAAGCTGGGCGTGCGCAGCCGCGACGAGCTGGAGTCGGCCCTTCCCAAATAGGCGCTGCCGGAACACACCCCGCCACCAGCGGGGCGGTCCTGCGCGCCCGCCGCCCGGCTGCCCAGGGCGGCCGTATGGGTACTGCAGGCGATCACGGTAGTCCCTGACCACGGAATTCGAGTACACCGTACTCGTGCATCGCGGTGGCCCCAAAGTGTCTACTTAAGAAGGCAAAAGGATACGGCCGGAAGCGGCCGCCAAGAGTTGCCAGCAGCGAACAAGGTCCTCGTCCCAATCTTCCGGCCCACCCGGGCCGGGTTGAACGGGGCCGGCAACGTCAGAGTCTTCTGAGACCGAGGCTCTCCCCCCAGCCGTTGCCGGCCCTCTGTTTCCGCGGGCTGAAGCCCGGAGCGACTGTGGCGGCTGCCCCCGGGGCGGCCGCCACAGCCGTGCTGTGGGACAATTGAGTGTCATCCGTTGGCATCTCAAGGAGTTAGTTTTGGCCGTAGTATCAACGCCAGCCACGCTGGAACGCGCCTTGCCGGTCATGGATAACGCAGAGGTGCAGCGCATCCGGAACGACTTTCCGGTCCTGGACCAACTGGTCAACGGACGCCCCCTGATTTATCTCGATTCCGGGGCTACGTCGCAGAATCCGCTCAGTGTCATCGAGGCGGAGCAGGAATTCTATGAACAGCGCAATGCCGCCGTGCACCGCGGCGCACACCACCTCGCCGTTGAAGCCACCGAGGCGTTCGAGGACGCCCGGCAGACCGTGGCCGACTTTGTCAGCGCTGCCTACTCCGAGATCATCTGGACCTCCAACGCCACCGAGGGCCTCAACCTGCTCAGCTACGCCCTGTCCAACGCCGGCCTGTGGGCCGCCCAGGGGCGGGGCGACGCCCGGCTGAAGGACCTGGCATTGAACCCGGGCGATGAGATCGTGGTAACCGAAATGGAGCACCACGCGAACCTCATACCCTGGCAGGAACTTGCGTTCCGCACCGGGGCAACCCTCCGCTACATCCCAGTTGACGACGCCGGCAGCCTTCGCATGGACTCGGCGGGGGACATCATCAGCGGGCGGACCAGGGTGCTGGCTTTCAGCCATGCCTCCAACGTCCTGGGCACCATCAACCCGGTCCGGGAACTCACCGCCCTGGCCAGGAACGTCGGCGCACTGGTGGTTCTGGATGCCTGCCAGTCCGCACCGCACATGCCCTTGGACGTCAAGGAGCTGGACGTTGACTTCGCAGTCTTTTCCGGCCACAAAATGCTTGCCCCCACGGGCATCGGGGTGCTGTACGGGAAGCAGGACATCCTGGACATCCTGCCGCCGTTCCTGACGGGCGGTTCCATGATCACCACCGTGACCATGGAACGCGCCGATTACCTCCCCGCCCCCCAGCGTTTCGAAGCCGGAACCCAGCGGATCTCCCAGGCCGTGGCCCTCGCGGCCGCAGCCAACTACCTGACGGAAACAGGGCTGGACCGGATCCACCGGTGGGAAGCTGAACTCGGCCAGCGGATGATCACCGGGCTCGAGTCCATCCCGGGGATTCGGGTCCTTGGTCCCGCCGCCGGCCAGGACCGGATAGGGCTGGCCGCGTTCGACGTCGAAGGAGTCCATGCCCATGATGTGGGCCAGTTCCTTGATTCACGGGGAATTGCCGTCCGGGTTGGGCACCACTGCGCCCAGCCCCTGCACCGCAGGCTGGGGCTGACGGCCACCACCAGGGCAAGCGCCTACCTGTACAACACCACGGACGACGTTGATCAGTTCTTGGATGCCGTTGCAGGCGTGCGGGCCTACTTCCGCGCCTAAACATCAACTCAGACGCCCATCGAAGGTATGACATGAGCCTTGACCACCTGTACCAGCAGATTATCCTCGACCACTCCAAGGCCAGGCACGGCAGCGGACTGGCCGTAACCGAGGCGCCGGACGGCGCCACGACAGGGCAGTCGCACCAGCTCAACCCGGTGTGCGGCGACGAAGTAACCGTGCGCCTGGCCGTCACCGACGGCAAAGTGGCGCAGATCGCCTGGGACGGCGCGGGCTGCTCCATCTCCATGGCGTCGGCCTCCGTCCTCTCGGACTTGGCCGAGGGTATGACGGTGGCCGAGCTGCATGAGGTGATTGACAGCTTCCGCGAAGTCCTCCGGTCCCGGGGCAAGATACCCGCAGATCCGGAACTGCTGGGCGATGCGGCAGCGTTCGAAGGAGTGGCCCGCTACGCAGCCCGGGTGAAGTGCGCCATGATTTCCTGGGTTGCTGCAGAGGATGCGCTCAACCAGGCAGCTTGACAGCAAAGAAGTCCGGGCCTCCTTCCAATTGGAAGGAGGCCCGGACTTTCTTTATTTCATCCTCAGTGGGACCTGGCTAAAACAGCGCCATGATGCCGATGATGGCGGTAGCCGCCCCGAGCACCATGGAGACGCTCACCAGCACCACGTGGACCGTGAGGAACTTCGTGGCCTTGCCGGCGGCGTCCCGGGCGCGGGGATCCTTGAGAACCCGGCGCAGGAACTGCGGCCATACCACCAGGGACCATACTCCGGCGATAATCAGGACCAGCGCGGGGAAGACGGGCAGCTCCACGAACTAGTGGCTTTCCAGCCAGGCCTGCGCCTGCTTGGCCTGCAGGTTCAGCGCCTTGGCAACCATGGGCTCGGCGGCGTCGGCAATTTTCCCGCCGAGGAACGGAACCGAGGACTTGACGGCACCTTCGAGCTCAACGCGCGTGCCGCCGTCGGCCGCAACCAGCCGCTGCACTGCGGTGACGTCCACCGGGGCGCCGGCCACCTTCAGCGAGATGTTGCTTTGGCGGGAGCCGTCCGCTGCGGGGGCATCCCAGCTCTCCACCTGCGTCACCTTGAGGTGTTCGCCCACGAACTTGCGGGCGAACTCGGGAAGCCTGGTGGTGGGGAGGGTGCGGACGGACGTGGCGCTGAAGGCGCCGGCGATGTCGCCGTCAACGGTGAAGGACTCAAGGCTGCCGCCCACCAGCTGGCTGACGTGGCGCTGGAAATCCTCGTTCACCAGGACAGCTGCAACGCTGGGGACGGAGTGCGGAAGGGTGGTGGTTGCGCTCAGGGCCATGGGTCCTCCTGGGACGTGGGGAACGGATTAAGCTCCAAACATCCTACGGGGTACGCGCAGTCCGCTCCGCATCAAACAGTTTCCGCGCCGCCGCGGTGATGTTCCTCGCCATGGCCGGAAAGATCAGGCCGTGGAACGGAAGGACAGCCAGCCAGTACAGCCGCCCGCTCAGGCCTTTGGGAAAGAAGATGGCACGCTGCCGGTACCGGCTGCCGCTTCCGTCCGGCTCGACGGACAGTTCAAGCCACGCCCGGCCCGGGGCGCGCATTTCTGCCCGAAGCCGCAGCAGTTTTCCGTGGTCGATCCGTTCCACCCGCCACCAGTCCACGACTTCACCGGCGGCGAGCGTGTGCGGATGCCGCCGCCCGCGCAGCAGGCCGGCGCCGCCTGTGAGTTTGTCAAGCCAGCCGCGCACCTGCCAGGCGAGCGGCAGCGAGTACCAGCCGTTGCGGCCGCCGATTCCCTCGATGACCGTCCACACATGGGCGGGATCCACCTCGCCGTGGAAGGTCCTTTCATCGATGTAGACCTTGTGACCCGCCCAGTCGGGGTCGCTTGGCAGGGGGTCGGCAGCCACACCGGCGTTGGCCCACGTGGTCTGCACCTGCCCGTCGCGCTCCTTCCCGAGGGCCAGGGCGACCGCGGTACGGTAGGCGGTGAGGCCGCCGTCGGGCTGCGGGATGAACTGGTCGATGTCGTGCTCGTTGGCCACGGCGTCGTGCTGGAGGGACTGGACCAGGGGCACGGCCATGGACAGTGGGATGGGCGTGGTCAGGGCAACCCACATGCCGGCCAATTTGGGCGCGGGGACGGGCAGCGCCAGCACCATCCGGTAGGGCAGCCCGGCTTCCGCGGCGTACTCCTTCATCATCCCGGCATACGTGAGCACCTGGCGGCAGCCGATGTCGAAGGTGCGGTTGATTGGGCCGTCCAGGGAAGCCGCGGACACCAGGTAGTAGAGGACATCCCGCACGGCAATGGCTTCGATGCGGTTCCGGACCCAGCTGGGCGCGGGCATCAGCGGCAACGTCTCGGAAAGGTGCCTGATCATCTCGAACGAAGCGGACCCGGAACCGATCACCACGCCCGCCTGGAACACGATCGCATCCACCGGGCTGTCCAGGAAGACTTTGCCCACGGCCTCGCGGGAGCGCATGTGGGTGGACAGCTCCACGCCTTGGGGATGAAGCCCGCCCAGGTAAATGATGCGGTCCACGCCGGCGCCCGCGGCAGCTTCGGCCACAGCCAGCGCCATGGCCTGTTCCTTGGCTTCAAATCCCGCCCCGGCGGCCATGGAGTGCACCAGGTAGTACAGGACGTCGACGCCGGTCAGCGCAGCCCGCAGCCCGCCGCCGTCGTCCAGGCTGCCCTCCACGACGTCCACCTTGTCCCGCCACGGGACACCGGCGATCTTTGCAGGGGAGCGCACCAGGACCTTGACGATGAAGCCCTCTTCCAGGAGCTTAGGCACCAGCCGGCCGCCGATGTAGCCTGTGGCCCCGGTGACCAGGACGGTCTTTGCCGGGCGATGGGTGCTGCTGGTTCCGGTCATGCTGTCTCCTCTTCGTCCTTAAGGTGTTCGGAGCCGCGGTGCGCCTGGACGGGTGGATAGCGGCCTGCTGCGCGTTGCCAGCCTAGCCGGACCAGCCCCGCCCGCCATGTCGGTGCGGAGGGGTAGGCTGGGTTTACCCGGGATTCGAAACGAATTTCGGGTTTTCGCGTTGCGCTTTTTCGCTGAATACCACAGGAGCTTCTGCCATGAGCCATCCCGGCCCGTCCACCGCCGGCCATACCAGCGCGGGCCCGTCGCTGGACGGACTGCGCCGCGCCCTCGCCCCGGACCAGACCTTCGCCCGTGTCCGGGCAGAGGCTGCCCGCGGCTTCGACGTCCGGGGCCAGGACTACCAGATCAGTGCGCCTGCCGGACTGCGGCCGGTGCTTCTTGCCGAGATGGCCGACGGCATAGCGGCCACTGCCCCGGCAGGCAGAGCGCCCCGCGACGCCAGCCCGGGGGTGGTGCTCGCAGTCACCGCCACCGGCCGGGAAGCAGAGGATCTGACGGCCGCGCTGCGCGCCTACCTCCCCGCGGACGCCGTGGCTGAATTCCCGAGCTGGGAAACCCTTCCGCACGAGCGGCTCTCCCCGCGGTCGGACACAGTGGGACGCCGCCTTTCCGTGCTGCGCCGCCTGGCGCACCCGGAAAGTTCGACGGCGGGGCCGCTCCGTGTAGTCGTGGCGCCAGTCCGTGCCGTGGTACAGCCCGTGGTGGCCGGCCTGGGCGAGCTGGTTCCGGTCACCCTGAAAGTGGGCCAGGAGATGCCGTTCACCGAAGTGGTGCGGAGTTTGGCGGACGCCGCGTACGCCCGTGTGGACATGGTGACGCACCGCGGGGAGTTCGCTGTCCGCGGCGGCATCCTCGATGTTTTTCCACCCACCGAGGACCACCCCATCCGGGTTGAGTTTTTCGGCGACGAGGTGGACCAGATGCGCTGGTTCGCCGTCGCCGACCAGCGCTCGCTGTCCTCACCCGGGCTGCACCACCCCACGGAACTGCACGCCCCGCCGTGCCGGGAAATCCTCATCACCCCGTCCGTGATGTCGCGGGCGGCCACCCTGAAGTCCCAGCTGCCGGCTGCCGCGGACATGCTGGAAAAGATCGCCGGCGGCATCACCGTGGAGGGGATGGAATCCCTGGCGCCGGTACTGGTGGACGCCATGGTCCCGTTTGTGGAACAGCTCCCGGCCGGTTCCATCTCGGTAATCATCGAGCCTGAAAAGGTCCGCACCCGCGCCCACGACCTCGCCGCCACCAACGAGGAGTTCCTGGAAGCGGCCTGGTCCACGGCCTCCGACGGCGGGACCGCACCGCTGGACCTCAGCTCACAGGCAAGCGCTGCACTCCATTCCGCCAGCTTCCGTTCGCTGACCGAAACGCGGAGCTCCTCGCTGGAGCATGGCGTTTCATGGTGGTCCATCACCTCCCTGGCCCAGGACGAGGAGCTGCTGCCGGACATCGACGTACTGAACCTGCACGCACGCGAACCGCGGGGTTACCAGGGCGATGTCGCGGAAATGATGGAGTTCATTGGCTCCCACGTGCGCGACCAGTGGCGGATCGTTGTGGCCACAGAGGGTCCCGGACCCGCCCAGCGGCTGGCTGAGCTGTTCCACGACGCCGACATCCCCTGCGCCCGCGTGGACAGCCTGGACCACGAGCCCCAGGCGGGCATCATCGAGGTGACCACTGCCGCCGTCGGACGCGGTTTTGTCCTGGACGGTCTCAAGCTCGGCCTGCTCACCGAGGCCGATCTCCTGGGCCGGACGTCCGCGGGATCCACCAAGGACATGCGCCGCATGCCGTCCAAGCGGCGCAACGCCGTGGACCCGCTGCAGCTGGTGGCGGGGGACCACGTGGTGCATGAACAGCACGGCATCGGGCGGTTCGTGGAGCTGATCCAGCGCAAGGTGGCAGGCGGCGGGGACGGCGTGCGTGAGTACCTGGTCCTGGAATATGCACCGTCCAAGCGCGGTGCCCCGGGTGACCGGCTGTTTGTGCCCACCGACCAGCTGGACCAGGTGACGCGTTATGTTGGGGGCGACACCCCCGTTCTGAGCAAGATGGGCGGCGCCGATTGGGCCAGCACCAAGTCAAAGGCCCGCAAAGCCGTCAAGGAGATCGCCGGTGAGCTGATCCGGCTGTACTCGGCCCGCATGGCCTCGCGCGGACACGCCTTCGGGCCGGACACCCCCTGGCAGCGTGAACTCGAGGAAGCCTTCCCGTACGTGGAGACCCCGGACCAGCTGACCACCATCAACGAGGTCAAGGCGGACATGGAGCGCGAGATACCCATGGACCGGCTGGTCTCCGGCGATGTGGGTTACGGCAAGACGGAGATCGCCGTGCGCGCAGCCTTCAAGGCGGTGCAGGACGGCAAACAGGTGGCCGTGCTGGTACCCACCACCCTGCTGGCCCAGCAGCACTACGAAACCTTCACCGAACGCTTCTCCGGCTTCCCCCTCCGCGTCAAGCCCCTGTCCCGCTTCCAGGCAGCCAAGGAAGCGAAGGAGACGGCGGAGGGCGTCAAGAACGGTGCCGTTGACGTGGTCATCGGAACCCACCGGCTGTTGTCCAAGGACTTCGAGTTCAAGGACCTGGGCCTGGTGATCGTGGACGAGGAACAGCGGTTCGGGGTGGAGCATAAGGAAGCCCTCAAGAAGATGCGCACCAACGTGGACGTGCTTGCGATGAGCGCCACGCCCATTCCGCGCACCCTGGAGATGTCCCTGACGGGCATTCGCGAGACGTCCACACTGGCCACGCCCCCGGAGGAGCGGCACCCGGTGCTGACCTACGTGGGTCCCTATACGGACAAGCAGACGTCCGCCGCCATCCGGCGTGAACTGATGCGCGAAGGGCAGGTGTTCCTGGTCCACAACCGCGTGTCCACCATCGAACGGACCGCGGCGAAGATCCGCGAACTGGTTCCGGAGGCCCGGGTGGAGGTGGCGCACGGCAAGATGTCCGAAAGCCGACTGGAGCAGATCATCGTGGACTTCTGGGAGCGCCGCTTTGATGTGCTGGTGTGCACCACCATCATCGAAACCGGCCTGGACATTTCCAATGCCAACACCCTGATTGTGGACGGGGCGGACAAGTACGGCCTGTCCCAGCTTCACCAGCTCCGCGGCCGTGTGGGCCGCGGCCGCGAACGCGCCTACGCCTACTTCCTTTATCCTTCTGAAAAGCCGTTGGGTGAAGTGGCGCTGGAGCGGCTGAAGGCGGTGGCCACGCACAACGAACTCGGCGCCGGCATGCAGCTGGCCATGAAGGACCTGGAGATCCGCGGCGCCGGCAACCTGCTCGGCGGCGAACAGTCAGGCCATATCCAGGGCGTGGGCTTCGACCTCTACATCCGGCTGGTGGGCGAGGCGGTAGCAGACTTCCGCGGCGAGGCCGAGGAAAAGGCCGCGGAGATGAAGATCGAACTGCCGGTCAACGCGCACCTGCCGCACGACTACGTGCCGGGGGAGCGGCTGCGCCTGGAGGCTTACCGCAAGCTGGCCTCCGCGCTCACCAACGAAGCCATCGACGAAGTCCTGGCCGAGCTTGTGGACAGGTACGGCGAACCTCCGCTCCCGGCGCAGAACCTGGTGGCCGTCGCGCGGTTCCGGGTGGGTGCCCGGGAAGCGGGCCTGTCCGATGTGGCGCTGCAGGGCAACTTCATCAAATTCTCTCCAGCCACGCTGCCGGAGTCCAAGGTCATGCGCCTGAACCGGATGTACCCCGGATCCCAGTCCAAGCCTGCCCTGGATGCCGTGCTGATCCCCAAGCCGAAGACCGCAAAGATCGGCGGCCGGGACCTGCAGGACGCGGAAATCCTGGAATGGGCCAACGGCGTCATCCGGAACATCTTCTCGGACCAGCCACTCGCTGCTCCGGCAGTCAGCGGTTAGCAGTTGATGGGAGGACACCACGCCGCGTCGGGAGCCGCGGCGTGGGTAGCTATTGCCTCAACGGGGCCGTACACGCTGGGCTGGTATCCGCTGGACGCCACCGGCATCCTGATCGGCGGAGTGGCAACGGCGGGCACCGCCCTGGTGTGCGACTGGGACCACCGGCACAGCACGGTAGCGAACTCCCTGCCGCCGCTGTCCAATGTGATTGCCGTGGGAATCGAGAACGCCAGCGGCGGGCACCGGCAGGGCACGCACTCAGTACTGGGCGCGGCTTTCTTTGTGCTGCTGGCCACCCTGGCAGGCCAGGTCCAGGTGCAGACGGACTGGGGGCTGCTGTCCGTGGGCGCGGGGCTGCTGTGCATGTTCATGATCAACATCGCGGCCAAAGCACTCAAGCTGTTCCCCAAATCCGGCTTCATCAGCAACTGGATTTTCGCGCTCACCATGGCCGGGCTGGTCACCTGGTACGCGCCGGAGCAGTGGACCTGGCTTCCGGTTTCGATGCTGACCGGGGTGGTGGTGCACATCGTGGGCGACCTGATCACCACGGGAGGCGTGCCACTGCTGTGGCCTGTCGTCATCCGGCCGCCCAAACTTATGCGCAAGGTGCCGCTGCTGCGCCAGGTCTGGCGGCCCAACGGCGCCCTGTCCCTGCCGCTGCTGGGCCGTGCCGGGTCGAAGCGTGAGTGGCTGCTGCTGATCCCTGTGAGCGCCTATGCGATGGTGGGGCTGTGCGTGGCCGGCTGGTCCATCGCGCAGGGCCAATGGGACAGGGTTGCGGCGGCAGCCGGAGCCTGGATCAAACTCTGGCTTTAAACGCGCAGAAACCCCCGGGACGCGTCCGGGGGGTTTCTGCGCGGTACTTGCTTAAGGTCAGTGCTCGCCGGCGGAGTCCGAGCGGCCGAGGATGGTCTGCGGGATCCAGTACGCCAGGGCGAACAGACCCACGCATGCGGCCATGGGCCAGGCGTTGTCCAGGGTGAGGAAGGACAGCGAGTAGATGGCGCCGAAGAACAGTGCCATGCACACCACGAACAGGACGATGCTCGTGCCGAGCTTGTTCTCGTTCTGGGGGGTCTGCAGAGCGCCGCCCTGGCGGGACTCTGAGCCCTGGTTGGAAGCCGTGATACTGCTGGACATTCGTTCCTCCTTGGCCCGCGGGCCTCAATCTGTGGCGGCCCGGCCCGCCGTCAGTAGGACGATGAACCCTGTTCGCCCTTGACGATGGCAATGCCGGAGCTGGCACCAATACGTGTTGCACCTGCAGCAATCATAGCCTGCGCGTCTTCGAGGGAACGCACCCCGCCCGAAGCCTTCACACCGAGGTCCGGGCCTACCGTCTTCCGCATGAGGGCGATATCCCCGGCGGTGGCGCCGCCTCCATTGAAGCCCGTTGAGGTCTTCACAAAATCGGCGCCGGCCTCCACGGCGGCTTCACAGGCCAGAACTTTCCCGCCGTCATCAAACAGGGCAGTTTCGATGATGACCTTCAGGATGGCCCCGCCGGCATGGACGGCCTCCGCCACCGCGGAGATGTCCTCAACCAGCGCCCCCTTGTCTCCGGCCCGGGCAGCGGCGATGTTGATCACCATGTCCACCTCGTCCGCGCCGTCCAGCACTGCGCCACGGGCTTCGAAAGCCTTGACGTCGGTGGGGGTGGCACCCAGGGGGAAGCCCACCACGGAGCAGGTCAGGACACCCGAACCCTTGAGGGCCTTCTTCACGGTCTTCACCCAGATCGGGTTAACGCACACTGACTTGAAATGGTATTCCACGGCTTCGGCGCAGACCTTGAGAACGTCAGCTTCTCCCGCCTCCGGCTTCAGCAGGGTGTGGTCGATGAAGGATGCGATGTTGCCGGATCCGGCGACGGCAGTTTGAACGGAAGGGGTGGCTTCGTTGCTCATGATGGTCCTCTCCAAGGCCCGTGTGACCGGGCGCTGTGGCGCCCGTGACTCGTTTCGGGAACCATCTTGCCACAGCCGCTGTTGCCGGCATCGGGCAGCCGGCGGGTGCAGGCGGCGGTCAGGCAGCCGCCGGCAAGGCAGCAGGAGCAGAAGCCGTCAGGAGCTGCGTCGCGCACGCGCCGGCTGCGGAAGCAGCGGCAACGAGCAGACCCAGCCGGACGCCGTCGTACGCAGCGGCGTCACCGATGGCCCAGATGCCCGGGACCGACGTCCGGAAGTCCCCGGTGATGACAATCCCGCCGCCGGCCTCCGTCCTAAGGCCGGCACTGGCGGCGAGGCCGTCCCGGGACACCCGTTCCTCGGCAAGGACCACCAGGTCGCCGTACATGCTGCTGCCGTCCTCGAAGATCACACCGGAAGCGGCGAAGCTTGACGCTGATTCAGCGGGCATCACGGCGGCAGGCCTGGCGGTGGTGCGGATGGGGCGTACGCCCCTTGCCCGGAGCACTGCTTCCGCCTGGCCCGCCGCGGCGCCGGTACCCACCAGGATCCCCAATGGACGCCTGCCCAGTTCCCTCGTGACTTCGCTGACGGCCTCTCCGACGCGGGCGGCGTCGTCAATGGTGGAGTAGCTCAGGCAGCGGCCGGCGCCTTCCACCGGGCTGGCCACCGGTGCGGATCCGGTGGCTATGACCAGCTGGTCATAGCTGAATTCCATGCCGTCCGCCGTCGCAACCGTCCGGTTCTCCGCATCGATGTGGCTTGCCGGTTGCCCGAAGCGGACGGAGACCTGGGGGAGCAGCGCCAGTTCCAGCAACTCCTCCGGGGCGTCGTCCCGGTTGCTCAGTACGGTGATGGTGCCGGCGAACCGGGCCCGGTGGAGCTGGCTGACCAGGGCCTGGGCGGCAGGGCCCGCCCCCGCGATGACAATGCGGGTGGCGGAAACGGTGGAGGTGGTGGGTGCCGGAGCGGACATGTGGTGGCCCTTTCGCTGGCGGCCGGGGAATCCGGCCGGAACTTCATGATGGAACCCAGCGTAGGCCCGCGCTTTTTCCGGAGTGTTTCTCCGCAGTTGCCGTTTATGGTGCCCGTGTTCGCCAGTATTTACCGGCCGGTAACAGAACCGGTGATGTGGCTCTCATTCCTCCGCCAGTAGACACATCCGGCACCCCTGCGGCTAGACGCGGATGCGGTAGCCCCGTTTCACCACTGTCTCCACCAGGCGGCCGTCGGGCAGCGAGGACCGCAGGCGGCTGACCGTCATGTCCAGTGCGTGCACCGATCCGCGCAGTTCCAGCAGTTCCGACAGCGATTCGCGCGACAGCACGGCGCCGCCGGCACCCAGCAGGGCGCGCAGGAGCAGCAGCGGAGCCGGGGCCAGTTCCACGGCCTGGCCGTCGATGCGCAGGCTGCGTCCCCGGAGTTCGATGTTCCCGGACCTGGTGTCCAGGCGCCGGACGTGGTTCAGGGCGAGGTGCTCACACACCAGCCTGATGAGCGCACCCATCCGGAACCGTTCCGGGACCAGGGGCGTCACGCCGGCGTCGAGCAGGGGCTGCGCCGTGACCGGGCCCACCACCGCGGTGGTGACGTTGGTCTTCAGGCTTTCGATCAGCTGTTTGTAAACGCCCATCTCGTGGGCGGTGCTCCACATGGCGTCGACGGCGGGCGCGCTGGTGAACGTCAGGACGTCCAGGTTTCCGCTGCACGCGGCCTCGATGAGGCGGGGAAGCCGGTCCGCCCCGTCAGGTTTCACCCAGCGGTACGGCGTCACGGTCAGGACTGTGGCGCCGGACATGCGCAGGCGCTCCAGCTGCCGCACATCGGTATATCCGTGCAGCTGCACGGCAACGGTCGTGCCCCGGACACCCTCGGCGAGCAGCATGTCCACCAGGGTGGCGGTGGTTTCGTCGCTGCTGATTCCGACGTCGGCAAGTCCGGCCGCGCGCACGGCGCCGCGGGCTTTGGGCCCCCGGACGAACATCCGGCAGGCGCCGAGGGTCTCCAGCAGTTCATCGCCGATGCCGAAGGAGTCCGCGGCCTCGCACCAGCGGCGCATCCCGTAGGCAGTGGTGGCGATGCAGAGGTCAGGTTTGGCCGCGATGATGGCACGGGTGTCCTCGATGAGGCGCATATCCTCCTGCACGGGGGCAATTTTCAGGGCGGGCGCATGCAGCACTTCCGCTCCACGGCGTTCCAGGGCCTCGATCAGGTCCTGGGAACGCCGGTGCGAGGTAACACCGATGCGGAAACCCTCCAGCGGGGCCTCGGCGGCGTCGGGCGCTTCTTCAACCCGCGGAACATCAGCCGGTGCAAGTGCAGTCATGGAGGTCAATCCTTTCACGAGCCCAGCAGCGAGGCCGCCAGCCTGTCGAGGTCGGCGGCGGCCTCAGCGTGCCCGCGGTTGGCTTCCGCCACGCGAACAACCTCGCCGATGACGAGTACCGCCGGGTTGCTGCAGCCCGCAGCCGCCCCGGTGATGGTGCCGAGGTCCGCAATGGTGGTTCGCTGCCCGGGCCGGTAGCCGCGCTCAACAACGGCCATGGGCATGTCAGGGCGCATCCCGGCCCGCCGCAGTCCGGCGGCCAGTTGGTGGAGGGTGCCGATGCCCATCAGGACAACAATGGTTCCGCCCAGGCCGGCAAGGTGGTGGTGCTCCTTGTCGGTCAGCGGGGCGTGGCCGGAGACCACGGTGAACATGTGGCTGACTTCCCGGTGGGTGACCGGGATCCCGGCTGCCGCCGGAACGGAGATGGCGCTGGTGACGCCGGAAATGACATGTACGGGAACGCCGGCTGCAACGCAGGAGGCCACTTCTTCACCACCGCGGCCAAACACGTACGGATCACCGCCCTTGAGCCGGACCACATTGTTGCCGGCGAGGGCGCTTTCCACCATGAGCTTTTCAATGTCGCCCTGGCTGACCTTATGGTGGCCGGGCTTCTTGCCCACATCCACCAGTTCGGCCGAGGTCAGGTGGGGCAGGTCCTGACAGGGGGCCAGCCGGTCATAAAAAACGACGTCGGCATCACGGAGGGCCTTGACGGCACCGACCGTGAGCAGCTCTGTTGTTCCGGGGCCGCCGCCCACAAGGGTGACGTGCCCGGCCGGCCCGGCCGCAGGCTCGGTGGCCACGGGAATTCCAACGGCACGGCAGCGGTCCAGCAGGGACTCCCAGCCCGGCTGGCCGTCGTCGACGGCGGCAACAAGGAAGGGGTGCTCGGGCAGCGGGCCGTCGTGGCCGGCACCGCGGGGGGTGCTGAGGCGGGAGACGACCGCACCGGCGGCTTCGTAGCGGCGGACCGCCTGGCGGGCGGCGTGGTCCGAGCCTGTGACCAGGACTTTCCGGCCGGTGAGATCGATGCTGAGCTGCATGGTTATGCCTCGTTCCTGATGGGTTCCGGTGTGCCGGGACGGACCGCGATCGACGCTCCGAGGAGGACTTTGCCCTTTTCTTCCCGGGTGGCGGGACGCATCTGGCCACGCTCGTCGGGGACGAAGGTGATGGAGTCGTCCTTCTGGTCGGGGGCGTTGACGAAGGAGCGGAACCGGCGCAGGCGCTCGGGATCCTTGAGGGTATCGGCCCACTCGTCGACGTAGGTGTCCACGTGTTTGGCCATGGCAGCCTCGAGGTCCTCGGCGATGCCCAGGGTGTCCTTGACCACCACGTCCTCAACGTGCTTGATGCCGCCGTCGAGCTCTTCCTGCCAGCGGGCTGTGCGCTGGAGGCGGTCCGCGGTGCGGATGTAGTACATGAAGTAGCGGTCGATGTACTTGATCAGCGTTTCGTCGTCGAGGTCCTTGGCCAGCAGCTGGGCGTGGGCCGGGGTGGCGCCGCCGTTGCCGCCAACGTACAGGTTCCAGCCGTCAGCGGTGGCGATCACGCCCACGTCCTTGCCGCGGGCTTCGGCGCATTCCCGGGCGCAGCCGGAGACACCCATCTTCAGCTTGTGCGGGCTCCGGAGGCCGCGGTACCGCAGCTCCAGCTGGATGGCCATGGCCACCGAGTCCTGGACACCAAAGCGGCACCAGGTGGACCCGACGCAGGACTTCACCGTGCGCAGGCTCTTGCCGTAGGCCTGGCCGGACTCGAAACCGGCGTCCACGAGTTCCTTCCAGATTTCCGGGAGCTGCTCAAGCCGTGCCCCGAACATGTCGATCCGCTGGCCGCCGGTGATCTTGGTGTAAAGGTTGTACTTTTCGGCCACTGCTGCGATGACGCCCAGTTTTTTCGGCGTGATCTCACCACCTGCGATGCGCGGCACCACCGAGTAGGTTCCGTCCTTTTGCATATTGGCCAGGGCGCGGTCGTTGGTGTCCTGCAGGGTGCCGCGGCCGGCGTCCAGGACGTAGGCGCTGTTCTGGCTGGCCAGGATGTTGGCGATGGTGGGCTTGCAGATGTCGCAGCCGGAGCCGGTGCCGTACTTGGCCATGATTTCCTCGAAAGAGGTCAGCCCGAGGACGCGGATGGCGTCGAACAGTTCCTGGCGGGACAGGTCAATGTGCTCGCAGAGGGCCTTGGAAACCTCGACGCCGGACTTGGTCAGTTCGGTCTCGAGCAGCTTCTTCAGCATGGGCACGCAGGAACCGCACTGGGTGCCGGCGCGGGTACAGCCCTTCAGTTCACCCAGTTCCTGGACGGGAGCGTTGCCTTCACAGGCGCCGCAGCCGTTGATGGCGTCGCGGATGCTGCCGGCGGTGACGTTGTTGCACGAGCAGAGGGTGGCGTCGTCCGGCAGTTCGGTTTCCGGAGCTTCGCCCCCGCCGGCCGCGGAGAGGAACGCGCCGGGCTCGGCGGGAAGTTCGCGGCCCAGGAGCGGCCGCAGGCTCATGTACGGGGACGCGTCGCCAACGAAGATGCCGCCCAGGAGGGTCTTGGCATCATCAGTGGTGACAATCTTCTGGTAGACGCCGCGGGCGGGATCGGCGTACACAATCTCGAGTGCGTGCTCGGTCTTCGCGAACGCATCGCCGAAGCTGGCCACATCGACGCCGGAGAGCTTCAGCTTGGTCGCGGTGTCGAAACCCGGGAAGGTGGCATTCCCGCCATGCAGGCGGTCGGCCACGATCTCTGCCATGGTGTTGGCGGGCGCAACCAGGCCCAGGCACATCCCGCCGTAGTTCGCCACTTCGCCGATGGCCCAGATGCCGTCCACCTCGGTGGCGCAGTATTCATTGATGACCACGCCGCCGCGTTGGCCCAGGGAGAACAGCTGCTCTTCCCCTTCTGCGGCGCGGAAGAGTTCGTCGCGCGGCCGGACGCCGATGGCGACGATCACGAGGTCGGCACCGATGGTGCGGCCGTCAGCCATGAGCACGCCGGTGACCTGGCCGTCGTCGTCGGACAGTACTTCCGAGGGGAAGACCCCGCCGTGGACTTCGAAGCCCTTGGATTTGATGAGCCGACCCATGGCCTGGCCGGCGCCTTCGTCCAGCTGTGTGGCCATCAGCCACTGTGATCCGTCGATAACGATCGGGTTGGCGCCCAGCTGCTCGGTGCCGGCGGCTGATTCGAGCCCGAGGAGGCCGCCGCCGATCGTGACGGCGTTAACCTTGCGGCCCAGCTTTGCGGTGAGACCGGCAATGGCCTTGTTGATGGCCCAGACGTCTTCGAGCGTGCGGTATACGTGTGTGTGTTCGGCGCCGGGAATCGGCAGGCGGGCGGCATTGGAACCCGTGGCAACCACCAGCTCGTCGTATTCGAAGACGCTGCCGGCCGCGGTTTCCACTGTCCTGGCTTCGGAATTGATCTTGACCACGCGCTCGCCGGTCTTCAGCGACAGTGCCTCGTGGTCCCACATGGACGCCTCACCCAGGGTGAGGTCGTAGTCCATTTGGGTGAGGGCCTTGGACAGGGCCACACGGTCGTAGGGCAGGTGGGTTTCCTCGGTGAGGACCGTGACATGCCAGCCGTCGAGCCCGCGGGCATGCATGGCGTCCACGAAACGGTGGGCCGCAGGGCCGCCGCCGGCGACGACGATGCGGCGCGGAGTCTCTGTGCTGGAAGTCTGTTCGGTCACTGTGGGCCTTTCGCATGGGCGGCAGACGGTTTTCTGCGGCCTTCCGGTGTCGAGCTGTCCGTCCAGACTAGGGAGCCGCAGTTTCGCTTCAGTTTCCCGATTGTTTCGCCAACTTAACTTCTGCATCACGAACGGGTTTCCGGCGGCGTGAGGTGTCTTTTACGCGCCGGACACATTCTCTGCACCCCTTTGAAACACCTTCGGCCTAGCGTGGAACGCGGCTGCAGAGGCGGCCAGACGCAGGAAGCTCAGCAGAGGAGAGAAGCCGATATGACGGCAACACTGGAACTTGGGGCACTCGCGGCCGGCATCGACGGACCCGTGACGGGCGCTGCCGCCGGCTGGCACCGCGTCTGCCCGGTGGATGACCTGGAACCTGCCTGGGGTGAAGCAGCCCTCGTCGCGGGACGCCAGATTGCCCTCTTCCGCGCCGGACCCGGCGAAGTTTTCGCAGTGGCCCATGAGGACCCGGCCACCGGAGCGCACGTTATGGCACGGGGGATCCTGGGATCAAGGGGCACCCGTCCCACCATCGCTTCACCGCTGCACAAAGAGGTCTACGACCTGGAGACGGGCGAGTGCTTCAGCACCCCGAACCTGGGCCTGGCAACGTTTAGCACCCGCATCTGTGACGGTTTCGTCGAAGTCGAACTCTAAGCCTTTCAGCCGCATGGCCCGGCCCTAAAGCCCCAGCGCCTCGCTGACGTCCTGCAGTACCTCGTCCAGCGCCGCCCGGGCGGCCTGCCGGGCCTCCGGCAGTTCGGCTGCGGTGCCTACATGCTGGATGACTTCGAGGTAGCACTTGAGCTTGGGCTCGGTGCCGCTGGGCCGGATGATGACGCGGGTGAGGTCCCGTGTGAGGTAGACGAGCCCGTCGGTGGGAGGGAGATGTTCGCTGCCCTCGGCCAAATCGGTGAAGACCTCCACCGCGGATGATCCGAAGGATTCCGGCGGAGTGACCCGGAGGCGGTTCATCATGGCGTCCAGGAGGCCGAGGTCCGCCACGCGGATGCTGAGCTGGTCGCTCGCGTGCAGGCCGTGATGGAGGTACAGCTCGTCCAGGGTGTCGAAAACCGTTCTACCGTCAGCCTTCGCGGCGGCAGCGAGTTCGGCAATCAGCACTGCTGCGGAAATTCCGTCCTTGTCCTTGACCACGTCAGGTGCCACACAGTAGCCCAGGGCTTCCTCGTAGCCGTACAGCAGGCCCGGCACGCGGGAAATCCACTTGAACCCGGTAAGCGTCTCCTCATGCGCGTAGCCTGCGGCCGTTGCGATCCGGGCCAGGAGCCGCGAGGACACGATTGAGTTCGCGAAGACACCTTGCCGGCCGGTTTCGGAGTCGTTCCCGTCAGCTGCCGCCAGCCGCGCTGCGATGTGGGCGCCCAGCAAGGCACCGACTTCGTCTCCACGCAGCATGCGCCAGGCGCCGGTATCCGGATCCTTGGCCGCAACTGCCGCCCTGTCGGCATCGGGATCATTGGCGATGACGATGTCAGCGTTCAGCCGTTCAGCCGTTTCAAGGGCCAGGTCCAGTGCCCCGGGCTCCTCAGGGTTCGGGAAGCTCACGGTGGGAAAGTCCGGGTCCGGTTCTGCCTGTTCGGCCACCAGGGTCACGTCGGTAAAGCCGGCGGCCTTCAGCACAGCCTGCGCCGTTTCGCCGCCGACGCCGTGCATCGGGGTGAGTACAATGCGCAGGTCCCGTGCCGGGAAGCGCCCGGGCAGGGCCAGCGCGGCCGTGGCCTGCTCGTACCCCGCAGCCAGGGAGCCGTCGAGTACCGTCCATCCGCCGGGGGCAAGAACCACGGACTCCAGTGGCCCCACGGCGTCGATGCAGGCCGCGATCTCGGCGTCGTAGGGAGCGACGATCTGGGCGCCGTTGCCGCTTTCCGGGACGGCGTGGCGGCCCAGGTAGACCTTGTAGCCGTTGTCCTGGGGCGGGTTGTGGCTGGCGGTGACCATAACGCCGCCGTCGCATTCCAGTGCCCGCACGGCGTAAGCCAGCAGGGGAGTGGGCAGCGCGGCCGGCATCAGGAAGGTTTCTATCCCGGCTGCGGTGAAGATAGCGGCGGTTTCTTCCGCGAAGATGTCCGAGTTGTACCGGGCGTCATAACCGACGACGGCGCGCGGCCGGGTTCCCGGAGATGTCCTGCCCACGGCTTGGAGCAGGAAGTCCGACAGACCCGCGGCGGCCCGGCGGACCACCGCCCGGTTCATCCGGTTGGGTCCGGGACCCAGGGCCGCCCGCAAACCTGCCGTACCGAACTGCAGTGTCCCGCGGAAGCTGTCCTCGAGTTCCTGCCGGGCGGCCGGTGCGCCCTCTTCGACAAGCCGGACGAGTTCCAGGAGTGAAGCTGAAGTCTTGGGGTCCGGGTCTTGGGCGGCCCATTCGCGGGCCTCGTTGAGCAGGCGGGAATCGGCATCGGAAGACGTCATGGCCCTAACGCTATCGTCATTGGGCCCCGAACCCATGCCCCCCGCCGCGTAAACGGTGAAAATCCCCCGCCCGGCCGGGGGGCCTCCACGGGCCCCTAAAGCTTGGCGATGATTCCGGCGAGCAGTTTGGAAATCCGCGGGCCGGCGGCCTGTCCTGACTCAAGAACTTCCTCGTGGCTAAGCGGCTGGGGGCTAATGCCGGCGGCAAGGTTGGTCACCAGTGAGATGCCGAATACTTCCATTCCGGCGTGGCGCCCGGCGATGGCTTCAAGGGCGGTGGACATCCCCACCAGGTCGGCGCCGATCCGCTTGGCGTACTGCACTTCCGCAGGCGTTTCATAGTGCGGGCCGGGGAACTGGGCGTAGACGCCTTCGTCCAGGGATGCGTCGACTTTCCGGGCGAGCCCCCGGATCCGCGCAGAGTAAAGATCTGTCAGGTCAACGAATGTGGCACCTTCCAATGGGGAGGCCGCGGTGAGGTTGATGTGATCGCTGATCAACACCGGCGTGCCGGGGGACCAGTTTTCGTTGAGCCCGCCGCAGCCGTTGGTGAGGACCAGGGTGCTGCAGCCTGCTGCCGCTGCAGTCCTGATGCCATGGACTACTGCGCGGACGCCCTTGCCTTCGTAGTAATGGGTCCGGGCGCCCAGGACCAGCGCACGCTTGCCCTCCTTGGTAAGCACCGAGCGGATGGTGCCCACGTGCCCAACCACTGCAGGGGCGTGGAAGCCGGGCACTTCCTCTGCTGAAAGGGTGGCGGTGGTTTCACCGATGAGGTCGGCTGCCTCACCCCAGCCCGAGCCAAGCACCAGGGCGATGTCGTGGCTGTCCACCCCGGTCTCCTCGGCGATGTACTCGGCGGCGGCGCTGGCGGCAGCGAAGGGATCGGTCTTCAGGAAGTCTGTTGTACTCACTGGTACAAGCTATCCTGCCGTTCCGCCTGCGCCCACCCCGCCGCCGGTTTCCTCAGAGACCGTTTTCTTTGGACGTCAGGGGAGGATGCAGGACAATGAGTGATTGTGACTACGCATCCAGATTTCAGCTCACCCCGGATCGCAATCCTTGGAGGTGGTCCCGGCGGATATGAAGCTGCCATGGTGGCCGCCTCGCTCGGGGCGCAGGTCACAATCATTGAGCGGTCCGGGCTGGGCGGTTCGGCCGTGCTGACTGACGTTGTCCCTTCCAAGACGCTGATCGCCACGGCGGACCTGATGACGCGCGTCGCCGAGGCAGGGGAGCTGGGTGTGAAGTTCGACGTCGACGGCGGCGACTTCGTGCCGGTGATGCGGGCGGACCTCAAGCACATTAACCACCGCCTCCTGAACCTTGCGCGCAGCCAGTCCAAGGACATTCATGACGGCCTGAGCAACCTGGGCGTCCGCATCCTGAGCGGATCGGGCCGGCTCGTGGACGACCACACCATCGAGGTCCTCACGGCTGAAGGAACGGAAACCGTCGAGGCGGACACCATCCTGCTCGCGTTGGGCGCCCATCCGCGCGAGCTGCCCACGGCACGGCCGGACGGCGATCGGATCCTGAACTGGACACAAATTTACGATCTCGACGGACTGCCCGAAGACCTGATTGTGGTCGGTTCGGGTGTGACCGGGGCCGAGTTTGCCTCCGCCTACAACGGCCTGGGTTCCAAGGTGACACTGATTTCCAGCCGTGACCGGGTTCTTCCGGGGTCAGACGTGGACGCAGCAGTGGTGCTTGAGGAGGTCTTCGAGCGCCGCGGCGTCCGGGTCCTGTCCCGCTCCCGTGCCGAGACCGTGGAACGCACCGACGACGGCGTGGTGGTGACCCTCAGTGACGGCTCCAAGGTCACGGGCAGCCACTGCCTCCTCTGCCTGGGCTCCATTCCCAATACCGCAGGCATCGGTTTGGAAGAAGCCGGCGTAGCGGTCAGCGAAAGCGGCCACATCAAAGTGGACGGCGTCTCCCGCACCACGGCCCCCAACATCTACGCTGCCGGCGACTGCACTGGGGTGCTGCCGCTTGCCTCGGTGGCGGCCATGCAGGGCCGCATTGCCGTGGCCCACTTCATGGGCGACAGCGTCACCCCGCTCAAGCTGCACCAGGTGGCGTCCAATATTTTTACCTCGCCCGAAATCGCCAACGTGGGCGTCTCCGAGGCAGAGATCGACTCCGGCAAGTACCAGGGCGATGTCGTCAAGCTTTCGCTGCGCAGCAACGCCCGCGCCAAGATGCGCAACCACAAGGACGGCTTCGTGAAGATCTTCGCCCGAAAGGGCTCCGGAACGGTGATCGGCGGCGTGGTGGTGGGGCCCAACGCCTCCGAACTGATCTTTCCCATCTCCATCGCGGTGAAGCAGAAACTGCACGTGGACGACGTCGCCAGCACCTTCACGGTGTACCCGTCATTGACCGGATCCATCTCCGAGGCGGCGCGCCGGCTCCACGTGCACCTGTAGGGACCGCACGCGGGAGTCTGGACCCCTACGGCGTGACCTGCATAGACTCCTTCAAGGACCGGCCGGGAATTTCCCGGCCGTCCCTGCATCAGCCAACGACGCAAGGAGAAGTTCGTGGAACTGAAGGACGTCACATGGAATGAGCAGGCCCGGGAGAAGATCCTGCTCGACGCTGACAAGGCCCTGCAGGAAGCGGTCCGGGAGGCAGCCTCCACGTTGTCCAGCGCGGACAAGGACGAGGTGTACAAGTTCCTGTTTGAAAAGCTGAAGGACCAGTTCGTGGATTTCCAGCCGGGGCCGGACCTCACCCAGTACGCGGAGGCGGTGGCCAACGGGGACTTCGGCTCCACCGGCACCGGCAAGGAAGGTTAGGGAACAGGCCGTGTCAGCAGCCCTGGTCCGTCCCCGCAGCGGCAAGGTCATCGGCGGCGTCTGCGCCGCCCTGGCAGCCCGGTTCGGGCTTTCGAAATTCCTGGTCCGGCTGGGCTTCGTTATTTTCGGCCTGGTGGGGATCGGCGAACTGGTCTACATCGCGCTTTGGATCCTGATCCCCAAGGAGCAGGGCTAGGGTTTAGGGGGCGGCCGGGGAGAAGTGTTTTTCGATGACTCCCTTGATGTCCTCATGGCAGCCGCCGCAGCCGGTGCCGGCCCGGGTTGCCTTGGATACTTGAGCCACGGTTGAGCAGCCATCCTCCACGGCGCCGGCAATGGCGGCTCCGCTGATACCCGCGCACCGGCAGACGGTTCCCTGCGGGTCGGCGGCCGTGCCCGGTAATTGGTCCGGCCCGTCCAGGCGGAGCAGCAGGGACCTGTCGGCGGGCAGTTCCGCGCCGCGCTCGAACAGCCCCACCAGTTCGGCTGCGGTGCGCGGCATACCTACCGCCACCAGGCCCTCAAGCACGCCACCGCGGGTGGTCATTTTCACGTAGCGGCCGTGTTCGGGGTCGGCCCACTGGGCGATCTGCAGGCGCGGCCTGCCGCCGACTGCACCGGCGGTAAGGACTTCCTCGTCCCAGGGCTCAGCAGCGTTCTCGCCGGCCACCGCCATGTTCATGCCCCGGGCCTTGAGGACAACGACTCCGGCCTGCTCGGCGGGCAGTTCCGGCAGCAGTTCCGCTTCTCCCGGAGTGGCAGAGGCGAGCAAAGTCAAATATTCAGCGAGCCACTCGGCCTGCCGCCATCCTGGTCCGACAAGCCCGGACGGGCCTTTGGCGTTCCGGCACGATGCACAGGCGGGGTCAGGGCAACGGACTTCGGCACAATCGCCAATGGCAAAAATGTGGGGCTCGTGGTGCGCCCGGAGCCGGTGGTCCACCAGGATCCCGGCGGAGGTGGAGAGCCCACAGCCTTCTGCCAGTTCCGTGCGGGGACGGACGCCGCACGAGAGGACCAGGAGGTCGCCGTCGATCGCTGACCCGTCGTCCAGCAGCAGGGCCGAGAACCCGCCGTCGGGCGCGTTGTGCTCCACAGCGGTGGAGCGGGCATTGCCGGCCATCCGCACGCCGCAGCGCCGAAGGCCGGCAGCCAGCACGGCGCCCCCGCCGCGGTCGATGTTGCGGCCCAGCGGATAGGGGCCGTTGTGGACCACGGTGACGGTGGCTCCTTCTTCCGCCGCGGCCAGGGCAGTCTCAAGCCCCAGGACGCCGCCGCCCAGCACCACCACCCGTTTGCCGCCGTCCACCGCCTGGCGCAGCATTTCCGCGTCACGAAGATCGCGGAGGGCCGTGACTCCGGCCGGAAGGACAGGTGACGTGGGGTCCGGGTTGATGCCGGTCAGGTTGGGGATGACCGGACGGGAGCCGGTGGCGAAGACCAGGCGGTCGTAGTGGGCCACCCCGCCGTCGGTCAGGAGGACCTGCTGGCGCGCCCGGTCCACGCGGCGGACGCGGACGCCAAGGCGGACGTCGACGCCCTCTGCAGCGAGGGCGCCGGGATCGGAAAGTGCCAGGGCAGCGGCAGTGGTCCGCCCGACGCCGAGGTCGGCGACCAGCACGCGGTTGTACGCCGCTTCCGCCTCCGCTCCCACCACGGTGAGGCCCAGGTGGCCGCTGCGGACAGCGGGCAGGAGCTCATCGACCAGCCGGGCCGCGACCGGCCCGAATCCCACTATGACTACTTGCTCGCTCATGAGGCCTCCGTCGTTTGAAGCACGCTGGTTGGAACCGGTTGGGCAGCCGGCCGCACCCAGACCTTGTTGAACTTGAACTCGGGCATCCCGGAGATGGGGTCCGTGGCAGCCTCCGTCAGCCGGTTGGCGCTCTCAAGTTCGGGGAAGTGGAAGGGCAGGAACACGGTGTCCGTTCTGATGGCGGTGCTCAATTCAGCCCGGCACAGCACTTCGCCGCGCTCATTGGCCACCGAGACGAACGCGCCTTCGGTGATGCCCAGAGCTGCCGCGGCCGCCGGGTGCAGTTGCAGCTTCGCTTCTGGCCGGGCTTCCAACAGTTCGGATACCCGGCGGGTCTGCGCGCCGGACTGGTAGTGCTCAAGGAGCCGGCCGGTAATGAGGGTCATTTGTTTGGCTGCCGGGGCGGTGCCGCTCCTCAAGGGGTCCCCTGGGGGAGGACGACGGCGGCGGGGCGCCACCGGGGTCATCACTGCTTTGCCGTCGGCATGGGCGAACCGGTCCTGGAACAGCCGCGGCGTTCCGGTACTGCCGGCCGGGTAGGGCCAGTAGGCTGCTTCGCCGCGGTCCAGCATGGCGTAGTCAATGCCGGAGTAGTCGGCGGGCCCGCCGGCTGAAGCGAGCCGGAGTTCCTCGAACACCGTTTCCGGGTCCTCGCTGTAGGTGGAGGGAGCATCCAGCGCTTCAGCGAGCCGTGCCATGATCCAGAGCTCACTGCGGGCACCGGCCGGCGGAGTCAAGGCACGGCGGCGGCGCAGCACCCGGCCTTCGAGGTTTGTCAGTGTGCCTTCCTCCTCCGCCCATTGGAGGACGGGCAAAACCAGGTCAGCTTCGGCGGCGGTCTCGGACATGAAGAAATCGCAGACCACCAGGAAGTCCAGGCTGCGCAGGCCCCTGATGACCGCGTTGGCGTCAGGTGAGGCGACCGCAATGTTGGATGCGTGGACAAAAAGGCAACGGACGCCGTCGGGCTTTCCCAGTGACTTCAGCAGTTGAACGGCCGGGAGACCGGGGCCGGGGATAAGGCCTTCCGGTACGCCCCAGACCTTGGCAACGTGGGCGCGGGCGGCGGGATCAGTGATTTTGCGGTAGCCGGGGAGCTGGTCCGCCTTTTGCCCGTGCTCCCGGCCGCCCTGGCCGTTGCCCTGGCCGGTGAGGGTGCCGTAGCCGCTGCGGGCCGAGCCCGGCAGTCCCAGCAGGAGGCTGAGGTTGATCGCGGCCGTTGCGGTGTCAGTGCCGTCCACGTGCTGCTCTACGCCCCGGCCGGTGAGGATGTAGCTGCCGCTCCGGCGTGCCCCGTGGGCCAGCCGGCGTGCGGTCTCCCGGATCAGTCCGGCCGGGACGCCGGTGATGGATTGCACCCGTTCGGGCCAGAAGGAGTTCACGCTGCGAACCACGGCACTGTAGCCCGAGGTGCGTTCCTCGATGAAGGCGGAGTCCACCAGGTTTTCGTGGATGACCACGTGGGAAATGCCCAGCAGGAGGGCAAGGTCTGTTCCGGGGAGGGGCTGGAGGTGGAGGCCGCCGCCGTCGGACGTGAAAGCAGCCGTGGCTGAGCGGCGGGGATCCACCACAATCAGCCCGCCGGCGTCGCGTGTTCCCTTCAGGTGCTGCACGAAAGGGGGCATGGTTTCGGCTACGTTGGAGCCCAGCATCAGGATGGTATCGGCGGTGTCCAGGGCCTCGAGCGGGAACGGCAGGCCGCGGTCGACGCCGAAGGCCCGCATCCCCGCGGCGGCGGCGGAGGACATGCAGAACCGGCCGTTGTAATCGATCCGGGAGGTCCCCAGGGCGAGCCGGGCGAACTTGCCCAGCATGTAGGCCTTTTCGTTGGTGAGGCCGCCGCCGCCGAACACGCCCACTGAATCCGCCCCGTAACGGGCGCGGGATGCCTTTACGGCGTCCGCGGCGACTTGGAGGGCCTGGTCCCAGCTGATGGGCCGGTGGACGCCGTCGGGCCCCTTCAGGAGGGGCTCGGTGACCCGGCCGGGGTGGTTCAGGAGCGAGGCGGACGTCCAGCCTTTGCGGCAGAGACCGCCGCGGTTGGTGGAAAAGTTCCGGCCGCCCACTTCGAGAAGGGGCAGGTCCCGGGCGGGGGATTCCGGAAGGGGCAATACAGCCACGGGGACTGGCCCCGGCAGGGAAGCCGGGGCCAGTTCCGCTGGAGACGTGAGCGTCATGGCGCACTGCAGGGCGCAGTAAGGGCAGTGCGTGTCGGCGCTTTTGGTCATGTTAGACGTGTCCCATCGCATTTCGGTTGGCGTTGCGGATGTAGAAGGCCCAGCAGACAACCAGCATCAGGACGTAAGCCCCAACGAAGCCGTAGAAGGCGGGAGTGTAGGATCCGCTGGCACTGTTGGAGGCGTTCAGGACCTGCGGGATCACAAAGCCGCCGTAGGCGCCGATGGCGGAGATGAGGCCGAGTGCGGAGGACGCGAGGCGCTGGGTGGCCACCGAGCTTGCACCGTTCCGGGCCGCCCGGCTGGAGGTGGCGAAGATGACCGGGATCATGCGGTAGGTGGCGCCGTTTCCGAAGCCGCTGGCGGTGAAGAGCATGAGGAAGAGGACCAGGAAGAGCCAGAAGTTCTTCAGCGGCAGGGTCCAAACCATGGTGAGGGTGATGACGGCCATCGAAGCGAAGGCAGCCACAGTCATCCGGGCACCGCCCATGCGGTCGGCCATGCGTCCGCCGTAAGGGCGTGCCAGCGAACCCACCAGCGGTCCAAGGAACGCCAGGGAGAGTGCCACCGTACCCACGCCGATGGAGGAAAAGGCCGGGAAGTAGTCCTTGATCAGCTTGGGAAAGACACCCGCGAAGCCGATGAAGGAGCCAAAGGTGCCGATGTACAACAGCGCCATGATCCACAGGTGCGGTTCCTTCAGTGCTGCCACTGAGCCGGCGATGTCGCCCTTGGCGCTGGTGAGGTTGTCCATGAACTTCCAGGCGCCGAAGGCGGCTACGAGGATGAACGGCACCCACATCCAGCCTGCCATGGGCAGGTTGACCGTGCCCACGGCAAGCAGGGTGATCACAATCGGGACGGCGAGCTGTGCGACGGCGGCACCCATGTTGCCGCCCGCGGCGTTCAGGCCGAGCGCCCACCCCTTCTCGCGGGCGGGGTAGAAGAAGGTGATGTTGGCCATGGAGCTGGCAAAGTTTCCGCCGCCGAAGCCTGCGAGGGCCGCCACCAGCAGCATGACACCGAACGGAGTCCCCGGGTTTGAGACGCACAAGGCGAGGCCGATGGAGGGGATCAGCAGCAGCAGGGCGGACACGATGGTCCAGTTGCGGCCGCCGAAGCGGGGGACCATGAAGGTGTAGGGGATGCGCAGGGTTGCACCCACGAGGCTGGGCATGGAGATCAGCCAGAAAATTTCGGAGGTGGAGAAGTTGAAGCCGGCGCCGGGCAGCTGGACCACCACGATGGACCAGAGCTGCCATACAACGAACCCGAGGAATTCGGCGAAGATGGACCAGTTGAGGTTGCGGCGGGCGATGGAGCGGCCGGCGGATTCCCACTGTTCCTTGTTTTCGGCATCCCAGTTGGCGATCCAGCGGCCGGGGCGGAACTCGAGGGCAGGGGCGTCTGTGGTGCGGGTAGGGCCGGGCTGTGCGCTGGCGGATGCGGCGGTTCCGGGCCTTGCGGCTTCGTCCAGATCCAGCGAATTGCCGGGGCCGGCATCAGCGGTGCGGTCAACAGTCACGGGGTACCTCCTTTGGGGGTTGTTGTCCTCCCAAGGTAGGGACGCCGCGTTTCACGCACCGACGAGGTTTGTTAACGCGCTGTGACATTTGCCTATCGTTGGCCCTGGACGGGCGTGAGGCGCGGGCAGCAGGCCTAATAGCGGAACGCACGACACGCGTCCGGATAGTGGACCTTTCGTCCATTGACTGGACCGCCGGAACTAATATTGAACTCTAACTATTCCGAGCCTGGCGATAACGCACGGCCCGGCCGGTTCTCATGAAAGCGTTTACCTATGTCCTCCATTGATACTTCCAAGGTGCCGGGATCCCCGCAGCCGGTGAACTCACGCGGCCGCGTGATCGTAGCCAGCCTGATCGGCACGACGGTTGAGTTTTACGATTTCTACGTCTACGCCACCGCAGCCGTTTTGGTTTTCCCGCAGCTGTTCTTCCCCAACCAGAACGAAACGACGCAGCTGCTGAGCTCCTTCGCCGTTTTCGGCGTGGCGTTTGTCGCCCGCCCGCTGGGCTCCATTGTTTTCGGCCACTTCGGCGACAAGTTCGGCCGCAAGGGCACCCTGGTGGCATCCCTGCTGACCATGGGTATCGCCACATTCCTGATCGGCTGCCTGCCCACCGCACTGGTCCCGGGCTGGGGCTTCTGGGCTCCGGCCCTGCTGGTTGTCATGCGTTTTGCCCAGGGCCTGGCCCTGGGCGGCGAATGGAGCGGCGCCGCCCTGCTGGCCACGGAGAACGCTCCGGCCAACAAGCGCGCCATCTACGGTACTTTCCCCCAGTTGGGCGCCCCTATCGGCTTCATCATCGCCAACGTGATCTTCCTGGCCTTCAGCTACGCTCTGTCGCCGGCTGACTTCCAGTCCTGGGGCTGGCGCGTGCCGTTCCTGCTCAGTGCCGTCATGGTCATCATCGGCCTCTATGTCCGGCTCAAACTGATCGAAACCCCGGCCTTCACCAAGGTGCTCGAGTCCAACGAGGTGGCCAAGCTGCCACTGGGCCGGGTCTTCAAGACCAGCTGGCGCCAGCTGATCCTCGGAACGTTCATCATGCTTGCCACCTACGTGCTCTTCTACCTGATGACCACCTTCACCCTGACCTACGGCACCCGCCCCGCCAGCCTGGACGCTGCCCGGGCCGCCGCCGAAAAGGCCGGAAAGCCGATGTCCGAGGCCGCCGCCGCAGCCTTTGTGCCCGGCCTGGGCTACACGCGCAACGACTTCCTGTGGATGCTGATTGCCGGCGTCGTTTTCTTCGGCATTTTCACGCTGGTCTCCGGCCCGCTGGCCGAGAAGTACGGGCGCCGCAAGATGCTGCTCGCGGTAACCGGTGGCATCTTCATCTTCGGCCTGCTCTTTGTTCCGCTGTTCAGCGGCGGCTTCGTTGGCACCATGGCCCTGCTGATCATCGGGTTCTCCCTGATGGGCCTGACCTTCGGTCCGATGGGTGCGCTGCTGCCGGAACTGTTCCCCACGAACGTCCGCTACACAGGGTCGGCCGTGAGCTACAACTTCTCCAGCATCCTGGGCGCAGCGGTGGCTCCGTTCATCGCCGTGGCACTGTGGGAACGCGCAGACGGCAGCCCGGTACTGGTGGGGATCTACCTGACCGCCATGGCCGTACTGACCCTGATCGCGCTGTTTGTCAGCAAGGAAACCCGTGACGTGGACTACGAGAACAACGTGGCCTGATGACGCCGCATCGCTAAGCGGAATGCCCGGCTGGTCTGCGGACCAGCCGGGCATTTTTATGTCCCCGAGGCGTAGCGGGCCACAAAGTTCTTGAGGATGTTCATGGGTTCGGTGAGTGTAAACCGGCGGGCGTCGTCCATCAGCTGCCCGGCCGATTCCGGCGGAAAGTAGCCGGCGTTGCGGTAGATATCGATGCGGGTGCAGAGGCCTTCGGTGTCCAGTTCGGGGTGGAACTGGGTGGCGTAGAGGTTGTTTTGAATCCGGAACATTTGGACCGGGCAGGCGGCGGACCTCGCCAGCAGCACGGCATGCGCGGGGAGGACGGTGCACGCTTCCTTGTGCCCCGTATAGGCGGTGAAGGTCCTGGGCATTCCGCTGAGCAAGGGATCCTTCAGGCCTGCGTCAGTCAGCTGGATTTCCGCGGCACCGAGCGGTTCGCCGAAAGTTCTGTCGATCACGGCGCCCTGATGCCTTCCGAGGGTGCCAACGCCATAGCAGGCACCAAGAAACGGGAAATCCCGCGCCACCAGCTGGTCCAGGAGGCTCGACAGCTCGCGCTCCACGCGGAGTTGCGTCGCAGTCTTCTGTTCCAGCGGGTCGCTGGACGTGAACGGGCTGCCGCCCACGATCACGCCCGAGTAGCTGTCCAGGTTTAGATCAGGCAGGGGAGCGGCCTCCAGCCTGAGACGCACGAGCTCTGCGGGTTCCAGTCCGCCGTACCGCAGGTAGGCGGCATACTCGTCGTCGGCGGCTGCGTCTTCGGCCCGCGACGCCAGGAGCAGGAAAGGCAACATCTGCTAAGTGTGCCCTCTCCGGCGGAAACTGTCAGCGTGTCAGCTTGTGGCGGGCTGGCTCAGGGAACGGCGGGACTGCGGCCGGGCGGCCGGATCGGCGTGGCGGTGCAGGAGTTTCCAGTAGCCCTCCTCGCGGCGGAAGACGCTGGTCACGCGGAGCGCGAACTCCTCCGCGACGGCCGCGCCGTCAAGCCGCGCGCGGAAGTGTTCGGTCTCCACCAAAAAAGCGGTGTCACGTGCCGTGTAGGAGGTGATGGTATCGAATCCCAGCATCTCGCCGTCCTGGAACTGCCGTGCCGCCTGGTCCAGCCGGGCTTCCACCTGCGCCCAGCCGCGGGCGATGCCGCCGAACGGATTGGCCAGCGTGACGTCGTCAAGCCGGGAATAGAGGTCCTTGACGGGTCCAGGGTTGCCCCGGGTGATTTCTGGAACGGCGAGGTGGTAGCGGTGGACTTCTTCTTCGAAACTGGGTGCGAGCATGGAAGCCTCCGGCGCTTACTGGTCTTCGATGGTGGCGATGACGGCGCCGGCTGACACCGTTTCGCCTGGTGCAGCGCTCAGGCCGGTGATGGTTCCGGAGCGGTGCGCGGTCAGCGGCTGCTCCATCTTCATTGCTTCGAGGACCACCACGAGGTCGCCTTCGGCTACAACGTCGCCGTCCGCCACTGCCACCTTGACGATGGTGCCCTGCATGGGGGAAGTCAGGGCGTTGCCGGTGGCTGCTGCCGTGCCTCCTGAGCGGGAGCGCTTCTTTGATTTGCCGGACTTCGCCGCGGCGCCTGCCGTACCGGTACCCGGCGTGCCGAGGGAAGCGGGCAGTACTACCTCAAGCCGTTTCCCGCCAACTTCAACCACCACGCGCTGCCGCTCCCCGGGGTCGGCGTCGGTTCCGGCGCCGCCGTCGGGGGTCCAGGCCGGGAGGTTGTTGACGAACTCGGTCTCGATCCAGCGGGTGTGGACGCTGAAGGGGCCCTCCGCGGGTGCAAACGCGGGGTCGGAAACCACGGCGAGATCGAAGGGGATCACCGTCGGGATGCCCTCGACCACCATCTCTTCGAGGGCGCGGCGGGCGCGCTGCAGGGCCTGCGGCCGGGTGGCTCCCGTCACGATCAGCTTGGACAGCATCGAATCGAAATTGCCGCTGATGACGTCGCCCTCTTCGACGCCGGAATCAATGCGGATGCCGGGGCCGGTGGGGTTTTTCAGGACCCGGAGGGTGCCGGGGGCGGGCAGGAAGTTCCGGCCCGGGTCTTCGCCGGTAATACGGAACTCGAAGGAGTGGCCGCGGATCTCTGGATCGCCGTAGCCCAGTTCTTCGCCGCGGGCCAGCCGGAACTGCTCGCGGACCAGGTCGATGCCGGTGACTTCTTCAGAGACGCAGTGCTCCACCTGCAGGCGGGTGTTCACCTCAAGGAAGGAGATGGTGCCGTCCTGGCCCACCAGGAATTCACAGGTGCCGGCGCCCAGGTAGCCGGCCTCTTTCAGGATGGCCTTGGAGGACTCGTACAGCCGGCGGTTCTGTTCTTCGGTCAGGAACGGAGCAGGGGCTTCCTCCACAAGCTTCTGGTTGCGGCGCTGCAGCGAGCAGTCTCGCGTGGAAACCACCACCACGTTGCCGTATGCGTCCGCCAGGCACTGGGTCTCAACGTGGCGGGGTGCATCCAGGAAGCGTTCGATGAAGCACTCGCCGCGGCCGAAGGCAGCGGTGGCTTCACGGACAGCGGATTCAAAAAGTTCGGGGATTTCGTCGCGGCTGCGGGCGACCTTGATGCCGCGTCCGCCACCGCCGAAGGCGGCCTTGATGGCTACGGGCAGCCCGTACTGGTCCACGAAGTCCAGGATTTCGTCGGCGGTCTTGACGGGGTCGGCGGTGCCGGGAACCTGGGGTGCGCCCACCTTCTCGGCGATGTGCCGGGCCTGGACCTTGTCGCCGAGGGCGGAAATGGCTTCCGGGGACGGACCGATCCAGGTGATGCCGGCCTCGATCACGCGGGCGGCGAACTGGGCGTTTTCAGCCAGGAAACCGTAGCCGGGGTGAATGGCGTCCGCGCCGGACTGGCGTGCTGCCTCGATGATCTTGTCCATGACGAGGTAGGACTCGGCGGCGGTGCTGCCACCGAGCGCGTAGGCCTCGTCAGCCAGGCGCACGTGCAGGGCGTCGCGGTCTGCGTCGGCATAGACAGCAACGGAGGCGATGCCTTCATCACGGGCGGCGCGGATGATGCGCACAGCGATCTCACCGCGATTGGCGATCAGCACCTTTGTGAGGGTCGACTGCGTGGGACGTGCGGACTGCTCCAAATTTGCTGACAAGGCGTCTCCTTCTTTCCTTCAGGGAGCCTAGCGCGGTTTTGGAGGTTCCGCCGATATTACTTGCGGATTCCGCGTGTAAAGCGCCCAGGCTTTGTAGGGAAGCTACAAGACTCGTGGAAATCGGGCAGCTTACGCCGCCGGCCACAGGTCGGTGATGCGTACCTGCGCCTGAGCCAGCAGGCTGCGGAGCGTGGAGACGGACAGGCCGACGACGGCGTGCGGGTCGCCGTCGACCTTGCGGATGAAGGCCCCACCGAGGCCGTCGATGGTGAAGGACCCGGCGCAGTGCAGCGGCTCGCCGGTGGCGATGTAGGCGTCAATCTCCTCCGGCTCCATTTCAAGGAAGGAGACCTCCGCGGAGGCAACAGTCCCGAGGGTGGCACCCGTGCCGGGGGCGGCGCCGTCGTCAGGGTCTGTGTCCCGGCAGTCCACCAGCCAATGTCCCGTATGCAGCACCCCGGTGCTGCCGCTCATCCGCAGCATCCGCTCGCGGGCGACGGCGGCGGTGTACGGTTTGCCGTGCGCTTCGCCGTCGAATTCGAAGACGGAGTCGCACCCGAGTACCAGCGCACCTTCCGCTTCCGGCAGCGCCGCCACCGCCTCAGCCTTCGCCCGTGCCAGCAGCAGGGCGGTATCGTGCGGGTCGGTAACGCCGTACCGTGCCTGGACCGCATCCTCGTCAACGTCCGATACGAGGACTGAGTGCCGGATGCCGGCCTCGGCCAGGAGCTTGGTGCGGGCGGGGGACTGGGAGGCAAGAATCAGGCGGACCACGGCTCCAGCCTAGCCGGTCCTGCCTAAGGGCAGGACCGGCCGCGGTACACCTGTGTCAGTGCACCAGCGCCCCTGGTGCGGGTGCCGCCTCAGGGCTGCTGAGCTTGGCGCCCTCCACGTCGACGTCCGGCAGGATCCGGTCCAGCCAGCGGGGGAGCCACCATGATTTTTCGCCCAGCAGGTACATCACGGCAGGCACGATGGTCATCCGGACCACGAAGGCATCAAGCAGCACACCGAAGGCCATCGCGAATCCGAGCGGCCGCACCATGGTGAGGTGGCTGAAGATGAAGCCGGCAAAGACGCTGACCATGATGATCGCCGCGGCGGTCACCACTGCGGCGGAGTGCCGGAAGCCCACCCGGACCGCCTGCTTTGCCGGGGAACCGTGCATGTACGCCTCGCGCATCCCGGAGGCGATGAACACCTGGTAGTCCATGGCCAGACCGAACAGCACACCGATCAGGATGATGGGCAGGAAGCTCAGGACGGCGCCCGGGTTGGCGACGTCGAACACGCCGCCCAGCCAGCCCCACTGGTACACGGCCACCACGGCCCCGAACGCGGCGGCGAGCGAGAGCAGGAACCCGCCGGTTGCGAGCAGCGGCACCACGATGGAGCGGAACACCAGCAGCAGCAGGATGAGGGAGAGGCCGACGACGATCGCCAGGTAGGGCGGCAGGGCGTCGCCGAGCTTCGTGGAGACATCAATGTTGCCGGCGGTCTGGCCGGTCAGGCCCATGGCGACGTCGTATTCGGCCTGGATGTCGTCGTTGAGGCCGCGGAGTTCGGAAACCACCTGCACGGTGCTGGCGCTGGCCGGGCCTTCCCGGGGGATGACCTGGAAGACAGCGGTGCGCCGGTCCTCGCTGAGGGCAACAGGCACGGCGGCCACCACGTTGTCGACATCGCGGAGCTTGTCCGCGATGTCGTACTGCAGGGTCTGCGCCTGGGCCTCATCGAGGTTTACGGGGAATTCGCCCACGGCCACGATGGGGCCGGTGACCCCTTCGCCGAAGCTTTGGGCGGTCAGATCGTAGGCCTGGTAGGCCTCGGAGTCAACTGGTTCGGAGCCGCCGTCGGGCAGTGCAAGCTGCAGCTGTGTGGCGGGCAGCGCGAGGGTGCCCAGGAGGAGCACGCCGGCCAGGAGCGCCAGTACGGGGTGCCGGGTGACCAGACCGCCCCAGCCATGGGTGCTGCGCTCGCGGTCCTGCGCTTCGTCAGCCGCTTCATGGCCGGGTTCAGCGTTGTGGGTCTCCGCCTTTTTCCAGGCACGCCGCGAGATGATCCGACGTCCAATCAGGGACAGCATGGCCGGTGTGAGGGTGATGGCCACCAGCACCGCCACTGCCACGGTTCCTGCAGCGGCCAGGCCCATCACGGCGAGGAAGGGCAGACCCGGCACCACGAGTGCGGCGAGGGCGATGATCACGGTCAGGCCGGCGAAAACCACTGCGTTGCCGGAGGTGCCGGTGGCACGGGCAACCGATTCCTCGTGGTCCATGCCGGCAAGGAGCTGTGTCCGGTGCCGGTTGACGATGAACAGCGAGTAGTCGATTCCCACGGCCAGGCCCAGCATCAGGGCGAGCATGGGGGAGATGGAGCTCATGTCGAAGAGGCCGGAGAGGGCGAAGGTGATGCCAACGCCTACACCTACGCCGATCACTGCCATCAGCAGGGGCAGCCCGGCGGCGATGAGTGTGCCCAGCATGATGATCAGGACCAGGGCGGCCACTGCGATGCCGATGACCTCGGCGGCGCCGAAGAGTTCGGAGATGTCCTCGGTGATTTCCTTGCTTGCGTAGGCGGTGACGCCGGCAGCGGAGGTTTCGTGGGCGATGTCCTGGACTTGCTGGCGGACCTCGGGGCTCAGGCCGTTGATGGAGGTACTGAACTGTACCTGTGCGACGGCGGCGCGGCCGTCTTCGGAGACGAAGCGGATGGCTGAGGATGCCTCTGCCTGCCGCTTGCCCAGTTCCAGCTTGGCTTTGCTGGCTTCAAGTTCCCGGGCGCCGGCGTCGAGCTGCGCCTGGCCCTCCGCGAGGGCGGCTTTTTGCTGGCCGAGCTGGGCCTCGATAAGCGCCGCCGGCGCGCCGGCTGCGGCGAGTTGCTGTTCGGCCGCCGCGAGCCGTGCCTTGCCGGCCTCCAGCTCGGCGCGGGATCCTTCAAGTTGTGCCTGGCCGGCGGCAAGCTGCTGCTCGCCATCAGTGATGGCCTGTCCGGCCTGGTCCACCTGCGCCTGCGTGGCGAACGGATCTATGGTGCCCCGGACATCGGACACGGATTCCAGCTTTTTGAGGGCATCGGTGACGGCGGTGCGGCTCTCGGGCGTGAAGCCGCCGTCGGGCGCTTCGAACACGATGGTGGCGGTACCGCCGGAAGCTGACGGAAGCTCTTCCCTCAGCTTGTCCGCGATCCGCTGTGTTTCAGTGCCCGGGATCTGAAAGTTGTTGGACAGGGTGCCGTGGAACGCGGCGGCAGAGCCGCCCACGGCCACCAGGGCAGCCAGCCACAGCGAAATCACCAGCCAGCGCCGGCGGTAGGAAAACTTGCCCAGGCGGTAAAGGAGCAGTGCCATGAAGGGTAACCGATCTGATCAGGAGGAACGAGAGTCTGAAGAAGAGGTGGTGGTGTGCCGGGCAGCAGCGGAGCGGCCGGCGCCGTTGAAACCGGCACCCAGCAGCGCCATCGAGTCGATGAGCAGCTGACGCAGCTCCGCGAGGGAATCCGGTGAGAGATCGGGGCCGCGGCGGCTGAACCAGACTTCCATGGCAGCCTTGCCGCAGGACATCACTGAGCCGGCCAAGGCGTGGACGTACAGTTCGTCCTGCCCGCCGGCGGTTCCCGCCATGCGTTCGCGTGCCACGGCGAAGACCTGGGCCCTGCAGTGATCCCAGGCCTCAAGTTCGGTGTGCGACATCAGCGGACTCTGGCGGGTCAGGGTAAAAAGTTCTGCCAGCGGAGCTACGGCTTTCGGGTCGGCGAGGGCAACCAGGGCGGCCTGGGCCGACTCCAGCATCGGTTCGTCAGCGGGCCGCAGCCGAAGCTGCTGAATGGCGTTGTCCAGGAAGTTGTGGACGATGGATGCCAGGGCCGCATCAGTGCTGCTGAAGTAGTTGAAGAAGGTCCGGCGGGAGATCCCTGCCGCCTCTGCGATGTCCTCGGCGGTGAAGTTTCCCGGACCCTTGGTGCGCAGGAGTGCTAAAGCGGCATCAGTGATGGCCAGGCGGGTAGCGGCCTTATTCAGCTCACGCCGCGACGGGACGGCTGAAACGGGCGCGGGGGCTTGGCCGGCGGAAATTGTCACGCTCTTACACTATGTGCAACTTTGCACTGTGGGCAAGTTTTCGGGCTTCTCCCGCTGCTGAGGGTCACCCGCGAGCAAAAAAAGAAGTCCCCGGGAATCTTCCCGGGGACTTCTTTCTACAGCAGGGGTGAGCAGGGATCCTTAGGCCTTCACGTCCGCCAGTTGGCGCGTTGTGGTGTCTGTGGAGGTTCCATCGGACGGGGCCTCAGCGGCGTCCACAGTGTCCTCAACAAACGGTGTGCCGTTGCGGGGTGCGTTGTACAAGGCCTCGTCGAGGATGCCCTGGCGCTTGGCCACGATGGTGGGGACGAGCGCCTGGCCGGCAACATTCACCGCGGTGCGTCCCATGTCCAGGATGGGATCGATGGCCAGGAGCAGGCCGACACCGGCAAGCGGCAAACCCAGCGTGGACAGCGTCAGCGTGAGCATCACCACGGCGCCGGTGGTGCCGGCGGTTGCCGCGGAGCCCAGCACCGAAACCAGTGCGATCAGCAGGTACTGGCTGAAGTCGAGCTGGATGCCGAAGAACTGTGCCACGAATATAGCCGAGATGGCCGGGTAGATGGCAGCGCAGCCGTCCATCTTGGTGGTGGCGCCCAGCGGTACGGCGAAGGAGGCGTAGCCGCGGGGTACGCCGAGGCTGCGTTCGGTAACCCGCTGGGTCAGGGGCAGGGTGCCCACCGAGGAGCGGGAAACGAAGGCCAGCTGGACGGCGGGCCATACACCGGAGAAGTACTGCTTAACCGACAGTCCGTGGGTACGGACCAGGACGGGGTAGACGGCGAAGAGCACAAGTGCCAGGCCGACGTAGATGGCGAAGGTGAACTTGCCCAGCGAACCGATGGTGTCCCAGCCGTAGACGGCGACGGCGTTGCCGATGAGGCCCACGGTACCCAGCGGGGCGATGCGGATGATCCACCACAGAACCTTTTGGATGACGGCCAGCGCGGAGGCGTTCAAGGTAAGGAACGGCTCGGCAGCTTTGCCCACCTTGAGAGCGGCAACACCGACGGCAATGGCGATCACCAGGATCTGGAGCACGTTGAAGCTGACGGAGGTGGTGACGGCGCCGGATTCGGCAACGGTGGAGCTGGCGCCCAGGCCCAGGAAGTTCTTGGGGAAGAGGCCGATGAGGAAGGACCACCAGTCACCGGACTTGCCGGAGTACTTTGCCTCTTCGGTGATGCCCGTGTTGGCGCCGGGCTGCAGGAGCACGCCGAGGCCGATGCCGATCAGCACCGAGATCAGGGAGGTGATGGCGAACCACAGGAGGGTGTTCCACGCCAGTTTGGCGGCGTTGGACACTTGGCGCAGGTTGGAGATGGAGCTGACGACGGCCGTGAAGATCAGCGGTACGACGGCGGTCTGCAGCAGCGATACATAGCTGGAGCCGATGGTCTGGAGTGTGGCGCCGAGACCGTTGGGGCTGGCTTTGGTGCTGCCGGTGTACTTGGCCAGGAGGCCGAGGCCAAGCCCGACGATGAGGGCGGCGATAATCTGGAAGCCGAACGAGCCAGCCCATTTGGGCAGCTGGAGGCCGGACTTTCCTGCGGATTCTGAGGGGCGGGTTGATGTGCTCACCCGATTACGTTAGGGCGCGCTTCCATATCACGACGAACGGATGTTGAGAAATGTTACGGCGTCCCGCGAAGTACCAGACATAGAAAAAGCCCATAAATCAGCGGTTTTCCGCGCTTTTATGAAGTTATTCCCTTCGCCGTAGTGCTTAAGGTCTCGCTCTTTGGGTCATCGTTGGCCGGCCTTAGGCCGCGCCCGGACGTGCATCCGCTCCCCCTGCTGCCCGAACAGGCTAATGAACTCGACGGGCTTGCCGTCGGCACTTGCAAACCAGTGCGGGGTGCGGGTGTCGAATTCCGCGGCCTCGCCAGGCCGGAGTTCAAAGTCCTTGTTGCCCAGCACCAGGCGCAGCCGCCCGTTGAGGATGTAGAGCCATTCATAACCTTCATGCACCCGCGGGTCAGGCTCCGCTCCGCGGGCCTCGCCGGCCAGCACCATCTTGAAGGCCTGCAGCCCGCCCGGACGGCGGGTGAGCGGGACAGCCGTCATCCCTGCGTGGGTGATGGGGCGCAGGTGGATCCGCGGATCTCCGGTGGGCGGGGCACCCACGAGGTCATCCAGGGGAACGCCATACAACTGCGCGAGGGGCAGCAGGATGTCGAGGTTGGGCCTGCGCTGGCCGGACTCCAGGCGGGAAAGGGTGCTCACCGATATGCCCGAGGCCGTGGAAACTTCCCCCAAGGTGAAGTTCCGCTCGGCACGGATTGCGCGAAGCCGGGGGCCAACCGCCCCGAGAACGTCGTCCAAGTCGCTGTCCATACTGCCACTTTGCCAGATCAGCAACGATACTTGCCACTGCCTCCAGATGCGGGGAAGGCTGTTATCACCGCCCGGGGACATTGGCGGCGGATCTGAAAAACGCAGGGAAGGACGAATGCGGCATGGACACCACACGGTATGACGTTGTAATTATTGGCGGCGGGGCCGCCGGGCTCAGCGCGGCGACAACATTGGCCCGCGCGCTGCGCACGGTGCTGGTCATCGATTCCGGAATGCCGCGGAACGCGCCTGCGGCCGGAATTCACGGCTATCTTTCCAGGGACGGAATGAAACCCTCGGACCTGCTGGCCACGGGACGCACCGAAGTGCTCTCCTACGGCGGCACCGTCATTGACGCGGAAGCTGTTTCGGCACGGAGAACAGCCGACGGCTTCGAGGTGGTCACCGAAGATGCCCGCCGGTTCACCGGCAGGCGCCTCCTCGTGACCACCGGCTTGACGGACGAACTGCCTCCGATCCAGGGGCTGCGGGAGCAATGGGGAAAGGGCGTTGTGCACTGCCCCTACTGCCACGGTTGGGAAATCCGCGGGCAGCGCATTGGGGTGCTGGGCACTGGCCCGCTGTCCGTCCATCAGGCACTGCTGTTCCGGCAGTGGTCCAGTGATGTCACCCTGTTCCTGAATGACGCGGTGGAGCCAACTGACGCGGAACGGGTCAAGCTCGCTGCCCGGTCCGTCACCGTGGTTCCCGGGCCCGTGGCTTCCGTTGACGCTGCGGATGGTGTCCTCAAAGGAGTCACGCTACGGGAAGGTACCTCGTTCCAGGTAGCAGCACTGGCTGTCGGCACACGGATGGAGGCCAGGTCCACCTTTCTGGAATCGCTGGGGCTGGCCACCCAGGTGCACCCGTCAGGCGCGGGCCGTTTCATCGGGACCGATCCCATGGGTGCTACAGGCGTCCCGGGCGTATACGCAGCGGGCAACGTCTCCAACCTGATGGCTCAGGTAATCACCGCAGCTGCCGAGGGTGTCATGGCTGGGGCGGGGATCAACGCGGACCTCATTGAAGAGGAAACCCGGTGGGCTGTTGAGGGCAGCGTCAGACCCGTTCCAACGGCTGTGGCAGTCGAAGGATGAGCGGAACGGGTCTGACCACAACCTGCCATCTCCATCACCGGAGCAGCGCGCGCCGGAGTGTGTCGAGTCCGACGGAGCCGATGTTCAGGGCGCGGGTGTGGAACTCCTTCAGGTCGAAGCCGGGCCGTGCCTGGAGTTCGGCCCGGATCTGTTCCCAGAGCCGCTGGCCGACTTTGTAGGACGGTGCCTGTCCCGGCCAGCCGAGGTAGCGGGTGAACTCGAAGCTGAGCTGTCCCTCACTGATGGGCAGGTTCTGCTTCAGAAACCCGTACCCCTTGTCCGGGGTCCAGGTGCCGGAGCCCCAGCGTTCGGGAACCTCGAGTTCGAGGTGGACGCCGATGTCGAACACCACGCGGGCGGCCCGCATCCGCTGCATGTCCAGCATGCCCATGTAGTCGCCCGGATCCTTGAGGTAGCCCAGTTCCTGCATCAGTTTCTCGGCATAAAGGGCCCACCCTTCGCCGTGGCCGGAGGTCCAGCACACGTTACGGCGCCACTTGTTCAGCAGTTCCCGGCGGTAGGTGGCAGTGGCCACCTGGAGGTGGTGTCCCGGAACTCCTTCGTGGAAGACCGCGGTGGTTTCAGCCCAGGTGGTGAACGTGTCCTCGCCGGCCGGGACGGACCACCACATGCGGCCGGGACGGCTGAAGTCATCGGACGGGCCGGTGTAGTAGATGCCGCCCTCGTCAGTGGGAGCGATGAGGCACTCAAGTTTCCTCATGACCTCCGGGATCTCAAAGTGGACGTCGGCAAGTTCGGCAACGGCTTTGTCCGAAAGCTCCTGCATCCACTCCCGCAGCGCCTCTTTGCCTTTTAGCTGGCGCGCGGGATCGCTGTTCAGGATGTCCTTGGCTTCTTCGATGGTGGCACCGGCCTTGATGGTGTCCGCCACCTTTTCCTGCTGGGCGATCAGCCGGTCGAGTTCCTCCACGCCCCAGGCATAAGTCTCTTCCAGGTCCACGGTGGCGCCGAGGAAGGAACGGGAGGCGAGTGCATAGCGGGCCCGGCCCACCGCGTCCTTTTCCGGCGCGGCCGGCAGCAGCTCCGTCCGAAGGAATGCTGCCAGCCCTGCATAAGCCCTGCGCGCGGCGGCGGCGCCGGCGTCGAGCTCTTCCTGCACCGCGGCCGACAGGGGCCCGGCGGCGGTGGCGGCTCCTGCCGCAAGCTTCGCGAAGAACCCGTCCTCTGCGGCGTACTTCGTGGTTTGCTCAACGACGATGTTCACCTGCCGGGCAGCAGCAACCCGGCCGGCGTCACGGGCCAGCCGCAGGGATCCGATGTAGCCGCCGATGGCCGCCGGAACGTTCAGGGCCCGGCCGGCGATGTGCTGCCAGTCCTGCTCTGTCTCCGTGGGCATGAGGTCGAAAATGGAGCGGATGTCCTGGGCAGGGGAGGCGATATTGTTCAGGTCCGCATAATCCCAGCCGGACGCGTGGATCAGCAACTGCAGGCCAAGCCGCTCCTGCATGGCGTCGAGTGTGACGGCGTCGACCTCGTCCTCAGGTTCGAGCCCTTCAAGGTCCGTGAGGGCCTTCCGGGCCTCCTCCGCGAACTCAGCGATGCCGGCGGGGGAGAAGTCCTGGTATTCGGTCTCGTGTCCGGGAACGCCAAGGGTGGTGGCGAAGGACGGATTGAGCCTGATGAGCGTATCCGTGTAGGTGTCCGCGACGGCGTCGATGCGGGTTTTCGGGCGGGCGGCAGGAGCAGTATCTGTAGTCACCCTCCGAGACTAACCGCACGGCTGCCGGAATAGGGGCCCATTCCGGCGAGGGGCCCAAGTCGAGCGCAGCGAGGCTTGGGAGCCGGTGGGGAGGATTAACCCCGGCTGCGTTTCCACGCCCCCGGCCCGGGCGCGGGCGCCAGGCGCAGCTGCTGCCGCCGAACCCAGTGACGCACCGGGGGCTTGTCCGTAAGTGCCGGTTCTGCGCCTCCCAGGGAGAGTACGACGGCGGTCAGCGCAGCCAGTTCCTCAGCCGTCGGCTGGCCTTTGACAACAGTGAACAGCGGGGCACCGTCTGCGGGCGCCGCGCCAGGATCAACCGCCGGCTCTTCGGGCTGGGCTTGCGGCGTGACGGGCTGGGCGGGGTTCACAGCGGGATGTTCCCATGCTTCTTGGTGGGAAGGCTGGCCCGCTTGTCGCGCAGCGCCCGCAGGCCCTTGATGATCTGGGTCCTGGTTTCGCACGGCGCGATCACGGCGTCAACGTAACCCAGTTCGGCTGCCTGGTAGGGGTTCAGCAGCTCTTCCTCGTACTGACGGATGACTTCAGCCCGGCGCGCCTCGACGTCTCCACCTGCCTCGGCCACCGCTGCGAGGTCCCGGCGGTACAGGATGTTGACGGCGCCCTGTGCCCCCATCACACCGATCTGCGCCGTGGGCCAGGCAAGGTTCAGGTCGGCACCGAGCTTCTTGGAACCCATCACGATGTACGCGCCGCCGTAGGCCTTGCGGGTGATCACGGTGAGTTTGGGAACGGTGGCTTCCGCGTAGGCATAGAGGAGTTTTGCGCCGCGGCGGATGATGCCCTGGAACTCCTGGTCCTTGCCCGGCAGGAAGCCCGGAACGTCCACCAGGGTGATGATGGGGATGTTGAACGCGTCGCAGTGGCGGACAAAGCGCGCTGCCTTTTCGGAGGCGGCAATGTCCAGTGTGCCGGCGAACTGGAGTGGCTGGTTGGCCACGATGCCCACCGTGTGGCCCTCCACCCGGCCATAGCCGATCATTACGTTGGGGGCGTACAGGGCCTGCATTTCGAGGAAGTGGCCGTCGTCCACAATCTGCTCCACAACGCTGCGCATGTCGTAGGGCTGGTTGGCCGAGTCCGGGATCAGCGTGTCCAGGGCGAGGTCGTCGTCGTCGACCTCCGGCTCCTGCTGGTGCTCCAGCACCGGAGCTTCCGAGAGGTTGTTCGAGGGCAGGAAGTCCAGCAGTTCGCGGACAAACTCGATGGCGTCGGCTTCATCGGAAGCCAAATACGTGGACGTTCCGGTGGTGGCGTTGTGCTGGCGGGCACCACCCAGGGTTTCCATGTCCACGTCCTCGCCGGTGACGGTCTTGATGACGTCCGGGCCGGTGATGAACATGTGTGAGGTCTTGTCCACCATCACCACGTAATCGGTGAGCGCGGGGGAGTAGGCGGCGCCGCCGGCGGAAGGACCCATGATCAGGGAGATCTGCGGCACCACCCCTGAGGCGTGGACGTTGTTGCGGAAGATATCGGCGAACATGGCCAGCGATGCCACACCCTCCTGGATGCGGGCCCCGCCGCCATCGAGGATGCCGACGACGGGACAGCCGTTGCGCAACGCGAATTCCTGCACCTTGACAATTTTTTCGCCGTTGACCTGGCTCAGGGAGCCGCCGTACACGGAAAAGTCCTGGCTGTAAACGGCTACGGGGCGCCCGTCCACGGTGCCGTAGCCGGAAACCAGGCCGTCGCCCAGCGGCTTCTTTTTCTCCATGCCGAACGCGGTGGAGCGGTGGACGGCCAGGGCGTCGAATTCCACGAACGAGTCTTCGTCCAGCAGGAGGGCGATACGCTCACGGGCAGTGTTCTTGCCGCGCGCGTGCTGCTTCTCGATCGCTTCGGGGCCGGAGGGCTGTTCGGCACGGGCCTGGCGGTCGCGGAAATCGGCGATCTTTCCCGCTGTCGTTGTCAGATCGTGGCTCATCAAATATCTCCGGCTCTGTAGCAAATTGGTCCTGTGGCGCTGTCCTAGGCGGCAGGTCTCCCGCGGGAGTTAAGTAGCATCCACACAAAGAACCAGCCCTGCTGGCTAGTCTAATGACGCTTCTGGCGCCCACCGCTGTAGGGAACCTACAATTTTCTGCCGTGCCACAACCAGAGACCAGATGTTACTCGTCAGTAACATAATGGGGTTACAGTGATTTTTATGACTTTGAGCAACGATGCTTCGGGCTCCTTCGCCAGCCCGTACCGGCCTGCTGGCTCCCTTCGCGGCCGCACTGTCCTCATGTCCGGCGGAAGCCGCGGGATCGGGCTGGCAATAGCCGTCCGGGCCGCCGAGGACGGTGCGAACGTGGTGCTGATGGCCAAGACCGGGGAGCCGCATCCGAAACTGGAAGGCACGGTGTACACCGCCGCCGAACAGCTGGAGGCGGCCGGCGGCCAGGCACTTCCGCTGGTCGGCGATGTCCGCAGCGACGAGGACGTGCAGCGGGCAGTCTCGGCGGCGGTGCAGCGCTTCGGAGGCATCGACGTCGTCATCAACAACGCCTCCGCCATCGACCTGTCAGGCACGGACGCCGTCGACATGAAAAAGTACGACCTGATGCAGGACATCAATGTCCGCGGAACCTTCCTGCTGTCCAAGCTGGCGCTGCCGGCGCTGCGCGCCTCCGCCGGCGGGCACATCCTCACCCTTTCACCACCGCTGAACCTCGATCCGTACTGGGCCGGCAAGCATTTGGCCTACACCATGGCCAAGTACGGAATGAGCCTGACAACCCTGGGGCTCGCGGAGGAACTGAAAGCGGACGGAATCAGCGTCAATTCGCTGTGGCCCTGCACCCTGATCGACACCGCAGCCATCCGGAACATGCCCCACGGCGAGCAAATGGTGCAGGCAGCGCGCGGCCCCCGGATCATGGCCGATGCGGCGCATGCCATCCTCACCGGAGCCAACCGTCGTGCCGGGGGTACGTCCAGCGGCAACTTCCATACGGATGAGGAAGTCCTCACCGCAGCCGGGGTGGCCGACTTTCGTCCGTACAGCCTCGGGGCACCGGAGGACCGGCTGGTTCCGGACATCTTCCTGTAGGCGGGACCTCCTGCCCGGGTCGGTAGGATTTAGTTATGGATGACGCACATACCCCCGGTACGCCCTTGAACCGGGGGGACCTGGCGGACTCGAACTTTCTGTCCGCCGCCGGCATCCCGCGGCTGGAAGTGGTGGACTCCACCGGATCCACCAATGCCGACCTCCTTCGGTCCGTCACGGTGGACCCACGTGCCTGGCCCGATCTGTCCGTGCTCACTGCCGAGTACCAGACAGCCGCGCGCGGGCGGCTGGACCGGCACTGGGAAGCTCCGCCGCTGAGTTCGATCTCGGTCTCGGTGGTCCTGCGTCCGGCCAACGCTGAAGGCCGCCCGCTGCCCACGCAAAGCTATTCCTGGTTGTCCCTGATTGCCGCGCTTGCCCTGAGGGAATCCCTGCTCGAAACCGCAGGAATACCGGCCGAGCTGAAATGGCCCAACGACGTCCTGGTGCGTGGAAAGAAAATTGCGGGCATCCTGGCCCAGCTGGGCCCCATGGCGGACGGCTCCGTGCCGCCTGTCATTGTGGGAACCGGCCTGAACGTTACCCTTGGGGCCGCGGAGCTGCCTGTCCCCACTGCCACCTCGGTGGTGCTCGAGGACGCCAGGACGGCGGACCGTACCCTGCTCCTGAAGAGCTATCTTTTGAAGTTTTCCGTGCTGTACCGCAGCTTCTGCAATGCCGACGGCGACCCGGCGGCAGGCATGGCGGGCGGGGCGTCGCTGCACAAGCGGGTTGAGGCGGTCATGGTCACCCTGGGCAAGCAGGTGCGGGCACAGCTTCCGGGGGACCACGAGATCATCGGCCACGCGTCCCGCCTTGATGACTACGGGTCGTTGCTGGTGGTGGACCGCGACTCCCGGGAGCACGTGGTTACCGCCGGAGACGTGGTGCACCTGCGTCCGTGGACCGCTCCGGATGCCGCCGGCCAAGGCGGTTATGCGTAAGAGCCTTGTTCCGGGGGAGCAGGTGATTGTCACCACCCGTCCGCAGCCGAGGAAGCTTGCCGGTGCGATGGTTGCCTTCATTTTTGCCCCGGCCGTTGCTGCCTATTGCTCCGCCTGGATAATCCGCGGAGAAGCGGGGCGGGCTGTGCCGGCTCTCTCCGGCCGCTGGACTCCCTGGCTCGTGACCGGGTGTGTCCTCGCAGCTGCGTCGGTGTGGCTGGGTTACTGCCTGCCCCGGCTGCTGCGTTGGCACGGTACCCGCTATACGCTGACCAGCCGGAGGCTGGTGGCCAGGTCCGGAAGATGGCGGCGGCAGGACCAGCAGGTCAACCTCGCTTCCATCCGTAACCTGACTGTCCATGAGTCGGTCCTGCAACGTCTCTTCCGCTCCGGGAATATATCCTTGGAAACCGGATATGAGGGAGTGGTCACGTTCCCCGACGTGCCCGAAGTCGCCACGTTCCGGGACTTCATCCTCGACGCCATCGGGGACCTGCCCGACGGGTACGATGCCCAGCCGGACCGAACAGCGGACTACCCCGCCGGGGCTTTGCCGTGGGAAATGAGAGAAGGTGGACCAAATGAACGATGAGCACCAGCAGGAAAGTATCGAGTCCACCGTGCCGCCCGCTCCGGCCGCCGACGCCCATCCCGCCACCGGCACCATGTCCGCCGAGAGGCTGGCAATGAAGGCCCTGGAGTCCCGGCTGTTGGGTGGGGAACGCAAGCTCCGCCGTCGTGAAGTGGCCGCCGGCGCAGGCCTCTCCCTGCTCTCCGCGCGCAAACTTTGGCGTGCCCTCGGGTTCCCGAACTTTGGTGACGAGGACGTGGCCTTCACCGAGCGCGACCAGGCAGCCCTCTCCACCGTGGTGGACCTTGTGAGGTCCGGAAAGCTGACGGAGGAAGCCGCCATCTCCGTCACCCGCTCCATCGGCCAGATGACGGACCGCATGGTGGTCTGGCAGATCGAAGCCCTCGTGGAGGACATGGTCCACGAACAGGGCGTCACCGATGCCGTTGCCCGCAAACGCCTGGTGAACGAACTTCCCGCACTTGTGGATGCGCTGGAGGAAGTACTGGTCTACTCCTGGCGCCGCCAGCTCAATGCAGGTGTCCAGCGGCTCGCGGTCCGTGCCGAAGCAGGACTGCAGGCCAGTGAAGAAGGCAGGGAAGGCGACGAGGACGACGCCCCGCTGCCCCTGGCGCGCGCCGTCGGCTTCGCCGACCTTGTCTCCTACACCAGCCTGTCCAGGCGGATGAACGAAAAAACGCTGGCGCGGCTGGTCCAGCGGTTCGAAAACAAGTGCGCCGAAATCATCTCCGTTGGCGGCGGCCGCCTGGTCAAAACCGTGGGGGACGAAGTGCTTTACATCGCGGAAACCCCCGCGGCCGGTGCGGAAATCTCCCTGGCGCTGGCCCAGGCCTTCACCGAAGACGAGATCCTGCCTGAAGCGAGGGTGGCGATGGTCTGGGGCAGGATCCTGTCCCGGCTCGGTGATATCTACGGTCCCACCGTGAACCTCGCGGCCCGGCTGACCACCCTGGCCGACCCGGGAACCGTGCTGATTGACTCCATGACGGCATCTGCGCTGGAGCACGATGAACGGTTCGTGATGCTGCCCCAGCCTCCGGAGAACGTGCGCGGCTTTGGCGAAATCCGGCCGGTGCGCCTGACCCGGGGGCTCGGCAAGGGGCTTGTCCTGGACTAGCATCTTTACCGTTGGTGTGGGGGCAGGGGATTGCTGCCCGGAATTCATGGTTCCCGTCATCCGAGCCACTAATTTTAGGAGAGCATGAAACAGCAGCCCGCAAGCGTTCCCTCCAGCGTCGCACCGAGGCCAAAGCTTGGCCTTGTCGTGGGCTGCGGGACAGACCGGGGACTCCACAGGGAGCTGAACGAGGATTCCTACATCGCGGCCGATCCGGTTTTCGCTGTGGCTGACGGTATGGGTGGGCATGAGGCCGGCGAGGTTGCCAGCGGCATGTGCGTCCGTGCCCTTGCCGCGATACCCCAGCTTGCAACGGGTGAACGCAGCGTGACAGCTGCGATCCTCCAGCAGTATTTAGTCCAGGCCGACTACTCCATCCGTGAGGCCACCGGTGCACGTGCCGGTACCACGCTGGCGGGGGCGGTTGTCGTCGAGCACCTGGGCATGCCGTACTGGCTGGTGGTGAACATCGGGGATTCCCGCACCTACCGCCTCAGCCAGGAAAAGTTCGAACAGATCAGCGTGGACCACTCTGAGGTCCAGGAGCTTGTGGACGCCGGAGAAATCACGCCTGGGCAGGCAAGGATCCATCCGCGGCGGCACGTGGTCACACGCGCCCTTGGAACCGGCGACGAAACCGAAGCGGATTACTGGTTGCTGCAGGTTAGGGATGGCGACCGCATTTTGGTCTGTTCCGATGGGCTTACCGGGGAGCTCACCGACGAAGACATCTACCAGATCGTCAGCAAGGTGCAGCATCCCCAGCGGGCAGCGGATGAGCTGATCAAGGCCGCGCTGCGCAGCGGTGGACGGGACAACATCACGGTCATCGTTGTGGACGCCGTGGAAAGCAAACAATGACGGCGCCATAGGCTGCTCCCGGGGCTGGTCGTTGACGCAGTCCCTGCCCCGGGCCGCACATATGCCAGCGCCCGGCTCCAGCGGTAAGGCAAGATAGGTCTGTGAGCACAGGACCAGGCCCCGCAGAACAGACCGCCACCCGGACCACCGCACCCGCCGAGCCGGAAACCACCCCTTCCGACCCGGTCCGCGAGGAATACGAAAACCTTGTTGACCTGGTCCGGAAGTACAGGTTTGCGTACTACCAGGAAGACACACCCCTGGTCTCTGACGCGGAATTCGACGAACTCTTCCGGCGGCTGGAGGAGATCGAGGCGCTCCATCCGGAGCTTGTGTCCAACGATTCGCCAACCCAGGAAGTCGGCGGCGAAGTTTCGGCCGCGTTCGCCGCCGTGGAGCACCTGCAGCGGATGTACAGCCTCGAGGATGTCTTCTCCCTTGAGGAACTCGAGGCCTGGCTGACAAAAGCATCAGCGGGCATTGCAAAGCTCGGCGACGGAACTCAGCTGCCTGCGTGGCTGACCGAACTCAAAATCGACGGTTTGGCGGTCAACCTGCTGTACCGCGACGGGAAACTCGTGCGCGCAGCCACCCGCGGCGACGGCACCACCGGTGAGGACATCACCCACAATGTCCTCACCATCAAGGAGATCCCGCAGGAGCTCAGCGGCGAAGGGTTTCCGGAAGAAGTGGAAATCCGCGGGGAAGTGTTCATCCCTTCCAAGGCTTTCGCCGAATTCAACGAAGCACTCATCGAAGCCGGAAAGGCGCCTCTGGCCAACCCCCGCAACGCTGCTGCCGGTTCCCTGCGGCAGAAGGACCCGGCGGAAACAGCCAAACGCCCCCTCAAGATGTTCGTCCACGGCATCGGCGCCCGCGAAGGGCTCCAGGCGCGCAGCCAGTCCGAAACCTACGGCCTGCTGAAGGACTGGGGATTGCCCGTCAGCCCCTACTCCGAGGTGCTGGGGAGCCTGGATGAGGTCCTGGACTTCATCAAGCGGTACGGGGACCAGCGGCACAAGCTGCTCCATGAGATTGACGGCATTGTGGTCAAGGTCGATGACTTCGCCACCCAGCGGGCACTCGGCTACACCACCCGTGTACCGCGCTGGGCAGTGGCCTACAAGTATCCGCCCGAGGAAGTCCACACCAAGCTCCTGGACATCCAGGTCAATGTGGGCCGGACCGGACGGGTCACACCTTTCGGGATGATGGAGCCGGTGAAGGTGGCTGGGTCCACGGTGGAAATGGCCACCCTGCACAACCAGGAAGTCGTCAAGGCCAAGGGGGTGAAAATTGGCGACATTGTGGTGCTGCGCAAGGCCGGCGACGTCATCCCCGAAATCGTTGGCCCGGTCCTGGCGCTGCGGGACCAGCAGGATCCGCCGGTCCGGGACTTTGTGATGCCCGCCGAGTGCCCCTCCTGCGGCACGCCCCTTGCCCCGGCCAAGGAGGGCGATGTGGACATCCGCTGCCCCAACGCGAAATCCTGCCCGTCCCAGCTGCGCGAACGGGTGTTCCACCTGGCAGGCCGCGGCGCGTTCGACATCGAAGCGCTCGGGTGGGAAGCAGCCATTGCCCTCACCCAGCCAGCGGAACCCGACGTGCCGCCGCTCACCACCGAGGCTGCCCTGTTCGATCTCACGCCGGAACTGCTGTCAGAGGTCAAAATCCGTCGTGAAAAACGCACGAAGGGTGTGGCTACCGGGGAATTCGAACTGGTGCCGTACTTCTACAGCAAGGGCACCGCGAAGTCGCCCTCGAAACCCACCGCCACCACTGAGAAACTGTTCCGCGAACTGGAGAAGGCCAAAACCCAGCCGCTGTGGCGGGTGCTGGTGGCACTGTCCATCCGGCACGTCGGACCACGGGCTTCCCGCGCCCTGGCCACGGCCTTCGGCACCATGGATGCCATCCGGAAGGCCTCGGAGGATGAACTGGCCCACGTGGACGGGGTGGGACCCACCATCGCCGCTGCACTGAAGGAATGGTTCGCCGAAGACTGGCACGTGGAGATCGTGGACAGGTGGGCTGCTGCGGGAGTCAGGATGGAGGACGAGCGGGACGAGTCCATGCCGCGGACCCTTGAGGGGCTCACCGTGGTGGTCACGGGTTCGCTGCCGAACTTCAGCCGCGACGAGGCCAAGGAGGCCATCCTCCTGCGGGGCGGCAAGGCTTCCGGCTCAGTCTCGAAAAACACCAGCTTCGTGGTGGCAGGCGAGAACGCCGGAACCAAGCTGGACAAGGCCGAGCAGCTGGGAATTCCCGTGCTGGATGAGGACGGCTTCCGCAGGCTTCTGGCCGAGGGCCCGCCGGCACCGGCGGAGGTATCGGCGTGAGCAGCGACGACAGGACCAGCGAGGTTTCTGTAGAGGAATTGCTGGAGGTGGCCAGGGAAGCAGCTGCGGCCGGGGCGAAGGTGCTCTCCGGCCGGAGTGCCGAGGGACTTCAGGCCAGCAACAAGGGCGACGCCGGCGATTGGGTCACGGCGTTCGACGTCGCCGCGGAGCACGCGGTCCGCGACGTCATCGCAGCAGCGCGGCCCGGTGACACCATCACCGGGGAGGAACACGGAACCACCAGGCCGGAACAGCCTACCGGCTACCGGTGGTCCATCGACCCGCTGGACGGCACCACCAACTTCATCCGCAACATCGTCTACTACGGCACCTCCGTGGCAGTAGCCGATGCCGGCGGCGCGTGGCTGGCCGGCGTCGTCAACGCCCCTGCACTGGGCCGCGTCTACTACGCCGCTCGAGGCCAGGGCGCGTGGCTGGAGGAGAACGGAATGCTGACCCGGCTTGAAGGGCCAGTGCCGGGACGCAAGGGGCAGATCCTTGCCACGGGATTCAACTACGATCCCCGGATCCGCTCGGAGCAGGCCGCCCAGTTCGCCGAACTGCTTAAGGACTTCGCGGATGTCCGCCGGCTCGGCTCCGCTGCGCTGGACCTGTGCCTGGTGGCGGACGGCACCCATGACGCCTTCGGCGAGCGCGGGCTGAACGAGCACGACTTCTCGGCCGGGGCTTTGATTGCGGAGGAAGCCGGCTGCTGGGTCCGCCGGCCCCGGCTCTCCAGCCCGCTCGACGGCGGCCCGACCGACCGGGAACGGCTGGATGCCTGGACCTGCGCAGCGTCCCTGGAACTGTCCGGCAAATTCCCGCTCTAATCCGGGCTCCTGGCCTCGTGCCGGCCAACTGCCCAAGGAGGACTGATAGTTCAGTCACGGAAACCCCGGTTTTGCGCGCTGCTACCGGCTGGTAGCACTACCATTGACGGGTGCATTCCCAGATAACAGTCCGTCCAGTCGTCGAATCCGATTTCGACGACGTTGCCCGCATCACCAGGGACTCCTACCTTGCTGCCGGGTACTTTGATGACGCCGATCATCCCTATATGCGCAAGATCCAGGAAGTGGCACTGCGGGCGGGTGAGGCCACCGTCTGGGTAGCCGAGCGGGCAGGACAGGTGATCGGGTCGGTGACGCTGGCCCGGGCAGGGGAGCCCTACGCAGACATCGCCCTCCCCGATGAGCTGGAGTTCCGCATGCTGGTGGTGGACCCGGCCGTGCAGCGCAGCGGCGCCGGGAAAGCGATGATGGCGGCCATCCTTCAGCACGCCAAGGCCCTGGACGGAGTCAGCGCAGTGTCGCTGACTACCGGCAGCACCTGGGAGAGCGCGCGCGGGCTGTACAACAAGACCGGCTTCGCCAGGGTTCCGGAGAGGGACTGGCTGGTGCCCGGAACGGACATAAAACTGCTGGTTTACCGGCTGGACCTGTAGCCGCCCTAAAGTGGTGCCGACCCAATCCAGCATTGAAAGGCCCACCATGCGCAAAACCTTCGGCACCGGCTCCGTCTGGGAAAAGACCCTCGGCTACTCCCGGGCCGTTCAGGTGGACAACACCCTCTACATTTCCGCCACCGCTGCGAGCGGCGAGGACGGCATGGTCGGTAACGACTTTTACACCCAGACACAGTTCATCCTTCAAAAGCTCGGCAAAGTCCTCGCGGACGCCGGCTTCAGCTTTGAGGACGTGGTCCAGTCCAAGCTGTACCTGACGGACATCAGCAGATGGGAAGAAGCCGGCCGCGCCCACGGCGAGGTGTTCGGCGAGATCCGGCCCACCCTGTCACTGGTACACGTCCTGCCCTTCCTGGATCCGGAGATGCTGGTCGAAATCGAGCTCGTGGCCCAGAAGAGCGCCAGCTAGCGGCCCGACCGGATTACCGGCCCGCCGGCAGGCCGTAGCGGTGCTCCGGCCTGCCGGTGGTTCCGTAGCGGAGCTGGATGTCCACGGCGCCGTCGTCTGCCAGCGAGGAAAGGTACCGCTGCGCGGTGGCGCGCGAAACACCCACCCGGCCCGCCACCTCGGCGGCGGAATACTGTTCGCCGGGAACCAGTGACTCCAGCACTGCTGCCTCCGTGGCCGAGCGGGGCTTCGACGACGGCGTGACATCGCCGGGGATCAGCGCCCGCTTGGCGCGCTCCACGCTGTCCTGGTCCAGCGCGCCAGGCTGGGACAACAGGCGCCGGTACCGGGCGTAGGACCGGAGCTGCTGCGAAAGCGACTCGGCGGTAAACGGCTTCAGCAGGTAGCCCAGGGCGCCGCGGCGGAAAGCAATCCGGATGGACGCGGCGTCGGAGGCGGCGCTGAGGATCACGGTGTCCACATCCAGTTGCTGCAGCAGGTCAAGCCCGGAGGCGTCCGGCAGGTAAACGTCCAGCAACAGCAGATCCGGCCGAAGGCTGTGGATGGCCTGCAGCGCGAGCGATGCCGACCCCACCGGCGCCAGAGCCAAAAAGCCCGCCACCGAATCCACATAGGCGGCGTGCAGCTTCGCTACGTGGAAGTCGTCGTCGACGATCAGCACCCGAAAGTCCTCAGGCATCCTTTTCCTCTCCACCTGTATCCCTTAACCCTGCGTCCGTCAACCCTGCGTCCTTCAGCTTTGCTCCTGTACCCCCGGAATTCCTGGTGCCCGCGGTGGTGCCGGGAAGCGTGGCCATAAAGACGGCACCCGGGCCGCCGCGTGTGCCGGGGTCCAGCAACGTCACGTCCCCACCGCGGCGCCGGGCCAGCTGGCGAGCAAGCGCAAGCCCAAAGCCCTGGCCGCCACCGGCGCGGACAGGACCGGACGCGGTGGTGAAACCTTCGGCGAAAACAGCCTCGGCGTCCGCCCCCTCGGCCAGCCCGTCACCTGAATCAGCCACCACCACATGGAGTGTGCCGCCGTCGTTGTCCGGCTCATCCATCACTTCCACTTCAACCCAGCGGTCCGGAGCCGAACCGGCCACCGCGGCGTTCACTGCATTGTCGATCAGGTTTCCCAGCACGGTGGTGACGTCCTGGGCATCGGTCACCTGCCCGCGGACCAGGGTCTCCGGCCCGATGCGGAGGGCGACGCCCCGCTCGTCGGCCTCCACGCCCTTGGCTCCCACAAACGCCTGGAGATAAGGGTCCTGAAGCAGCTCGGCCTGGTCCACGGGGAACTTCAGCGGTCCCGTCGCGGCCAGCCGGGCAAGGTACTCGCGGGCCTGGTGGTGCTGCCCGATACTCATGAAGCCGGCGATGGTGTGCAGCTGGTTGGCGAACTCATGCCGTTGTGCCCGCAGGGCGGTAGACATGGTTCCGACGGCGTCCAGCTGGCGGGTGAGCTGCTGCAGTTCCGTGCGGTCACGAAGCATTACCACCCAGCCCAGGTCCTCACGCCGGTGAAGTGCCTTGCGCGCATTGGCAACCAGGACCCGGCCCCCGGCCACCAGCTCAACGGCGGGAGCCGAGCCGGGGCGGGTCAGGGACTTCAGCTGATCCGGTACGGGTGCATCCTCCCAGCGGGTTCCGGCCAGGTCGGCCAACCCCAGCAGCCGCTGTGCTGCGGCGTTAAAGACAGTGATCCGTCCGTCGGCCGAAACGCCGACAACGCCGTCGTCCACGCCCTGCAGGACCGCCACCTGGTCGTGGACCAGGGTGCTGATCTCCTCCGGCTCCAGGCCCAGCGTGAGGCGCTGGAGGCGGCGGCGCAGCAGGAAGGACCCCAGGACGCCGGCGAGCAGTGCGCACGCGGCCGTCAGGGCAACGGGACCGGTGTCGCGTGCCACGCTCTGGCCTACGGTCTCCATGGAATAGCCCACGCTGACCTCGCCCACCACGGTGGTGCTGCCCGGGGCGTAGACGGGGACCTTTGCGCCGGCGGACGGGCCTAGTGTTCCGGTGTTCCGGGTGGTGACTTCCTGGCCGGACAAGGCCTCTGACGGATCAGTGCTCACCCTTTCCCCGAGACGCTGTGGATCGGGATGGGCCAGCCGAAGCCCTGTTTCGTCGGTGATGACCACAAACAGGGCGCCGGTCCGGGCCCGTACAGCCTCCGCGGATGCCATCAGCGGCCCGGCGGCGAGTTCGGCGGGCGGGGGAGTACCGGCCTGTTGGCTGATGGCCAGGACATCCGCCCGCACGGAGGGGTCGGAGGCTACGGTCCGGGCGAGGGTGAGCGCCTGGTTCTCCGCCTCGCGGCCCACCCTGTCGTACGTCAGCCAGGCGTGCACGGCGGCGCTGAGCAGAACCACCAGAAGTACCACTGCCAGTTGCAGCAGGAGCGTCTGGGTGGAGAACCGCAGCGGCGCACGGGAGCTGGAACGCGGCACGGTCCTCCTTGATCCGGATGGGCGGGCACTCATCGGGGCGATGAGCAGAATGAGCAAAATGCTCGCAACAAGCAGTATGCCAATCAATTGAACCAAAGGCACGGCCGTGACGGCGGCCACCCTACAGTCTGTAGCACGCGTCACACCGCTGTGCCGCTGTTCACAAAGAAGGAGCCGGCCGTGCTGGTAATACTTGGATTCGCAATGATCGCGGTATTCATGGTGCTGATCATGACGAAGAAGTTGACGCCAGTGCTGGCGTTGATCATCGTCCCCACAGTTTTTGGTCTTTTTGCCGGTGCCGGCCTTGGTATCGGCGACATGGTGATGGACTCCATGAAGGCCATGACCTCCACAGCAGCCCTGCTGATGTTCGCGATCATCTACTTCGGACTGATGATCGACGTGGGGCTTTTTGACCCGCTGGTCCGGTTCATCCTTCGCAAGCTGGGCAACGACCCCGCCAAGGTGGTGCTGGGAACCGCCATCCTGGCCGCGGCTGTGTCCCTGGACGGTGACGGCTCCACCACCTTCATCCTCACCACCGCCGCCATGCTGCCGATCTACCTCCGCCTGAAGATGAGCCCCGTGGTCCTCACCTGCGTGGCCGGCCTCGCCAACGGCACCATGAACATCGTCCCGTGGGGCGGTCCCACCGCCCGCGCCGCCAGTGCCCTCAACATCGATGTCAACGACGTCTTTGTGCCCATGCTTCCGTCCCTCCTCGCCGGCATCGCCGTCGTCCTGGCCTTCGCCTGGCTGCTCGGCCTGCAGGAGCGCAACCGCCTCCGCGCCACCCAGCCGGAGATCTGGGGTGCGCCGTCCACCGCAGAGCCCTTCACTGCAGGAGGGTTCGACGGCGGCACCTCCGCCGGCGGCTCCGGAACCGGCCGCAGTGGTTCGGGCCGCGAGGGGAACAACCCCGGCGGAGCAGCCCCCGCCGTCGGCGGTTCATCTGTTGCAGTCCTGGAACGCCCTGAAACCCTCGTCGATGACAGCGATACCGCCATGGCTGACACCGCGCTGGATCCCAACCGCAGCACCCTGCGTCCCAGGCTGCAGTGGTTCAACCTGGGTCTGACCGTTGCCGTCATGGGCATGCTCATTGCCGACCTCGTGCCCCTGCCGTACGTCTTTATGGTGGGTTCCGCCATCGCCCTGCTGGTGAACTTCCCCCACGTCAAAGACCAGGCGGCACAAATCGTTGCCCACGCGCCGTCGGTGGTTGCCGTGGTCAGCATGGTCATGGCCGCCGCTGTCCTGACCGGCGTCCTCACCGGCACCGGCATGGTGGAAGCAATGTCTGCGTGGCTGGTACAGATCATCCCGTCCAGCATGGGCCCGTTCATGGCGATCATCACCGGCGTCCTCAGCATCCCCATGACGTTCTTCATGAGCAATGACGCCTTCTACTTCGGCGTCCTGCCTGTCCTGAGCGAGACGGCAGGCCACTACGGAATCAGCGCCGCTGAAATGGCCCGCGCCTCCATCACCGGCCAGCCGTTCCACATGCAGAGCCCGCTGGTGCCCGCCATCCTGCTCCTGGTCTCGCTGGCCAAGGTGGACCTCGGTGACCACCACAAGAAAGTCCTGTGGCGCAGCGCTGTAGTCTCCCTGGTCATGCTCGGAATCGGCGTGCTGACCGGAGCCATTGGAATCGGTTAGTCTGTAGCTGCCGCGGTCCTGCCCAAGCGGGCTGGAAGCCCCGGCCTGAAGGTGCCCGTCTGACGCCCGCTGGGGGATGTCAGACGGGCATCATCGTTTCCCCACTAGAATGGACCGGAAAATCAATTCAAACTTTGCAGGGGAGATCCATGGCTGCGATCAACCGTGACGACGTCGCGCACCTCGCGCGGCTCGCTCACATTGAGATGAGTGCCCAAGAGCTGGACAGGATGGCCGGAGAACTCGCCGTCATCGTTGATTCGGTCAAGTCCGTGAGCGAAGCCGCCGGTGATGACGTCCCGGCCACGTCCCACCCCATCCCGTTGAACAACGTGTTCCGCGAGGACGTTGTGGGACATACCTTCACAGCGGAGCAGGCGCTTTCCGGCGCACCGGATTCCGATGACAACCGTTTCAAGGTCCCCGCAATCCTGGATGAGGCATAAAGCATGACTGACACCAACGAACTCATCCGCCTCTCCGCGTCCACGCTGGCCGAAAAGCTTGCTGCCGGCGAGGTCACTTCCGTGGAAGTCACCCAGGCATACCTGGACCGGATCGCTGCAGTTGACGGCGGCGAACGGGGCGTCAACGCGTTCCTGCACGTCAACGCCGCGGAAGCGCTCGCCGTCGCGGCAGAGGTGGACGCGATCCGCGCCGCCGGCGGCGCCGAAGCCGACGCCCTGCATGTCCTCGCCGGCGTCCCCATCGCCGTCAAGGACCTCATCGTCACGGTAGGCCAGCCCACCACGGCCGGCTCCAAAATCCTTGAGGGCTGGCACAGCCCCTACGACGCCACAGTCGTGGAGCGCCTGCGCGCGGCCAGGATGCCCATCCTGGGCAAAACCAACCTGGACGAGTTCGCGATGGGCTCCTCCACGGAGCACTCCGCCTACGGGCCCACCCGCAACCCCTGGGACCTGGACCGGATCCCGGGCGGTTCTGGCGGCGGGTCCGCAGCCGCCGTCGCGGCCTTCGAGGCGCCCCTCGCGCTGGGAACCGACACCGGCGGGTCCATCCGCCAACCCGGTGCGGTCACCGGAACCGTGGGCGTGAAGCCCACCTACGGCAGCGTGTCCCGCTACGGCGCCATCGCCATGGCATCGTCGCTGGACCAGATCGGCCCCGTTTCGCGGACCGTCCTGGACTCAGCCCTCCTGCACGAGGTCATCGGCGGGCATGATCCGCGCGATTCCACCTCCCTGCCGGACCCGCTGGCTGACCTCGTGGCCGCCGCGAAAACCGGCAACGTCGAGGGCATGCGGATCGGCATCATCAAGGAACTGCACGGCGAGGGCTACCAGGCCGGCGTCGAAAACCGCTTCCACGACTCCCTGGAACTCCTCAAGGACGCCGGCGCCGAAATCGTCGAGGTGTCCTGCCCCAACTTCCAGTACGCCCTGGGCGCCTACTACCTGATCATGCCCTCTGAAGCGTCCTCCAACCTGGCTAAGTTCGACGGCGTCCGGTACGGACTGCGTGTCCTCCCCGAGGACGGTCCCATGACCATCGAACGCGTGATGGGGGCCACCCGCGCCGCCGGCTTCGGCGACGAAGTCAAGCGCCGCATCATCCTGGGCACCTACGCGCTGTCCGCCGGCTACTACGACGCCTACTACGGCTCTGCTCAGAAGGTCCGCACCCTGGTGCAGCGCGACTTCGACGCCGCCTTCACCGTGGCCGACGTCCTGATTTCGCCCACCGCCCCCACCACCGCTTTCCGCCTGGGCGAGAAACTGGACGATCCACTGGCCATGTACCTCAACGACGTCGCCACCATTCCGGCGAACCTCGCCGGGGTTCCGGGCCTGTCGCTTCCCGGCGGCCTTGCCGACGAGGACGGGCTCCCCGTTGGCATCCAGCTGCTGGCGCCGGCCCGGGAGGATGCCCGCCTGTACCGCGTGGGCGCCGTGCTGGAGTCGCTGCTGGAGGCCAGGTGGGGCGGCCCGCTGCTGGCCCAGGCCCCGGAACTTTCCCCACGTCCCGTGGCCGTGCTCGTCGAAGCCAAGGAGGCAAACTAATGAACACCGACGCAATCCTGAGCTTCGAAGAGGCCATGGAGAAGTACGATCCCGTCCTGGGGTTCGAGGTCCACGTGGAGCTCAACACCAAGACCAAGATGTTCTCCTCCGCTCCCAACGTCTTCGGCGACGAGCCCAACACCAACGTCAACGAGGTGGACCTCGGCATGCCCGGCGTCCTGCCGGTAGTGAACAAGGCCGCGATCGAGTCCTCGATCAAGATCGGCCTTGCGCTCAACTGCAAGATCGCCGAGTCCTGCCGCTTCGCCCGGAAGAACTACTTCTACCCGGACACCCCCAAGAACTTCCAGACCTCCCAGTACGACGAACCCATCGCCTATGACGGCTACCTGGACATCGAACTCTCCGACGGCACCGTGTTCCGCGTGGAGATCGAGCGTGCCCACATGGAGGAGGACGCCGGAAAGCTCACCCACATGGGTGGTGCCACCGGCCGCATCCAGGGCGCCGACTTCTCCCTGGTGGACTACAACCGTGCCGGTGTTCCCCTGGTCGAAATCGTCACCAAGCCGATCGAAGGCGCCGGTTCCCGCGCGCCCGAGCTCGCCAAGGCCTACGTGGCAGCGGTCCGTGAAATCGTGAAGAACCTCGGTGTGTCCGACGCGAAGATGGAACGCGGCAACGTCCGCTGCGACGCCAACGTCTCGCTCCGCCCGCACGGCCGGGAACGGTTCGGCATCCGCTCGGAAACCAAGAACGTGAACTCGCTGCGCGCCGTCGAACACGCCGTCCGCTACGAGATCCAGCGCCATGCCGCCGTCCTCGATGCCGGCGAGCCGGTCGTCCAGGAGACCCGCCACTGGCACGAGGACACCCGAACCACCACGTCCGGCCGCGCCAAGTCCGACGCCGACGACTACCGCTACTTCCCGGAACCGGACCTGGTTCCTGTTGTTCCCTCACGCGAGTGGGTCGAGGAGCTCCGTGCCACGCTGCCCGAGCCGCCGGCCGCCCGCCGCAAGCGGCTGCAGGCCGACTGGGGCTACTCGGACCTCGAATTCCGCGATGTGGTGAACGCCGGCGTGATGGACGAGATCGAGGAAACAATCGCCGCAGGTGCTTCCGCTTCCGTTGCCCGCAAATGGTGGATGGGCGAAATCGTGGGCCGCGCAAAGAACGCCGACGTCGACCCCGGCCAGTTGGGAGTCCAGCCCGCCACCATCGTAGAGCTCGCCCGCATGGTGGAAGAGGGCAAGATCAACAACAAGATGGCCTCGGAGGTGCTGGACGGCGTGCTCGCCGGTGAAGGCGCCCCCGCAGAAATTGTCGAAAAGCGCGGCCTGGCCGTGGTTTCCGACGACGGCCCGCTTCTCGAAGCCATCGACGCCGCGCTGGCTGCACAGCCTGACGTGGCGGACAAAATCCGCGGCGGCAAGGTGCAGGCCATCGGCGCCATCGTAGGTGGAGTCATGAAGGCCACCCGCGGCCAGGCCGACGCCGGCCGGGTCCGTGAACTGATCCTGGAGAAGCTGGGCGTCACCGTCTAAATTCCCCACCCAACTGGGTCGCAGTAAGTGTCGTTTTGAGCGGTCATAACGACATTTGCTGCGACCCAGTTTTGGTTTGATCAGTTCTCACGCCGCCCGGGGCAGGCAGCGTCAGCCCTGTTCCACCAGGCCGGCCATGATGCCCTGCAGCGCCCCGGAGACAATCATGACTGAACGGCGCTTCAGGTTCTCGGGCCGTGCCAGAAGGTCGATCCGGCGCCGAGTGCTGATTCCTTCGAGGGGACGCAGCACGATCTGCGCGTTGAGCACCGGCCCGGCGGTGTACCTGGGCAGCAGCCCCACCACTCCGCCGGCAGCCACCAGGGCCGCAACCGTGGAGTAGTCGTTGATCCGGTGGACGATGTTCAGTTCCCGGCTGGAAACGGCGGCGACGGCGGACAGCACATCGGCGGGGGAGTAGCCCGTGTGGCTGGTCACCCAGGCCTGCCCGCCGACGTCGTCCGCTGTCACGGCCGCCTTCCCGGCCAGTGGGTGTCCGGCAGGCAGCGCCACGTCGAGGGGTTCGTGGGCGAGAGGAATCACCGTCACTCGCTCCGCGGGCCACCGGGGACTGTGGTCCATCCGGTGGGCCAGCACCAGGTCGTAGCGGGCAGTGAGGGCAGGAAAGTCCTGCTGGGCCACGTCCTCGTCGGAAAGCTCTATCCGCGGTTGTCCCTCCGCGTCCAGCATCCTCGCGAGCGGGGCAAACACGGCCTGGCCCACGCTGTGGAAGCCGGAGAGAGTAACCCTGCCATCCGGTGTGCCGTGGTAGCTCCCGATGGCGCCCTTGGCATCCGCCATGGCGCTGACGACGGCAGCGCCGGCGTCTGCCAGCACCTGGCCAGCCTCGGTCAGGACCAGGTTCCGGCCTTCCTTGCGGGTCAGCGGAACATCCACGGTGCGCTGCAGGAGCGCCAGTTGCTGGGAGACAGCCGAAGGCGTCACCATCAGCGTGTCCGCCACGGCCTTGACGCTGCCCAGGGCGCCGAGCTCGCGCAGGATCTCCAGCTGGTGTATTTCCATGTACCCCAGTCTATGCATTAGCTCCAGCTACATCGTTGATTGAGAAGATAGCGGTTGTACTTAAGCTTCTTCCTCGCTGTAATGAGGAGGGCAGCTCCCGCCGATGACGCAAAGATGAAGAGTTAGGAAGCCGATGAAGGCTTTGTACAAGGCCGGCCCACAGGCCGGCTTCGACCTGGTGGACCGCCCCGAACCGGCGGCCGGTCCCGCGGATGTCAAGATCCGGGTCATAACCACCGGGATCTGCGGCACTGACCTGCACATCCAGTCCTGGGACTCATGGGCGCAGGGGATCATCGAAGCTCCCCTCATCCCCGGCCATGAGTTTTACGGGGAAGTCGTCGGGATCGGCGAGGACGTGCGCGACGTCAAAGTCGGTGACCGGGTCTCCGGGGAGGGCCACGTGGTCTGCGGGATCTGCCGCAACTGCCGTGCCGGCCGGCGGCAGATGTGCATCCACACCGTAAGTGTGGGTGTGCAGCGGGACGGGGCCTTCGCAGAGTACGTCGTAATCCCGGAAACCAACGTCTGGGTCCATCACGATCCCTCCGTCACCGCCGAACTCGGTGCAATATTCGACCCCTTCGGCAACGCCGTCCACACCGCTCTCAGCTTCCCGCTGGTGGGTGAGGACGTGCTGATTACCGGAGCCGGCCCCATCGGCTTGATGGCCATCGCGGTCGTACGCCATGCCGGTGCCCGCAAGATTGCCATCACGGACGTGTCCCCGCCCAGGCTGGACCTCGCGCGGCAGCTCGGCGCAGATCTCGCCATCGACGTCTCCACCACGCGTGTCCGGGACGCGCAGCGGAAACTCGGCATGCGCGAAGGCTTCGACATCGGGATGGAAATGTCAGGCCACCCCACCGCCCTGCCGGAAATGATCGACAACATGAACCACGGCGGCCGGATCGCCATGCTCGGTTTGCCCAGCCAGGACATCACCATTGACTGGGGCAAGGTGGTCACCCACATGCTCACGCTCAAAGGCATCTACGGCCGCGAAATGTACGAGACCTGGTATGCCATGAGCGCCATGCTCTCGTCCAACCCCGTGCTGCACGCCGGCATCTCAGCCGTCGTCACTGATACGCTGCCTGCCGCCCAGTGGGAAAAGGGCTTCGACCTGGCCCGCAGCGGCGCGGGCGGAAAAGTTGTCCTCGACTGGACCCAACTCTAAGGAACACCATGTACACCTCGATCAAGGACCAGCTGAGCACCGAGCTGCAGGACATCCGCACCGCGGGACTCTTCAAGACCGAACGCAGCATCAACTCGCCCCAGTCAAGCCACATCACCGCCGGCATCATTGGCCGGCAGGGCGCCAACGTGCTGAACTTCTGCGCCAATAACTACCTGGGTCTGGCGGACCACCCCGACATCATTAACGCAGCCAAGGCCGCCATGGACGAACGCGGCTTCGGCATGGCCAGCGTCCGTTTTATTTGCGGCACCCAGGACCTGCACCTGGAACTCGAAGCCCGCGTCTCGCGGTTCCTGGGGACCGAGGACACCATCCTGTTCTCCAGCTGCTTCGACGCCAACGGCGGGGTCTTCGAATCGCTCTTCGGCCCGGAGGATGCCATCATCTCCGATGCCCTGAACCATGCCTCCATCATCGATGGCATCCGTCTGTGCAAAGCCCAGCGGTACCGGTACGCGAACCAGGACATGGCGGACCTGGAAGCGAAACTGGTGGAGGCGAAGGACGCCCGCCGCAAGATCATCGTCACCGACGGTGTTTTTTCGATGGACGGGTACCTGGCTCCGCTGGAAGCCATCTGCGACCTTGCCGAGAAGCACGACGCCCTGGTGATGGTGGACGACTCACATGCCGTCGGTTTTATGGGCGCCACCGGTGCCGGTACCCCGGAACACGCAGGGGTGTCGCACCGGGTGGACATCTACACCGGCACATTCGGCAAGGCGCTGGGTGGGGCATCCGGCGGCTACGTCTCCGGCCGGCGGGAAGTAGTGGCCATGCTCCGGCAAAAGGCCCGGCCGTACCTCTTCTCGAACTCGCTGGCCCCGGCCATCGTTGCCGCCACCATCAAAGCCCTGGACCTCGTGGAGAACTCGGCGGAGCTGCGGCGCACACTCTTTGACAACGCTGCGCTCTTCCGCCGCCGGATGACCGAGGAAGGCTTTGACCTGCTGCCCGGCGAGCACGCCATTGTCCCGGTGATGTTCGGCGACGCCGTCCTGGCTGCCAAGGTGGCCGACCGGATGCTGCAGCATGGCGTCTTCGTCACCGCCTTCAGTTTCCCCGTGGTGCCGCGCGGGGCCGCCCGGATCCGGGTGCAGCTTTCGGCCGCCCACTCAGCGGACGACGTCGAAACGTGCGTGCGGGCCTTCGTCGCCAGCCGTGCCGAAGTGGGAGCCTGAGCGCAGCCGCCGTCCTCCCAACTCTGCAAGGATGGTGCCATGGCAGCACACTACGACGTCCTGATTGTCGGCGGCGGCATCGCCGGGCTATCCCTTGCCTCGGCCCTGGCCGGCAAATGCAGCGTGGCGCTGGTGGAGGCTGAGCAGGAGCTGGCGTACCACACCTCCTCCCGCTCAGCACGGCAGCTCATCCCCAGCTACGGTCCGCCCGTGGTCCAGGAACTGACGGTCCGGACCCTCGAGCTGATTGCTGCCCGCGACGCTGAGCTGCCCGAACACGTGCTTACACCCCGCGGCTTCATGTTGGTCGGGACCGAGGAGGAGGTGGCTGCCGAAGCCAGCGGCTCCATGCAACCCATCAGCGTGGCCGAAGCACTCGAACTCTGCCCGGCGCTGGTCCCGGATTCGTTTGCCGCCGCCGGCCTCGACACCGGATCCTTCGGCTGCAACGCGCCCCTCCTGCTGGCCGACTACCGGGAGCGTGCCCTCGCGGCCGGGGTGGACATCATCACCGGCGCGAGGGTCCATTCCGCGCAGCGCCTCGGCTCCGGCTGGCAAGTGGGAGCCGGCACGGAGGCACTCGAAGCGGGCGTCCTGGTGAACGCCGCCGGCGCCTGGGCCGATGAACTCGCCGTCATCAGCGGGGTGGAGAAGCTCGGGCTGCAGCCGTACCGGCGGACCGCGGCGATTGCCGCCGTCGAACACCCGTTGCCCGAGCGGAGCCCTATGGTGGCGACAGCGGACAATTCGCTCTACTTCCGCCGCGAGGGTGGCGACGTGCTGATTTCCCCGTCCGAATCAGTGCCCAGCAGGGCCGAAGACGCCAGGCCCCGCCCCGGTGACGTGGAGCGGCTCGCCGCAAGGCTTAATCAACTGACAACGCTCGGCATCACCGGAATCCACCGTGCCTGGACCGGGTTGCGGACCGAAGCGGCGGACGGTATCCCGGTGGCCGGTTTCGACGCCGAAGCCCCCGGCTTTTACTGGCTTGCAGGCCAGGGCGGCTATGGGTTCCAGACATCGGCCGCGATGGCGGAACTGGCAGCAGGGCAAATACTCGCCGGCCTCGACACAACCAGCAGCGCCTCGGGCCGAACCGACGACAGTCCGGCATCCCGGACAGCGCAGGCGCTGGCGGCAACCCGCTGGTCCGTCCGGCGCTGAAGAATGGCACTATGAGTACGCTGATCACCAATATCGCCGAGCTGATGACGCAGGACCTGGAGCACCAGGTCCTGCGGGACGCTGCGGTGGTGATTGAGGGGGAACGGATCTCCTGGATCGGCGCCGCGGCCGACGCACCTGCCGCGGACGACGCCGTCGACGCCGGAGGCCGTGCCATGCTCCCCGGCTGGGTGGACTCCCATACCCACCTGATCTTCGCCGGTGACCGGACGGCGGAGTTCGAGGCGCGGATGGCTGGGGAGTCTTATTCCGCCGGGGGCATCGCCGTCACTATGGACGCCACCCGGTCAACCTCCGACTTCGACCTCACCCGCCTCGCGCTGGCCCGCATTGACGAAGCTGTCGCCCAGGGAACCACCTACATCGAAACGAAAACCGGTTACGGCCTGGACGTTGAACACGAAACCCGGAGTGCGCGCATCGCCTCCACCGTGGCCGACCAGGTCACCTACCTCGGAGCACACCTGGTGCCTGCCGGGCAGGATCCAGACCACTACACGGAACTCGTCTGTGGTCCGATGCTGGCCGCCGTCCGGCCATACGTGCAGTGGGCTGATGTCTTTTGTGAAAAGGGCGCTTTCACGGCTGAGCAGTCCCGGCGGGTCCTGCTGGCATGCCGCGAAGCGGGGCTCGGCCTGCGCGTGCACGGCAACCAGCTGGGCGAGGGGCCGGGAGTGCAGCTCGCAGTGGAACTCGGCGCCGCCAGCGTGGACCACGTGAACTACCTTGCGGAGCAGGACGTGGACGCGCTCGCCGGAACCTGGGCCGCCTGGGATGATGCCGCCGGAACCGGACGGCGCGGCACCGTGGCCACCTGCCTGCCGGCCTGCGACCTCTCAACCCGCCAGCCGCTCGCGCCTGCACGGGCCCTGCTGGACGCCGGAGTCCAGGTGGCGCTGGCCTCCAACTGCAACCCGGGCACGTCCTACACCAGCTCCATGGCCTTTTGCGTCACCACGGCAGTGCTGCAGATGGGCCTCAGCGTCCATGAAGCCGTCCGGGCCGCCACCTACGGCGGTGCATTGGCGCTGCACAAGGACGCAGGAATCGATACCGACGGCGAACGCGCGGTGGGTTCGATCGCCGTCGGTCACCGGGCGGACCTTCAGCTGCTCAACGCACCCTCTGCGACGCACCTTGCTTACCGCCCGGGCATGCCACTGACGTACGCTGTATGGCGTGCTGGGAAGCGGGCCAGGTAACCAGCACCAGCAAAATGGCGTTAGATGATCGTAAGTGACCTGTTATGATCAGGAAGCGTCATCGGAGCTGGTGGCGGAGTAGCTGGAGGCCTTTGCCATGACCCGCACCGACCGACTGACGGCCATCCTTGATCTCCTTGCCAAAACCGGGCAGGTAGAGGTCGAAGAGATCGTCACCACCCTCAACGTCTCCCCAGCCACTGCCCGGCGCGACCTGGACAGCCTGGCAAAGCGACGGTTGCTGACCAGGACCCGGGGCGGTGCCACCACCGGTGCTCTCGCGTACGACCTGCCGGGCCGGTACAACCGTGACGACCACGCCGAGGCCAAGGAACAGATTGCCCAGGCCGCCTCTGCACTGATTGCTCCAGGGGCGGTGATCGGCCTGTGCGGCGGCACCACCAGCACCGCACTGGCACAGATCCTGGCCACCCGCGAGGACCTCAACGCGCCTTCCAACCAGCCCACCCTCACGGTAGTAACCAATGCGATCAATATCGCCGGGCAGTTGGCGGTCCGGCCAAACATCAAGGTCATGGTGACCGGCGGAATCCTTAATCCGCGCTCCTATGAACTCGTGGGGCCTTACACGGACATCATTATGCAGAAGGTGGTGCTGGACATCGCCTTCATCGGCGTCAACGGCATTGACCCTGAAGTGGGACCAACCAACACGGGGGAGGGGGAGGCCTCGGTGAACGCCCTGCTAGCCAGCAGGGCACGCGTTTCTTATGTGTTGGCTGACTCGTCCAAAGTAGGGGTGCGCGCCTTTGCCACCATGGACGGCTACAACTTCACCCGCCTCATTACGGATTCAGGAATCTCGGCACGGGACAAGGCGGCCTTTGAAGCCAACGGTACGGAAGTGACTGTGGCTGCCAGCTAGTTTCAGCTGTGTGCCAGCCGGACGGTAAGGGCAATCAGCCCGGAACCAGGAACTGCAGGCAAGATGGGTACATGCTGGTTCCCTCCCGCCGTCGTTTGAAGATTGAAGTCTGGATTGTCCTGGGCCTGTCCCTGGGCCAGTCTGCGGTCTACTCGGTGGTGCAGCTACTGGACAAGATGACACGGGCGCCGCTGGCAGAAGGCACGTCCACGCTCAACCGCTCCCAGAGCACTCGTGAATACTTTGACCTGACCTACCAACTGCTGGACATCATCTTCGCGCTGGTGCCCGTGCTGCTGGTGATTTACTTCCTCACGGACCAGCGGCAGGCAGCCTCCGGTGACAGCAACGCGGGTTCGGCTTTCCGCAAGCTCGGATTCAACTTCGAGCGGCCTGGCCGGGACCTGTTCCAGGGGTTGGGACTGGCGGCTCTGATAGGTATCCCGTCCCTTGGCCTTTACGCCGCGGGGAGGGCTCTTGGAATTACTACGGCCATCATTCCCAGTGCGCTCGACGCGTATTGGTGGACAGTGCCGGTGCTGATCCTCTCGGCAGTGCGCCATGCCGTGGTGGAGGAAGTCATCGTGGTGGGCTACCTGTTGAACCGCTTTGGGAAGTTCGGCTGGAGCGTACCGCTGTCCATCGTCGTGAGCTCGGTGCTCCGCGGCACCTATCATCTGTACCAGGGCTTTGGCCCCTTCATCGGCAACGTGGTGATGGGCCTCGTTTTCGCGTGGCTGTATACCCGGACGCGCCGCGTCATGCCCCTGGTGATCGCCCATGCCGTGCTGGACATCGTGGCCTTCGTCGGCTTCAGCCTGTTCGGCAAGGCCATAGGACTGGGGTAAAGGCTCAAAATCCGTGAAGGTCAACCGCCGCGCGCGTGCAGGAACCGTTCGATGCAGTCCTCTCCGGGGGAGTGCGCGACGAGGACAAAGTCCACGTGGCCGCGTGTAGCGTCTTCCGGCACGGTCTGGAGTTGGCGTGGCAAGTGTGGTGGTTCCCAGTCGTGGTGTTCGGGTTTGTAGTGCCTGCCGGTGGGTGAGGTCCAGCCCGGCGGTTGGGTGCTGGTGGCCCTGGTGGGTTTCCAGGCGGTGGCGTGTTTGAGGCGGTGGTGCGTGGGGCAGAGCTGGCCGAGGTTGCTGATTCCGGTGGTTCCGCCGTGGTGCCAGGCGGTGAGGTGGTCGGCTTCGTTGTCCAGGGAGTTGTTGCTGCACCCGGGGAACGTGCATTTGCCGTCCCGGAGCTGGAGCGCTTTCTTCATGGCTTTGGTGAGGCGGTAGCTGGTCCGACCGATCTCCAGTGGCGCGCCGTCGCGGGGGTCCACGAGGACCCGGTAGAACGAGTTGGCGCCGTTGGTGACGAGGTCTCTAACCATCGAGGGCGGGATGGGTCCGTAGCCGTCCAGCATGGCGGGTTCGTCGGTGAGGCCGAGCAGGGAGAACACGGGCACGGTGACCAGTACCTGTGGCCGGATCGATGACGATGGCCCACGATGCGTTCCTGTACCTGCATCAGAGTCTGCAGCCGGGCCTGCGTCTGCGCCTGTATCGTCACTGCTGCCGGTAGTGGTTCCGCCGCTGATCATGTCCCCGCTGCTGAGGAGGGCTCCGGCGAACTGGTCGGCCCGCAGTTGGGTGAGGGTGCGGTGTTCGTTGGAGCCCTGCATACCCCTGGCGATGGCGGTGAGCCGGTTCCAGCCCGCTACCGCCTGGTCAGCGGGCAGGTAGGCCGAGAGCCAGGCCATCCCGTCCTGGTCAGGACGGTATTCCATCCGCCGGTCGGCCACACCCCTGGTGTGCCGCTGGTCGATGGACTCGGCGTGGTGGCGTTCCCGCCAGATCCGGGCTTTGGCTTTGAACCGGCACGCCGGGATGTCCCCGATCGGCGCGGCCGTGGATGGTATGGGTGTATCCGGGCCCAGGAAGTGGGCTTCGAGGGCGGCGGCGCCGGAAGGGTCCAGGGTGGCGGTTTCCTCCACCATGACCTGGGCGTGCCGCCACGAAATCGTCCCCGTTTGCAGGGCCGAGAGGGTCAGCGGCAACCCTGTGACCAGGGCGTGGGAGGTGGCCAGGAACGCACCAGCGGCACGGCCGCCAAGGGCCAGGAGGCTGCCAATTTCCGCGGCGACCGCCATCTCTCGCGCCTGCACCGGGGTTCCCGGCGCCGCGACAGCATGGACGGTGTCCGCGTACGTCACCGCCGCCCGGGCCTTCAGCCCTGTGACCCGTGCCTCCACGGTGGCCGCGCCGGAGAGGATGTCCAGGCAACCATCGGCCAGGGCAGCCAACGGATCAGCACCATCAACCACCCCGGAACCCGGAGCCTCCGCTTCGGCATAAAGCACGGCAAGGGCGGCATTGATGTCCTCAAACGCCTTCGCTACCGCCGCTTTTCCCATACACCCATCATGGCAAGGGGGTCTGACAATACCGGTTGGAGTGGATGCGCAGGCAGCTGAACTACCCGTTGCCGCGCCGTCATCCGCGGGGTGCACCAGGAAACGGATTCGGCCGCCATCAGCGGGTGACGCCGTTGTCACCTGCTGATGGCGGCCGAAGCTCAGGAAAGAGCGAGCTGGTATATCCGACCGTACGGAAGCCCGTACGGAAGCTCGGGCATCAGCCCCGCAGCCCCGCAGCTCCGCCGGGGACAGTCAGATCGTGACGGCTCCGTTGGCGGTCTCGAACGTCACCGAAAGGATCCCGGGGGTTCCGTGCGGTGCCACCCACTCCACGGCCACGTCCTCGAGCGGCTTCTCTACCGGCTCACCCAGCCATTCAGTAACGCGCTCAGCCGAACCGGCAATGGTCAGGCAGCTCATCTTGACGTTGGTTTCGTAGGCGTTGGACGGGTGCAGGGTCGGGTCGCCCTCCCACTTGAGCATGTACGGAACCTGCGGGTCTGCGATCAGACCGAGGATGCCAATCTGTTTCCAGACCAGTTCGCGGCCGTCGGGAAACTTACGGTTTCCGTTGACCGAGGAGCGGCCAAGGCGCTCTTCGAATGGTGCCAGGTCGTCAACCTCGACGCACCAGCCCATCCAGCCGCCGCCGGCGGCAGACCGCGCACGCACTGCCTGTCCGAAGGGAGCCTTGTCCGAAGCGGGGTGGTCCAGGACCTCCACCACTTCGAGGTACTTGTGTCCCGCAAGCGGGATGATCATATTCCGGGTTCCGAACCGCGGGTGTACCCCGCCCTTCACTGCCTCAACGCCGAGGGCAGAGGAGATACGTTCGGTGGTGGCAGCCAGGCCATCGTGTTCACAGGCGTAAGAGACGTGATCCATGCGCATGGCAACATCTTGGCACTTTGTGATCGGGCTCTCAGCTAAGGCAACCCTTACTGGGATTTTCCCGTGGAAGCACTGGTTTTTCTGCGCAGGTCCCCGAAATCTTGAGGACTATGTTCGTCATAATCCTGTTCGGCCGTGTCTGCACGTTCCTACACTGAGCTCAGGTCATGAGTGCCAGCACGAAGCCCCGGCTTGCTGGCCGGCAACCCTCCACCCGCGGTGGGGTGCCCCGGGTGAGGACCTGGTTGTCCGGCAACGGCCGGATGGCAAGCGCGGCCCGCGGTGCTTCCCAGCATGCCGGGCCCATGTCAAAGGAGCCTTACTTGTCCAACGGATGGTCTTTTGAAACCCGCCAGATCCACGCAGGGCAGGAGCCGGACGGTGCCACCGGCGCCCGGGCCCTTCCCATCTACCAGACCACGTCCTTTGTCTTCCCCAGCGCTGAAAGCGCCGCCAACCGCTTTGCCCTGGCCGAGCTGGCACCCATTTACACCAGGATCGGCAATCCCACGCAGGAAGCGGTGGAGCAGCGGATCGCCAGCCTGGAAGGCGGCCTGGGAGCGTTGCTGCTCAGCTCCGGCCAGGCCGCCGAGACCTTTGCCGTCCTGAACATCGCCGAGGCAGGGGACCACATCGTCGCCAGCCCCAGCCTCTACGGCGGCACCTACAACCTCTTTGCCCATACACTCAAGAAATTCGGGATTTCAGTCACCTTCGTGGCAGATCCGGACAACCTGGACCAGTGGCGCGGGGCAGTCCAGCCCAACACCAAGCTCTTCTTCGGCGAAGTGGTGTCCAATCCGCGGCAGGACGTCCTGGACATCGAAGGCGTGTCCCAGGTGGCGCACGACGCCGGCGTTCCACTGATCGTGGACAACACCCTGTCCACCCCGTACCTGATCCGGCCGCTCGAATGGGGTGCTGACATTGTGGTGCACTCAGCCACCAAGTACCTCGGCGGCCATGGCTCCGCCATTGCCGGAGTGATCGTCGACTCCGGAAAGTTCGACTTTGGCAAGGACCCTGCCCGGTTCCCGGGCTTCAACACCCCGGACCCCACCTACAACGGGCTTGTCTACGCCCGCGATCTCGGCGCAGACGGTGCCCTCGGCGCGAACCTGTCCTACATCCTGAAGGCCCGTGTGCAGCTGCTGCGGGACCTCGGCTCGGCGGTGTCGCCTTTCAACGCCTTCCTCATCGCCCAGGGTCTGGAGACGCTGAGCCTGCGGGTGGAACGGCATGTTGCCAACGCCCTGGAAGTTGCCCAGTGGCTGGAAGCGCGTGACGACGTCGAATCGGTCGCCTATGCGGGGCTTCCCTCCAGCCCCTGGTACGAGCGGGGCCGCAAATACGGCCCCAAGGGGACCGGCGCCATCGTGTCGTTCAACCTTGCCGGTGGCGCGGAGGCGGGCAAGCGTTTTGTAGACGCGCTGGAGCTGCACTCCCACGTGGCGAACATCGGCGACGTCCGGTCGCTGGTGATCCATCCGGCGTCGACCACCCACAGCCAGCTGTCGCCCGAGCAGCAGGTGGTGGCGGGCGTGAACCCCGGCCTGGTGCGGCTTTCGGTGGGGATCGAACATATCGATGACATCCTGGCCGACCTCGAAGCCGGCTTCCGCGCGGCCAAGGAGGCCACCGGAGCCTAGCCCTCCCACAGGGTGGGCGCCCGGGGGCAGCAACGGGCCGGGGAAGTCACAACCAGTCACACTCTTGGCGGCAGGCAGGGGCTGTTTCGTACACTCGAACCAGGTCATGAGTGCCAGTGACAGCCCCGGCTTGCTGGCCGGCAACCCTCCTTCCGCGGCGGGGTGCCCCGGGTGAAGACCTGGCCTGCCGGTCATATGACGGCGGGCAAGCGCGTAGAAGAGGTCTTGCCATGACGGTTACCGTCACCCGTACAACTGTCCCCGAACACGGCATTGTCCGCTACGCCTCCATCGGCGGGCTGAAGCTCGAAGCCGGCGGTTACCTGCCGGACGTTGTTGTGGCCTACGAAACCTGGGGCACCCTGAACGAGGACGGCAGCAACGCCGTCCTGATCGAACATGCACTGACCGGCAGCACCCACGTGACCCGGGGCGACACCGAGGAGCCCGGTTGGTGGGAACAACTCGCCGGGCCGGACGCACCAGTGGATACCAACCGCTTCTTCGTGGTGTCCGTAAATATTGTGGGCGGCTGCTACGGCTCGACCGGGCCCTCGTCGCCTGCCCCGGACGGAAAACCGTGGGGTTCGCGTTTTCCGCTGGTGACCCTGCGGGACAGCACCGTGGCCGAAGCCCGGCTGGCAGACCAGCTCGGAATCCGGAGCTGGTACGCCGTGTTGGGCGGCTCAATGGGCGGCGCCCGCGCCCTCGAATGGGCCGTCACCTTTCCGGAACGGGTGCAGCGCTGCGCCGTGATCTCCATTGGTGCCGCGAGCACGGCAGAACAGATCGCCTTCGCCCAGGCACAGACGCTCGCCATCCGGCAGGACGCCAACTTCAACGGCGGCGACTACTACGGCGGCCCCGCCCCCGAGGAGGGGCTGGCCCTCGCCCGGCGGATCGCCCACATCACGTACCGCTCTCCGGTCGAGCTGGACGGCAGGTTCGGCCGTGCGCCGCAGGCTCCCGAATCACCGTTTCAAGGCGAGCAGCTTGCAGCGCGCGGGCGCTACCAGGTGGAAAGCTACCTGGACCACCAGGGCAGCAAACTGGTCCAGAGGTTTGACGCCAACAGCTATATCGCCATCACCGAAGCGCTCATGAGCCATGACATCTGCAGGGGGCGTGGAGCCCTCGTCCAGACCCTGTCCGCTTGCACTGCACGGTTCTTTGTAGCGGCGGTGGACTCTGACCGGCTCTACTTCCCGTCCCAGTCATGGGAACTGGCCCGTGCCCTCCCCGGCGAGGTAGACGTCCACCTTATCGAGGCACCCATCGGGCACGACGGATTCCTCACGGAGATCGCCCAGCTGGGGAGCCAGCTGCGGGACCATCTTTCGGAGTAGCCCCGGCCCCACAAGCCTGCCCGTGTGCATTAATGCAGATGCACTCTGCATCATTCGGCGTTGAGCTGCGCGTTTGGGAGGACCATACTCGATGGGACCCGGCGGTTCGTGACCAAAACCACACGCATCCGCTACAGACTGTCCCAGTGGTGTCGAAGACGACGCCGAAGGAGTTCACATGAGTACGGAACACTCCGCCGCACGGCGGCCAGAGGAAACCGACGTCAAATCCACAGGCCTGAGGAAAGTAGTGACGGCCTCCATGGCCGGCACCGTAGTTGAGTGGTATGAGTTTTTCCTTTATGCCTCGGCCGCCACCCTGGTGTTCGGCAAAATGTTCTTCCCCAACTCAGGGACGGAACTCGACGGCATCATCGCTGCCTTCGTTACTTACGCCGTAGGCTTCGTGGCCCGCCCGATCGGCGGCATTGTCTTCGGCCACTTCGGGGACAAGTTCGGCCGCAAGCAGTTGCTGCAGCTGAGCATCATCCTGGTGGGCGTGGCCACCTTCCTCATGGGATGCCTGCCCACCTTTGCCCAGATCGGTTACTGGGCCCCGGCCCTCCTGGTGTTCCTGCGCTTCGTCCAGGGCTTCGCCGTCGGCGGGGAGTGGGGCGGCGCCGTGCTGCTCGTTGCCGAGCACAGCCCGAACAAGTCCCGCGGGTTCTGGTCCAGCTGGCCGCAGTCCGCCGTTCCCCTCGGCAACCTCCTGGCCACCGGCGTGCTGTTCACCCTTTCTGCCACGCTTTCCCAGGAAGCATTCCTCGGCTGGGGCTGGCGCGTCGCCTTCTGGCTCTCGGCCGTGATCGTGATCGTCGGCTACTACATCCGCACCAAGGTCCAGGACGCCCCGATCTTCATCGAAGCCCGCAAGGAAGTCACCGTCGAGAAGAAGGGCTACGGCGTCGCCGAAGTCTTTCGCCGCTACCCCCGCGGTGTCTTCACCGCCATGGGCCTGCGTTTCGCCGAGAACATCCTGTACTACCTCGTGGTGACGTTCTCCATCACCTACCTGAAAGTGGTCGTCCAGACCGACACCTCCCGGATCCTCCTGCTCCTGCTGGTGGCGCACTTCATCCACTTCTGCGCTGTCCCGCTCGTGGGAAAGATGTCCGACAGCTTCGGCCGCCGGCCGGTCTACATGGCGGGCGCCATCCTCGGCGGAACCTGGGGCTTTTTCGCCTTCCCCATGATGGACACCGCCAACGACATCGTCATCCTGGCCGCCATCACCATCGGCCTCCTCTTCCACGCGCTGATGTACGCAGGGCAGCCGTCAATCATGGCCGAGATGTTCCCCACCCGGATGCGCTACTCTGGCGTCTCCCTGGGCTACCAGGTCACCTCCATCGTTGCCGGTTCGCTGGCACCGATCATCGCCACTGCACTCTTGAGCAACTTCAAGTCCTCCACCCCGGTGGCCCTGTACCTGCTCGGTGCCTGCATCGTGACCGCCATCTCGGTGTTCTTCCTCAAGGAGACCCGTGGCATCTCGCTCCACGACGTGGACGCGGCAGACGCCAAGGGCACGGCCGACCTGCTGGCAGCGGCCAAGAAGTAGGCTCCGGCACCCGCCACCGCACAACACGCAGACTGCCCGACCCGCGACAACGCAGGCCCGGGCAGTTCGGCCGTCAGCCCCATCGACGAAGTCAGGATTTCCCATGAAAGCAGCCGTTCTTTACTCCACTGTCCCGCCCGGAACGAGCTACACCGACGCGCACCCCCTTCGGGTCGAGGAGCTCGACCGGCCGGAACCCCGGGCCGGCGAGCTGGGCATCACCATCACCTGCTCAAGCCTGTGCCACTCCGACCTGTCAGTGGTGGACGGTTCCCGCGTCCGGCCCCTTCCCATGGCACTGGGGCACGAGGCCGTAGGACGCGTTGCCGCAGTGGGGGAGGGCGTGACGGATGTTTCCCCCGGAGACCACGTGGTCCTCGTCTTCGTCCCCAGCTGCGGTGCCTGCCGCGCGTGCCGGGCAGGCCGCCCCGCACTCTGCCACCGCGCTGCGGAAGTCAACGGGACCGGGGACCTCCTGCACGGCGAGGCCCTGCTGCGGACGCCTGCAGGGGAACGGATCAACCACCACCTGGGGGTCTCGGCGTTCGCCGACTATGCAGTGGTGGCGCGGGAATCGGTGGTGGTTATCGACGACGACGTCCCGGACACTGTTGCAGCAATGTTCGGGTGCGCCGTACTCACCGGAATGGGAGCGGTAATGAACACCGCTGCAGTCCAGCCCGGCCAGTCAGTGGCGGTCTTCGGACTCGGCGCCGTGGGGCTTTCGGCCGTTATGGCCGCCGCTCTCGCGGGTGCCTCCTCCGTGATTGCCATCGACCCGAATGCCGGCAAACACGGGCTCGCCCTGAAGTGCGGCGCCACGGCGGTGGGGACGCCGGACGAGGCTTCCCGTCTTATTGCTGAGGCCGCGGGTGACGGCGTGGACACTGCCATCGAAGCTGTGGGATCAGCACGTGTCATCACCTCCTGCCTTGAACACGTGACCCGCGGCGGCGCCGTGGTCTCCGTGGGACTGCCGCACCCCACTGCGGAGCTGACGGTGCCCGCGCTCCAGTTCGCGGGAGCGGGCAAGCGGCTGCTCGGGTCCTATATGGGCGACGCCGTTCCAGGCCGGGACATCCCCCTCTATCTCCGGTACTGGCGGGAGGGCAGGCTCCCCGTTGAGCTGCTGCACACGGACACCCGGCCGCTGGAGGAGATCAACGAAGGCCTCGATGCGCTCGCCGCAGGACAGGTGGTAAGGCGGCTCTTCCAGGCCTGACATGGATCCTGCTCCAATTGCAGCAGGATCACGCGCCCGCCGCATCAGGCTGCCAACAGATCCTGGCGTTCCGCCACCTCTTCCTGCAGCGCAGCAATCACGGCCTGCACCCTGGCGGACCGCAGCGCTTCCGGCCGGGCCACTGCCCAGATGGGCACCTGGCGCTGGAAGGAGTCCCGGAGCACCGGAACGAACCCTGGATCCCGGGCCACCATAAAGCTGGGAAGCAACCCGATGCCGGCACCGCGGCGTACCGCCTCCACCTGGGCGAAAATGCTCGTCGCCTGGAAACTGGACTTAGGCATCGGCAGCTGCGAGGACCGGTGGCCCAGTTCGGCCACCTGAAGTGCCGACTCCACGTAGGAGACGAAGCCATGCTGCCGCACACCGTCGGGCGTTTCCGGTAATCCCCTCCGGGCGGCGTAGGCGGGGCTGGCGTAGAGCCGCAGGAAGTAGTTGGTCAGGAAGATGGCCTGCGCGTTGCTCACGTCCGTGCGTCCCACCACCACCTCCAGGTCCACGCCGGAGCGGTTCTGGCTGACCTTGCGCGTGGCACTGAGCATCTCAACATTGAGCATGGGATGCCGGTGCTGCAGCCGGACCAGCGCAGGCGTGACGAATTCGGCGCCGAAACCGTCAGAGGTGCTGATCCGCACCATGCCGGCGAGAGCGTCCCGGTCCTGGCCTGTGACCGCAGCCAGGGAACCCAGGGTTTCCTCGATCCTCTCGGCCGCGGCGACGGCCGAAGCGCCCAGCTCCGTCAATTCCCACCCGTGCGGGCTGCGCTCCAGCGTGCGCCCGCCCAGTTGCTTGTCGAGGGCGAGGATCCGCCGGGAAATAGTGGTGTGCGTGGTACCAAGCGTTTCTGCGACGGCATTGAAACGCCCCAGCCGGGCCACGGTCAGCAAAATCAGCAGGTCGTCCGGACTCGGTAGCCGCGCCACTCATCACCTTCCATCCGTGTGCATCAGTGCACATACTGTCTGTGTTTTTTCCCCTTGATTGCACTGTAACAGGGGTGTGATGGTGGACACAGACCTTCCGGCTGCCTTCGGCCGGGGACACAGCAAAGGAGCTTGGACCATGGCAGTAGTCGGTTGGATTGGGTTGGGGAATATGGGCGGTTCCATGTCGGGGAACCTCGCCAAGGCGGGCCACGACGTACGGGGATTCGACCTCAACCCCGCCGCGCTCGCCGCAGCGGAGGCCGGAGGGGTCAAACCGGTGGGAAGCATCGCCGAGGCTGTGGCCGGCGCCGACGTCGTCTTCACCATGCTGCCGAAGGGCGAACACGCCAGGGCCGTCTACCTGGGCGCGGACGGGGTGCTGGCCCATGCCGATACGCGCACCCTCCTGGTCGATTCCTCCACTATCGATATCGCCGCAGCAAAGGAGCTGCACGACGCCGCCGCTGCCGCCGGCTTCCGCTTCGTTGATGCCCCTGTCTCAGGCGGGATGAGCGGCGCGGCAGCCGGAACACTCACCTTTATGGTCGGCGGTGAAACTGGTGCCGTGGCCGATGCTGCCGGCTTCATCCAACCGATGGCCGCAAACATCATCCCCACCGGCGGAGCCACCACCGGCCAGGCGGCCAAAATCTGCAACAACCTGATGCTCCTGATCAACCTTGCCTCTACAGCCGAGGGCGCCGTGCTGGCGGACCGGCTTGGCCTCGACAAGAAGGTGTTTTGGGATATCGCCTCCGTCTCCTCCGGGGACAGCTGGGCCTTGCGCACCTGGTACCCCGTTCCCGGCGTCGTCCCCACCGCGGCATCCAACAACGACTTTGCGCCCACGTTCACCGCCGAACTGGCAAACAAGGACATCGGCTTGGCCATCAGCGCTGCGGAAGACACCGGCACGCCCCTGGAAATCGGCAAGCACGTCCAGCAGCTGTACCAGCGCCTTATCGATGCGGGCGAGTCCGGCAAGGACTGCTCCATGATCATCAAGCTCGTTGACGGTTCCCTGGATTCAGCAAAGTAGAAGAGAGACTTTCATGCAAACCATCCCGCATTACATCAACGGCAGCCGCGTCACCGACGCGGAACGCTTCGGCCCCGTCTTCAACCCCGCCACAGGAGAGCAGGAAAAGCAGGTGGCGCTGGCTTCGGCCGCCCGCGTGGAGGAAGCCATCGCCGCGGCCAAGGCCGCACTGCCGGCGTGGCGGGCAACGAGCCTGGCCAAGCGGACCAACATCTTCTTCCGCGTCCGCGAAATCCTTAACCAGCGCAAGTCCGAACTGGCTGCCGTCCTTACCAGCGAGCACGGCAAGGTGCTTTCCGACGCCGAAGGGGAGATTTCCCGCGGGCTCGAGAACATCGAGTTCGCCACCGGGCTCTCCCACATGCTCAAGGGGGAACGCTCTGAGCAGGTTTCCAGCGGCGTGGACGTTCACTCCGTCCGGCAGCCTGTAGGCGTGGTGGCCTGCATCACCCCGTTCAACTTCCCGGCCATGGTGCCGCTGTGGATGATCGGCAGTGCACTGGCGTGCGGCAACACCGTCCTCCTGAAGCCGAGCGAAAAGGATCCCTCATCGGCCGTATTCATCGCGGAAGTCTTCGCGGAAGCGGGGCTGCCCGCCGGCGTGCTGAACGTGGTCCAGGGAGACAAGGAAGCGGTGGATGTCCTGCTTGAGCACCAGGACGTGAAAGCCGTCAGCTTCGTGGGCTCAACGCCCATCGCGCAGTCCATCTACAAGCGCGCGGCGGACCACGGCAAACGGGTCCAGGCACTGGGCGGGGCCAAAAACCATATGGTGGTCCTGCCTGACGCGGACCTGGACATGGCAGCCGACGCGGCCGTGTCGGCTGCCTACGGCTCAGCGGGTGAGCGGTGCATGGCAGTGAGCGTGCTTGTTGCGGTGGGCAACGTCGCTGACGACCTCGTGGCGGCCATCAAGAGCCGGATGGCGACGCTCACCATCGGCCCGGGCACGGACCCGGCATCGCAGATGGGCCCGTTGATTACGGCGGAGCACCGTGAGCGGGTGGCCTCCTACGTGGCAGGCGCAGAGGACGAAGGGGCCACGGTGGTTGTTGACGGCCGCTCGCAGCAGTTCGATTCAGACGGGTTCTTTATTGGCGTCAGCCTGGTGGACAACGTCAAGCCGGGCATGAAGGTGTACGACGACGAAATCTTCGGGCCTGTCCTGTCCGTTGTCCGCGTGGATACCTACAATGACGCCGTCCAACTGGTCAACGACAACGAGTTCGGCAACGGCGTTGCCATCTTCACCCGTGACGGCGGCGCCGCCCGGCAGTTCGAGTTCGACGCGGAGGCGGGCATGGTGGGCGTGAACGTGCCCATCCCGGTGCCGGTGGGCACCTTCTCCTTCGGCGGCTGGAAGAACTCGCTGTTCGGTGACACGCACATGTACGGGCCGGACAGTATCCGCTTCTACACCAGGGGCAAAGTGGTCACCACCCGGTGGCCGGACCCCGCGACGTCGGTCATCGACCTGGGCTTTCCGCAGGTCGACTGAGGCGCGTCAGCCGTTCATGATCTCGCCGCGGCGGGCCATGTACTCCTCAACGGACAGTTCGCCGTTGCTGTACTTCTCATCCAGCTCCGCCAGCCTGCGCGCGCGGTAGCCCTGCGGGGCCGACGGCGGCGGGGGAGTTGCAGGGGCGGCCGGCTGCTGGGGCACCTGGGGTTGTCCCTGCACCGGCTGGCCCTGCTGGTATTGCCCATGCTGTTGCTGCCCGTACGGCGGGAACTGCTGGTCCATCGGCGGGACCGGCTGGACGGGCGGCAGCGGCTGGGGCCGGTCAAGGCCGCGGAATCCGCCGCTGAAGTAGTCCTGCTGGGTGAAGCCGTCCCGGGGCTGTTTGTTCTGCGGGCCGGCTGAGCCCGGGAACTGGCCTCCGCCCGGGAACTGCTCGGGGTAGCGCCCCAGGAAGCTCTGCTCCTGGTTCCTGCGGGCCACAGACTTCCGGTACATCCGCATGGCCATCGGGATCAGGAATGACAAAATGATGATCCAGAAAAACAAGTTGCTCACGGTGCCGTGCCTCTCATATGTGTCCCTCAAGCTTAGCCCCGGAGTGCACGCGAACGGCCGGGAGCCCGGTGAATGCGCCGTACCGGTCCACTGCTTCCTGCACTGCCGCGGCCACTGGAGAACCCGGCGTCCCAGCGGAGAGTGACAGCCGGATATCCAGCTCGCAGCGGCCGGGAAGCAGCGTATGCCGCCAGGCGCCGGCCATCTTCCCGTCCAGCAGCACCACGTGCATCGGCTGGCCTTCAGAGGGAAAAGCGGGTGCGCTGCCCCCGAGGTAGTGCCGGGTGGCGGAATAACCCATGATGTATTCGTCGTAGCACTGGACCAGGTCGATCCGGGGCCGGCCTTCCGGTGAGACGGCGGCTCCGTCTCCTGCCCCGGCTTCAGGACTGCCGGACTCAGCATCGCGGGCGCCAGTGCCGGCGGCTTCAGGACTGTAATAGAACACGACGCCGTCTATAAGGGCTGAGGCGAGAGCCCCCGGTTCAGTTTCCAGGGTGAGCTGCAGGCCCTTCCTGACGTCCGTCATGGTCATTCCCGACCAGTCGGCGCAGTCCTTGGCTGTGGCAGGACCGCGGCCAGTGAAATAGCGGCGGGCGAGTTCGGCCAACGCCTCCTCCCGGGTGGGCGCCGTCCCTGGCCCGGCGGGAACCCGCTCTTCAAAAAGCGCGTATGTCTGCTTCAACGCTCCGCCACGGCTTCGCACGGGCGTCCCGCTCACCAGGACCCCGCTGATTTCGGCATGCATAATCAGGTAGGCCAGCTCCAGGCCCTTCGCCGTAAACCCGGCCCCGCGCAGCCGGTCCGCAAGGCCTTCACGGGTCAGGTGGTTTCCGTCCGCAACAGCCCGTGCCAGCACGTCGGCGCTCCGCGCGGCAGCGGCCGCGTCAATGCCGGTGCTGCGGTAGGTGAAGGCATTGGCCTGCTCAAGCCGTGGCCCGGAGAGCGCACGGAGCCAGCGCAGATCGTCCCGGTGAACGAAGTGCCAGGTGGGCCGGAGGATGTGGGTGCGCAGGATCCGGCCGTCCGCCACAGCCTGTTCAATGTCAGCAGCCGTCACGGGTGCACGTCCGGCGGCCGATACGCGCTGGGCGAGACTCCACCGCGCGTACGGAAACTCCTGTGCCTGCACGGCCAGGAGCCTCCGGAGTGCCGCTTCGGGAGAGGCCGCGGCAGGTGCCCGGAGCAGCTGGGACCGAAGCCGCATCCGCACCACCGCATGGGGTTCCATGCCTGCCCGCCTGAACTGGCCGCCGTCGGGATTATCCTGCGGGCGCTAGCGCCTGGCAGCCTCGGTGGTGCCCAAAGGACCCTCGCCGGATCCCAACGGCACGCCGGGGCCAAAGACTGGCCCCGGCGTCGGACGCTTGGCGGTGATTCCATCTCCGGAGGACTGGTGCCGCAGCCGGCGCAGCACCCAGGGCACAAAGTACTCGCGCGCCCACACCAGGTCACCGGAGCGCGCCTCGCGCCAGGTGCGGGAAGGCACAGGCTTGGGCTGGAGCGGCTCCAGTGTGTGCTCAACGTTCAGCGAGTCCAGCACCATGGCCGCGATGGTGTGGTGGCCCAGCGGAGAGAAATGCAGGCGGTCCTGGTCCCACATCTGGGGATCGCTGAGCTGGCGCAGGGACCACATGTCCGCGATAACGGCGTCGTGCCGGGCAGCCACGGTGCGAAGGTTCTCGTTGTAGATGGCAACCTTGCTGCGGATCCTGCCCAGCACTGACGAGCCGGTGTCGGGGCCGTTAAAGAGGACCACGGTGGCGCCGCCCATCGCCAGGATCTGCACCACGGAATCGAGTTTTTCGGCGAGCGCGTCGGGGTCACCGCCAGGGCGGATGAGATCGTTGCCGCCGGCCGAGAGGGTCACCAGGTCCGGCTTCAGTGCCAGGCACGGGGCAAGCTGCTGGTCCACGATCTGCTGCAGCAACCGGCCGCGCACGGCGAGGTTGGCATAGGCGAAGTCGGGCTGGGTGCGGCCCAGTTCCTCCGCCACACGGTCCGCCCAGCCGCGGTAGCCGCCGGGGCTCGAGGGCTCGGGATCGCCGATGCCCTCGGTGAAGGAATCGCCCATTGCCACATAGCGGGTCCAGGGGTGGGATCCGGCGTGGGCGGTGGGGGTTCGAATGGCACTCGTGTCAGTCACGGTCCTATCCTGCCTTCCGCTTCGCTGGCTACGCGAACGTAGGTTGTTACCTGGGGGTAACTGTAAGAATGGAAACCATGACCGAAGCCGAAGTATTTCCTGCCCCTGTTGTTTTGTGGTCACATCCGGAGGACCAGCGCGACGGCAGGCCGCTGCTGGTGCTGCTGCACGGCTACGGCGCCAACGAACAGGACCTGCTCAGTCTGGCTGACCTGCTGCCGGGGGACTTCGCCGTGGCCTCAGTCCGGGCCCCCATCGCCATGGGCCCGGGCTTCACCTGGTTTCCGCTCACGGCCTCCATCGAGTACTCGCTGGATCGGGTCAAGGCAGCGTCGTCCTTTGTGCTGGATTGGATCGACACCATCAAAGTAGGACACCCCTCGGTGTCACTGCTGGGCTTTTCCATGGGAATGGCCATGGCCACCACGCTCCTGCGGCAGCGCCCCACTGACTTTGCGGCCGTCGTCGGGCTCTCGGGCTTTGTGGTGGACGCGGGCGGCGACCCCAGCTTCAGGGACTCCGAACTGGACGGCACCATTCCCATGTTCTGGGGCCGGGACCAGCAGGATCCGGTGATCACTCCGGACAGGATCGACTACACCATGGGCTGGGTCCGCAAGCACGTCAAGCTCACCAAGGTGCTGTACACAGGCATGTGGCACGGGATCAACCAGCAGGAGATCGGGCACGTGGGTGAATTCCTCACCCACGAGGTGCTGAAGAAATAGGCGGACGACGCCGGGCGCCTGCCCGGGAGGTCAGCCCGCCTTCGGTGCCACCACCCGGACGGTCTGCCCGTTCACTGTGACGGTGTCCCCGTGATGCAGCTGCCGGCCGCGGCGGTCATCGATTTCGCCGTTGACTTTGACGAGCCCGTTCCTGATGAGATCCGCCGCCTCCACGCCGTCCTCCACAAGGCTGGCGAGCTTGAGGAGCTGGCCGAGGCGGATCATACTGTCGCGGATGGGAATGTCTTCAACGGGGTTGCTCATGAAGCAATGATGCCTGACGTAAGGTGGATTCGGTGACCTCCAGCCCCCGCCTGCCGCTGCTCGCAGGCCTGCCGTTGGCGGTGGGCGCTGGGCTGGCCATTCCGCTTCAGGGCCGTGTCAACGGTGCCCTTGGTGCCCGTTTGGACGACGGCATTGCCGCTTCCGTCGTGAGTTTCAGCACAGGCCTTGTGGTGATGATCCTGATCTCGCTGCTGCTGCCGCGCGGCCGGGCCGGGCTGGCGCGGATCGTACCTGCCGTCCGCAGCAGGGCCTTTCCCCGGGTTTATGTTTTCGCCGGCGGGATCGGGGCGCTGTTCGTTTTTGCCCAGTCCTTCACGGTGGGCATCCTGGGTGTTGCCCTCTTCACGGTTGCCACCGTTACCGGCCAAACCGTCAGCGGCCTGCTCGTGGACCGGTTGGGCATCGGGCCGGCAGGCAAGAGACCCGTCACCGCGATCCGGCTCATCGGCTGCCTGCTGACCATCGCCGCTGTCGCCTGGGCAGTTTCGCCCCGGTTCACCGGAACCGGCGGGGGAGCGCACGACGGCGGTCCTGCTTTCCTGGTGCTTCCCCTCCTTCTTCCCGTCGCGGCCGGGTTCCTGATGAGCTTCCAGCAGGCCATGAACGGAACGGCAACAGCCCATTACGGCACGCCCATTGCAGCTACCCTGGTCAATTTCGTGGCAGGTTCGCTGGTCCTCTGGACGGCGTATGCCATCAAGGTGGCCGTTGCCGGGCCGGGCAATCCGTTGCCGGGGGAGTGGTGGTACTACGTTGGCGGCCCGATGGGGTGCGTGTTCATCGGTTTGGGCGCCCTGCTGGTGCGCAGCCTGGGCGTCCTGGTGACGGGGTTGGGCATGATCGCCGGGCAGTTGCTCGGCTCGCTCGCCCTCGACGTGATCCTGCCGGCGCCCGGAAGCGTGGTTGCCCCGGCCACAGTGCTCGGCACCATCCTCACTCTCGCGGCCATCATCCTGGCCACCCTGCCCTGGCCTCGGGGCGCGCTCCACAGTGGGCACCGGTAGGCTAGGTCACGCAGCTTTCTGCATCTTCCTTCATCCGCCCCCGCGGCAGCCAGCGGTTGCACACCGCCGGCTTACCGCGGGCCCGAAAAACCGCGGACCGCACCCAGCGGCCCTGTAGAAATTGGAGTTTTCCCCATGGCAGCAAAATCCGTTCTCGACCAGGTCATTTCCCTCTCCAAGCGGAGGGGTTTTGTGTTCCAGGCCGGTGAGATCTACGGAGGTTCGCGTTCTGCCTGGGACTACGGGCCCCTCGGCGCGGAGCTGAAGGAAAACATCAAGCGCCAGTGGTGGCAGTCCATGGTCCGCGGCCGCGAGGACGTGGTGGGCCTGGATTCCTCCGTCATCCTGCCCCGCCAGGTATGGGAAGCCTCCGGCCACGTGGAGGTCTTCTCCGATCCCCTGGTGGAGTGCCTGTCTTGCCACAAGCGCTACCGTGCGGACCACCTTGAGGAAGAATACGAGGAAAAGAAGGGCCGCCCTGCCGAGAACGGCCTGAAGGACATTGCCTGCGCGAACTGCGGCACCCGCGGCGAGTGGACCGAACCCCAGGAGTTCTCCGGCCTGCTCAAAACCTTTTTGGGTCCCGTGGCCAGCGAGGAAGGCATGCACTACCTGCGGCCGGAAACGGCTCAGGGTATCTTCGTGAACTTCAACAACGTGCTCACCACTTCGCGCAAGAAGCCGCCGTTCGGCATCGGCCAGATCGGCAAGTCCTTCCGCAACGAGATCACGCCGGGAAACTTCATCTTCCGCACCCGCGAGTTCGAGCAGATGGAAATGGAGTTCTTCGTCGAGCCCGGCACGGACGAGGAATGGCACCAGTACTGGATGAAGGAGCGCATGTCCTGGTACACGGGCCTGGGCATCCGCCAGGAAAACCTCCGCTTTTTCGAGCACCCGCAGGAAAAGCTGAGCCACTACTCCAAGGGCACCACGGACATCGAGTACCGCTTCGGTTTCCAGGGCTCGGAATGGGGCGAGCTTGAAGGCATCGCCAACCGCACGGATTTTGACCTCTCCACTCATGCCAAGGCCTCCGGCACGGACCTGAGCTACTTCAACCAGGCCACGAACGAGCGCTACACCCCGTACGTGATCGAGCCTGCGGCCGGCCTCACCCGGTCCTTTATGGCGTTCCTGGTGGACGCGTACACGGAGGACGAAGCCCCCAACGCCAAGGGCGGCGTAGACGTCCGCACTGTCCTGAAGCTGGATCCGCGCCTGGCCCCGGTCAAGGCAGCCGTGCTGCCGCTGAGCCGCAACGAGGACCTGTCCCCGAAAGCCAAGGACCTCGGCGCGCAGCTGCGGAAGAACTGGAACATCGACTTCGACGACGCCGGAGCCATCGGCCGCCGCTACCGCCGCCAGGACGAAATCGGCACCCCGTTCTGCATCACGGTGGACTTCGACACCCTGGAGGACCAGGCCGTCACCATCCGCGAGCGGGACACCATGAGCCAGGAACGCGTCTCCCTGGACAAGGTGGAGGGCTACCTGGCCGCCCGCCTGATCGGCGCCTAGCCATGGCTATCGAATACCGCGAATGGCGCGAGGGCGACGACCTGGCCCTCCTGGAAATCTGGGGCGGCCCCGAAACGTACCAGGCGCGGCAGTTCCGCGGCGCCCTGGCACCGTCATCTGACGGAAGCGGCTCGCCATGGCGGCGCTGCATCGTGGCCGAGGACGTCATTGACGGCGTCGGCATTCCGGTTGCGGCGGGCGTTGTCTACGAGGCCTCACTGCACCCCGAGCGGCTGTGGGCCTACATCGAGGTGGCACGTGATCACCGCCGCTCCGGCATCGGCGCCACGCTCCTGGCCATGCTGCGCCGCGAAGCCGCGCAGTCGCCGTCGGGCGTGTCCAGGTTACGGGCCAAGGTGGAGCCGGGCACTCCGGGTGCCGCCTTCGCAGAGCATTTCGACCTTTCGCCTATCCAGCGGTCCCGGCTGGTGGTTGTGGAGCCGGGCGCCCTGCGGCTTCCGGTCTTCCCGGCCAAGGACCACGACGGCGGGCCGGCGAACGATGAGAACGCAGGCTCCGACGTCGTGATGGACCTGGCTACCGGGTCCGTGGAGCTGACCGATGTTGTGGGCCGCTATTACACGGCCATCCACGACTGGGATTCGCCGGGTGTGCTGTCCGTGGGCCAGGTGCAGAAGCTGTTCCTGGACGATCTGACCGGCGCGCACGGGGCCATCGTGCTGCGTGCGCAGCCGGAGTCCGCGTTCGGGGCGGGGGTTTCGCCCAGCAGGAAGGGCCGGATCAGGGCTTTCGCAGTGAGTTATGCAGCCCAGGCGCAGGGCCCGGAACAGGACACGGCGCCGCAGGGGGAACAGGTTCCTACTGACGTGTTCGTTGGGCACGAACCCGCGCTTGCCCCGGAGGACGCCGCCGAGGCCGTCCGGGACATGCTCGCGCTGATTGCTTACCAGCACCCGGTCATGCTGGAACTGGACGATTCAATGACGGCCCTTCGCGCCGCCGTCGAGCCCCTCCTCGAAAACGGCAAGGCGCGGCTCTCCGGTCCCGAAACCCTGGTCGTGTCGGACTAGGAAGACTGACCCACCTGACCCGCAGCGATCGTCCCCGGCGTTAACTGCGGGTCATGCGGGCAGCCTCTCTGCAGCGTTACAGGGTCACCTGGACGGCCGATGCCGGCAGCAGCTGGCCAAACCCGCGGGGAAGGGCAACATCCGCCCCGGTTGCGTCGTGGAATGCCTTCAGCACAAATCCCGTGGACAGCGAATGCCACAGGCCGATCTTGCGGAACATGAAGTGCCCCACGCCTTTCAGGGCAACGTACTGCATCGACTGGGCACCTGCGGCGGCCCGGCGGGCGAACGCGAGCGACGCCGGCGGGCTGGTCCACCTGTCGACGGTGCCGTGGACAATGAGCACCTTCCGGCCGGCCACTGCCGAAACCGGAGTCCCGGTGCTGAGCCAGGGCGCCAGGGCAACAACAGCTTCCACCTGGGGGTGGTCTGCAGCGCAGACGGCAGTCAGGCCGCCCATCGAGTGCCCCACCAGGAACACCGGAACGCCCGGGTGCCGGCTGCTGATCTGTTCAAGGGCCCAACGCGCATCCTGCAGCGGCGACATGTCGGCGCCGTTCCAGCCGCGCACGCTGTTGCGGAGGGACCACACCGCCAGTCCGTTCTGCCGGCCGGCCCGGTGCAGGTGCCGCGCAAAGGGGATCATCCGTGCCGGGCTCAGGTGGATGGCTTCCACCGGCTCGCGGCTGTGCGATTTTCCGCCGTGCAGCACCAGGGCAACCCCCAAGGTGGGCCCGGACGCCGGAAGAACACTGAGTGCGGCCTGGGGGGCGGCGTCAGAAGCAGTTCCGGCGGCATTGAAACGGCCGCTTTCTCCCGTGCTGCGGTTGGCCATGCCCGGTTCCTCCCAGTTCTGACGGTCCATTTATCAACCCTATGGTGCCGGACGTAGAGTTCAAGGTATGAGGTTCTACTGCTGATGGGCTCCGGTCACTCCCACGCTTCCACAGGCCATGCGGAGCCTTCACCGCAGGCAATGGCCGCCCGCCGGAAGGCAAACAGGATCCTCGCCGCGGTGCTGATTCCCCTGACGCTCCTGACCCTGGCCGGCATGGCGATGCTCTGGCCCTCCGGAAGCAAGGAGGGCATCTCCCTGGCCAACCCCTACTCCGCCGCTCCGGGGGTCACGTTCGACACCGGATCCATCCAAAGCGTCGTCACCGAGAACTGCATGCAGGGCGTCGCCCAGCAGGGGCCGGGCGAGCAAAGCCAAACCCAGCAAAGCCAAAACCAACAGGGACAAAGCCAGCAGGGATCTGACTGTACGTTTGCCTTTACCGAACCGGACAAGGGCGGAAGCCCCGTCAAGGTGGTCATCAACCCGGATGTCGCCAAGTCGCACGGGGTGAAGCCTGGCGACCAGATCCGGTACCTGAACCTTTCCAACGCCCAGGGCGCCTCCGCCTCCCAGGGTTCACCCGCCTTCATCTTCGTGGACTTCGTCCGGACCCTGCCGATAGTCCTGCTCGCACTGCTTTACGCTGCGGTGGTCATCGCAGTTGCCCGCTGGCGGGGCCTCCGGGCGCTGATCGGACTCGTGGGGGCCTACCTCGTGCTGGCCGGCTTTATGCTTCCAGGCCTGGTCGAAGGCAAACCGCCGCTGCTGCTGGCCCTGGTGGGGTCGACCGTGATCATGATCGGGGTGCTGTACTTCGCCCACGGCTTCTCGGCCCGGACGTCCACCGCCCTCCTGGGCACCATGTTCGGGCTCGGAATAACAGCGCTCCTGGCAGCCTGGGCCACCGGCGCCGCAAACCTTGCCGGCGTGGGCAATCACGAGGCAACCACCCTGGTGAACACCTCAACCAACATCTCCATCTCGGGTGTGATCCTGTGCGGGCTCATCATCTCCGGACTCGGTGTCCTGAATGACGTGACCATCACCCAGTCCTCCGCCGTGTGGGAGCTGTACGAACTGGCACCGGGTAGCAGCGCACGGAAACTGTTCACCTCCGCCATGCGCATCGGACGCGACCACATCGCCTCCACCGTCTACACCATCGCCTTCGCCTACGCCGGAGCCGCCCTGCCGATCCTCATCATCGTGATGCTCTACGACCGCCCGCTCGCGGACACCCTCACCAGCGCGGAGTTGTCGGAGGAGGTCATCCGGACCCTGGTCGGCTCCATCGGCCTGGTCCTGGCAATTCCGGTCACCACCCTCATTGCCGTGCTGGTGGTGAAGGCCACCGGCGCACGGGCAGTGGAGCCCGCGGGTTCCGGAGGCCTCCAAACGGAATCGGGCCAGGGTGAAGCCGCCGCTGCTGAAAGGCCGGCTCGTCCGCCCCAGCCCGCCGTCAACCCGGACGACGTCAGCGATACAGGCACGCTTGCCGCCGCTGCCCTGCAAACCCGGCGGGGGCGCAGGGCGGCCGAGCGGGACTGACGGCGGCGGTCACCGGGGGAGCGGGACCCGCGCGCACGCCCGATTTGCCCGGCTTTGCAACAATGGACAGGTGACTGTTGCAACTCCTCCCGCCCCCAAGCTGGAACTCCCGCCCCTGAGGCTGGGCCCCATCACCGTGGACACCCCGGTGATCCTGGCGCCCATGGCCGGCATCACCAACTCGGCTTTCCGCCGGTTGTGCCGTGAATACGGCGGCGGCATGTACGTGGCGGAGATGGTCACCTCGCGCGCGCTGGTGGAACGGACGCCTGAGTCCCTGCGCATCATCTCCCACGATGATGACGAAAAAGTCCGGTCCGTCCAGTTGTACGGTGTGGACCCTGGAACAGTGGGCCGCGCCGTCCGGATGCTGGTGGAGGAAGACCGGGCAGACCACATCGACCTGAACTTCGGGTGCCCCGTACCCAAGGTCACCCGTCGCGGCGGCGGCTCAGCCTTGCCCTGGAAAATCGACCTCTTCACCTCGATCGTGCAGACCGCCGTCAGGGAGGCCTCAAAGGGCAACGTCCCGCTCACCATCAAGATGCGCAAGGGCATCGACGACGACCACCTCACGTACCTAGACGCCGGCCGCATCGCCCGGGATTCCGGTGTTGCCGCCGTCGCCCTGCACGGCAGGACCGCGGCCCAGTTCTACTCGGGACAGGCGGACTGGTCCGCGATCGCCCGCCTTCGCGAGGCGCTGCCAGACATTCCGGTGCTCGGCAACGGCGACATCTGGTCTGCCGAAGACGCTGTGCGGATGGTCCGCGACACCGGTGTTGACGGCGTGGTGGTGGGGCGCGGCTGCCAGGGCCGGCCTTGGCTGTTCGGGGACCTGCAGGCAGCCTTCGAAGGCAGCGACACCCGCTTCCGGCCCAACCTGCGCCAGGTGGCCGAGGGCGTGTACCGGCACGCCGAACTTATGGTGGAAACCTTCGGCGACGAGGGCAAGGCGCTGCGCGAGATCCGCAAACACATTGCCTGGTACTTCAAGGGATACGTGGTGGGCGGGGAACTGCGGACCCGGCTGGCCCTGGTGACCAGCCTGCAGGTGCTGCGGGATACGCTCGCCGAACTGGACCTTGAATCGCCGTACCCGGGCAACGACGCCGAGGGTCCCCGGGGCCGCGCGGGCTCGCCGAAGAGGCCTGCCCTGCCCAAGGACTGGCTGGACTCGCGGGCGTTGAACGCGGACCAGTCCCGGGACATTGCTGCGGCGGAACTGGATGTTTCCGGTGGCTGAAACGCGCACTGCTGCCCCGGTCCTGCCGGGCTATGACACCCATGATTCCGCCCGCTGGGTGGAAGAGCCGCCCAAGAACATTTACCGGTCGGACTTTGAGCGTGACCGCGCCCGGGTGCTGCATTCCTCCGCGCTGCGCAGGCTCGGGGCCAAGACCCAGGTGGTGGCGCCGGACACTGACGACTTTGTCCGCACCCGCCTCACCCACAGCCTGGAAGTGGCGCAGGTGGGCCGCGAACTGGGACGCGCCCTTGGCTGCGACCCTGACGTGGTGGACACTGCCTGCCTCAGCCATGACCTCGGCCACCCGCCGTTCGGCCACAACGGGGAATCGGCGCTGAACGAGGTGGCCCACGCCATCGGCGGTTTCGAAGGCAACGCCCAGACCCTCCGGCTGCTGACCCGCCTCGAACCCAAGGTGCTGACGGCAGACAACCAGCCGGCCGGGCTGAACCTCACCCGGGCCAGCCTCGACGCGGCAACGAAGTACCCCTGGTCCGCGCTGGAAGCCCCGGTGATCCACGGCCAAAGGACCAGCAAGTTCGGCGCCTACGAGGACGATCTCCCCATCTTCAACTGGATCCGCGAAGGCGCACCGGAACGCCGGTCCTGCCTGGAGGCGCAGGTCATGGACCTCGCCGACGACATCTCCTATTCGGTCCACGACGTCGAGGACGCGATCGTCGCCGGACACTTCCAGCTCCGCTGGATGGACAACCCGGACCACCGCGCCCGGGTGGTGGGTTATGCCAGGCAGTGGTACCTGCCGCACAACGACCCCGCCGCCATCGATGCCGCCCTGGCCCGGCTGGAGGCAACCGACGTGTGGGTGCGCGAAGCGGACGGCAGCCGCAAGTCCATGGCAGCCCTGAAAAACATGACCAGCCAGCTCATTGGCCGGTTCTGCCAGAGCGCCCTGGAAACCACGCGTGCGGTCTACGGCCCGGAAAACCTGACCCGCTACAACGCCCAGCTCATGGTGCCGGACGAGACCATCATGGAGATCGCGGTCATGAAAGGCCTGGCCACCACCTTCGTGATGACCACCGAGCACCGCCAGCCGATCTACGAGCGCCAGCGCGAGGTGCTGCACGCCCTGGTAACCGCCCTGAGCGCCACCGGGGACCGCCATCTCGAGCCGATGTTCGCGGCGGACTGGCGTGACGCTCCCGACGACGGAGCCCGCCTTCGCGTCGTAATCGACCAGGTGGCGTCACTCACCGACGGTTCGGCGCTCGCTATGTATGAACGCCTGGTGGGGAGCCTTCCGTCACTGTGGTGAGGAACGCCATAAGGCGCCCGGCGCCGTCGTACCCCGGGGCTAGGATGGCTCTGTGGCTGGGCTGATCAAACGTGAAGACATCGACGAAGTACGCCAGCGCACTGACATCAAGGAAGTGGTGGACGGCTACGTCACGCTCAAGGGCGCGGGGCTGGGCACCTTCAAGGGCCTGTGTCCGTTCCACGACGAGCGCTCGCCGTCCTTCACCGTCCGCCCCCAGGTAGGCCGCTACCACTGCTTCGGCTGCGGCGAGGACGGCGACGTCATCGCGTTCGTCCAGAAGCAGGACCACAGCTCCTTCCAGGAGGCCGTGGAGAAGCTGGCAGCCCGGATCGGCTACGAACTCCGGTACGAAGACGGCGGAACAGGGCCCAGCCGCGAGGAAGTCGGGCGGCGGCAGCGGCTGCTGGATGCCCACAAAATCGCGGATGAGTTCTTCCAGGCGCAACTGCTGACGCCCGGTGCCGCCGAGGGGCGGACCTTCCTGCACGGCCGCGGGTTCGACCGCGCCGCCGCCGAGCAGTTCGGCGTCGGCTACGCCCCGCAGGGCTGGGACTCGCTGCTCAAGCACCTGCGCAACCGCGGCTTCACCGATTCCGAGCTGAAGCTCACCGGCATGTTCTCTGAAGGAAACCGCGGCATTTACGACCGGTTCCGCGGCCGCCTCATCTGGCCCATCCGCGACATCGCCGGCGACACCATCGGCTTCGGTGCCCGGAAGCTCTACGAAGACGATCAAGGGCCCAAGTACCTGAACACCCCGGAGACCACCCTCTACAAAAAATCCCAGGTGCTGTACGGCATCGACCTCGCCAAGCGCAACATCGCCAGGGACCGGCAGCTGGTGGTGGTAGAGGGCTATACGGATGTGATGGCCTGCCATCTGGCAGGGATCCCGACGGCGGTGGCCACCTGCGGCACCGCGTTCGGCACCGAGCACATCAAGGTCGCCCGCAGGCTGCTGTCCGACGACGGCACCGGGGGAGAGGTCATCTTCACCTTCGACGGCGACGCCGCGGGCCAGAAGGCGGCATTGCGTGCCTTTGAAGAGGACCAGCGTTTCACCGCCCAGACCTTTGTTGCCGTGGAGCCCACGGGCGCTGATCCGTGCGACCTGCGCCAGACCAGGGGCGACGAGGCCGTGCACGCGCTGGTGGAGTCCCGGCGGCCGCTCTTCGAATTCGCCATCCGCAGCACGCTTCAGCAGTTTAACCTGGACACCGTGGAAGGCCGGGTGCAGGGCCTGAAAGCGTCCGTACCGGTGGTTGCCGCCATCCGTGACGCATCCACCCGCACCGGATACTGCCAGGCGCTCACGGGCTGGCTGGGCATGCCGGACCCCAACGAAGTGCTGCGCCTGGTAACTGCCGCGGTAAAACGCGGAGACCAGGCAGGGCCACCCGCAACAGATGCCCGGACTTCCGCACGTGCCGCCCTGCCGGGCGGTCCGGGCGTCGCTGCCGGGCCGGTGCAGGGCGCCGTCCCGTCCTTCCACCGCCCGGACCCGCGCGATCCTGTGGCGTCCATGGAGCGGCAGGCCCTGGAGGTGGCACTGCAGGAACCCGCACTGCTCCGTGGAGGGGTCTGGGAGCGCTTTTCCGCTGCCCGGTTCGCCACCCCGGCTTTCCAGGCGGTCCACGACGCCATGCGCGCCACGGACCCTGCCCTCACGGCCGATCCCGTGCGCTGGGTGGAGCATGTGATGAACGAAGTCCCCGAACCGCTGCGGCCCCTGGTGTCCGAACTGGCTGTGGTGCCATTGCCCGCCAGCACGGAGGAAGCAGTGCAAAAGTATTGCCGGGACATCCTCGCGCGGCTTTTCGAACTGCAGATCACCCGGGTCAAGGCCGACAAGATGGGCCAGCTCCAGAGGCTGGACCCGACGGCAGACCCGGAGACCTACCAGCGGCTCAACCGCGAGCTCATGATGCTCGAAATGGAACGCCGGGCGCTCCGGGCGGAGGCCTAGCAGGTCCCGCAGGCCCCAGGGGCGGGCCCGATTTCGTTTCCAGGCGGAGTCTTTGCTAGGCTAATACCCGCTTCATTCCTCCTTAGCTCAATTGGCAGAGCATTCGACTGTTAATCGAAGGGTTGCTGGTTCAAGTCCAGCAGGAGGAGCGCGCAATCCCCGTTCCGGACTCCGGAACGGGGATTTTTTGTACCCTCAAAGCCTTCCCGGCCCGGCACAACCGCCGATTTCACTTTGGCGTGGATCCTTTGCTAATGTCATACCTGCTTCATTCCTCCTTAGCTCAATTGGCAGAGCATTCGACTGTTAATCGAAGGGTTGCTGGTTCAAGTCCAGCAGGAGGAGCCCAGGGAAAAATCCCCGTTCCTCCATTGGAGAACGGGGATTTTTCTTTCCTAGACGAAGTCCATCTCCACTTGAAGAAACCGCTCCGCCTCGGCTACGGCGGCCAGGAACGCCTCCTGCTCGGTAGGCGACCTCCGCGGCTGGCGCGGGTTCCACTCATGCGGCGCCGAATGGATGCGCACAAAGCCCGTTTCCGGGGGCGCATAAAAGATCCCAAAGCGCTGGACGGGCCACTCGGGCGAGGTTTCCGGGGCTACCAGCAGCGCTGCTTTGAAGGCGGGGTTGTACCACTGGGCGATCGGACGGCGGCGGTCCTCCGTAAACAGGCCGGCGGCGTAGAGGGCGGCGGACTGCTCGCCGCTCTGGGCACGCAGCCGGTCCCACCACAGTGGCAGTATCCGGGCATCGCACCGTTGCCACGTGGCCGGAAGCGGCGGTTGGTTCTGCCGGCGGGACACGGACACAGTTTATCCCGTAGGGCACCGCGACGGCAGACATGGCGCCGCGGTCCGGCCGTGCCGCGGGAACGTCGGGGAAGCCCTGCGGCCAGTATCAGGGCCGGTTCCAGGGCCCCGGGTTGACGCGGTACAGCAAAGCCGCTCCTGCAATCATGCCCAGGGCGATCCCCATGGCAGGGTTGCCCAGGGCCCGGCCTGCAAAATAGCCGGCGACGGCGCCAAGCACCGCTCCGAGGAACAGGCCCCGGCGGTTCCGGTGCGGCTTTCGCCGTGGATGCTTCATGGCTTCAGTGGATCGAGGGGACGGTGCGTGGCCGTACCACCAGCCAGAGGGCTGCGATGGCCAGCAGGATGCAGGCACCCTGCACGGCGCCCATGGGAGCTGCGCTGTTGATGCCCAGCCAGCCGACCACAGGGGAGATGAGCCCGGCCATCATGAAGGTCGCGAAGCCGAGCAGGGAAGCAGCGGTGCCGGCCTGGGCGGCGTGGCTGGCCAGGGCGAGCACCTGCACGCAGGGAAACATAAAGCCGGTGCCCATGATGTAGAACCACAGCGGGACCATCACGCCCCAGAGGCCGAACCCCAGCTGGTCGAACACCACGATCAGCATTGCCATCACGAACATCCACGCCGTGGCGCCGGCAAGGATCCACTGCGGCGGCACGCGGCGGATCAGCCGCGAACTCGTCTGGATTCCGGCCACGATGCCCAGCGAATTGATGCCGAAGAGCAGGCCGTACTCCTGGGCGGAGAACCCGAAAACGTCTTGGAACAGGAACGGGGACGCCGAAAGATAGGTGAACAGGCCGCCGAAGTTCAGGCCAGCCACCATCAGCAGCCCAACGAAAACCCTGTCGGTGAAGAGAACACGGTAGCGCTGGCGGGCTGTCATGCCGCTTTGCCGGCGTTTTTCCGGCGGCAGCGTCTCGCGCACCAGGAACAGGGCGGCGACGATGACCAGGGTGCCGTAGGCGGCAAGGAAAACAAAAATCCCCGGCCACGGCATCACCAGGAGCAGCTGGGAGCCAATCACAGGCGCGAGGATCGGCGCCAGCCCGCTGACCAGGGACATGCGGGAGAACATCCTGACCAATGCATAGCCGGAGAACAGGTCCCGGACCATGGCCATCGCCACCACGCCGCCGCCGGCAGCGCCCACCCCCATCAGCACGCGGAAAATACCCAGGGTGGTGATGTCCGTGGACAGGGCTGCGCCGAGCGAGGCTGCGATATGCAGGGCCGTGGCCAGGATCAGCGGAGTCCTCCGGCCGAACCTGTCGCTGAACGGGCCCACCACCAGCTGGCCGAGGGCGAAGCCCACGGTCGTTCCGGCGAGGGTCAGCTGGACCTGGGCCTCACTCACGCCCAGGCTCGCCTCCAGTGCGGGAAAGGCGGGAAGGTAAAGATCGATCGTGAACGGACCCAAGGCCGTCAGGGCACCGAGGAGGAGGATGTACAGAAGTTTCCGGCGTCGGCTCAACAGGTCGCCCGGATTGCTGGGTGTGGTCACGGAGATTAATCCTATGGCCGGGGGCTAAGGGAATTCTCCAGCGTTGTAGGCCGCGCCGTCCGGCAAGCCACGGGGGCCGGTCATTCAACCGAATGATACTTTTGGTGCCGGGGACTGTGCAGCTGCACTTTCCCGCAGCACATGGAAGCCGAATTGGCCATGAAACAGTAAGGCGGAACCGATGAGCGGACGTCACAGCGGGCGGACCAGCCCGGGATTGCGCATCGCTGCGCTGCCCGGGACGCTTAAACTCCTTTTCCGGTTGGCGCCCCGCCAACTGAATGACGAAGTCGCTTTCGCGAAGATTGAGCTTAAGCGCAAGGGTATCCAGGTCGGAGTTGCCTCAGCCTTCCTCGTCGTGGCGCTTGTCTTCCTCCTCTTCCTGCTGGTCGGCCTGATCGTTGCCGCGATCATGGGCCTGGCCACGGTCATGCCGGCGTGGCTGGCCGCCCTGCTGGTCTCTGCGGTTTTTCTGCTGATAGCACTCATCGGTGGCCTTATCGGCATGCGCAAATTCAAGAAGGCGATGCCTTTGCTGCCGGAGGAAACCATCCGCGGCATCAAGCACGACATCGGCATCGCGAGGGAAGGCTCCGCCTACAATCCCGCAATCCTCGATCCGCAAAGCCCCGAGGCAAAAGCGGCCAAGGCTGCCAAGGCGCAGGCCGATGCCAAGGCCAAGGCCGAAAAGGAGGCCAAGGCAGCGGAGCACAACAAGGAATACCCGCAGGCCTCCGAGCCGGACCTCGTCCGCCGCCTCAACCAGCGCCGCCACCACCTCACAGAGGTCCGCGACGATCTCGGCGATGAGCTCGATGTCAAAGCCCAGGCCCAGTTCCTGCTGGCTGCCGCCCAGGGCAAGCTCCACCAGGGCCAGGTTCTCGCCGGGCGGGGCAAGGACCTTGCCGGACGCCGGCTTGCAGCACTCTCCGAGTCCGCCGGAGGCCTGGGTAACCGGTGGAAGCCACTGGCAGCCTTTGCGGCTGCCGGCACCTTGTTCGTCGTCCTGGTCCGCAAACTCCTGAGGACCTACTAGCACCAGGCTTCCTCCCGCGCTGCAGCGTGCAGCGCGGCAGGTCCGTCGGCAGGAACCGTTAGCCCGCGCCCGAGGGGCAGCAGGAAGGAAAGGGGGTCGGGATGAAGTTCATCGGTGCCGGCTCCCGTCCCGGACGCCCCCAGGTGGACCATGACCGCGTGTTCACCATCCCCAACCTGCTCACTGTGGTCCGGTTCATGGGCGTACCACTCTTCGTCTGGCTGGTCCTGGCCCAAAAGGAATACGGCCCCGCCGTAGTGGTCCTGGCCGTGATGGGCTGCACCGACTGGATTGACGGCTACGTAGCGCGCCGCTTTGACCAGGCCTCCAAGCTTGGCCGGGTCCTGGATCCCATCGCGGACCGGCTGGCGCTGATCGCCGTCGCGGTCACGCTGGTGATCGCCGGGATTGTGCACTGGCTGTACCTGGCCGCACTGCTGATCCCGGACGCCGTGCTGCTGGTGCTCACGCTGTCATTCTTCGGCGGCCACCCGGACCTGCCCGTCAGCGCCGTGGGCAAGGTCCGCACCGGCCTGCTGCTCCTGGGCACGCCGCTGCTGGTCCTGTCCCGGCTGGACACCGCGTTCTCGGGCGGGCTGCTCGTCACTGCGTGGATTGTCCTGGGCCTTGGCCTCATTGGGCACTGGATCGCGGCCTACAACTACTTCTGGGCCATCCTGCGCAAAGGCAGAATGGTCCAGGACCACGACGGCGGGACCTCCTGATGGTGTGGGTGGCGGTTGGGCTGGCACTGCTGGGTGCTTTCTGCCTTGCCCTTGGTGCCCAGCGCCAGGGGAGCGCGGTTAAAGCCGACACCGGTGGCCTGGCGCTGAGCTCCAACGGATTCCTCCGCCTCCTCCGTAACCCGCGGTGGGTTTTCGGCCTCCTGCTGCTGTGCGCGGGCATGGCCATGAACGCGGTGGCACTGGTGTCCGCCCCGCTCACCGTGGTGCAGCCGATCGGCGCCATCGCGCTCGTCATCACCACCGTCATCAATGCCAAGGACCAGGACCTCACCATTAACCGCGCGACAGTGGTGGCCATCAGCGCGTGCGTGACGGGCTCTGCGCTTTTTGTGCTTCTGGCCGTCAACGTCACCCAGGAAAACCACCATGTGAGCCTGGATGCCGAACTGACCATCGTGCTGCTGCTGGCCCTCGCCGTCGGACTTTTCGGCACCCTGGCCGTGATGTTCAAGCACCGCATCAACGCTTTTATCTACATCCTTGGCGCCGGCGTCCTGTTTGGCTTCGTAGCAGTGCTCACCCGGATCATCGGCAAACACCTGCTTGATCCGAACGGGCTGTTCCTGCTGAACGTTCAGTGGTACTCGGTGCTGGCCCTCATCGCCGCGGGAGGTCTGGGTTCGTGGTTTGTCCAGAACGCCTACTCCGCGGGTCCGCCGGACCTGGTGATTGCGGGACTTACGGTGATCGATCCGCTGGTCGGGATCGCCATCGGAATTGTCATCCTCGGTGAACTCCGCCCCGATGTCCACGCCGTGATGGCCATTGCCATGGGAACCGCTGCTTCCCTTGCTATCGTGGGGGTAATAGCCCTTTCAAGGCACCATCCCGAGGTTACCAAGCGCAAAAAAGACGCTCGGAAGGCCGCGGGCAGGCCGTCCCACTAGTCCGTCCAGCCACTACACGAGGCCCCCGCCCATAGCGGCGGCCAACCGTGCTGCCAGTGCCAGCTGTCCGCACCGTGACCATCAGGAGTTCTCCACGTGACCACGCCCGCAGACCAGCAGCCCCTGACCATCCTGATCGCCGCGGACACCTATCCGCCCCATATCAACGGGGCAGCCCAGTTCGGATACCGGCTGGCCAAGGGCATGACGGGCCGGGGCCACAACGTGCACGTGCTGGCCTGCCGCGCGGACAACGGGAAGAGCTTCACCGAGTTCCGGTCAGAAGCAACGGTGCACCGCCTCCGCTCGCACGGCGTGCCCACGCATGAGTACTTCCGGATCTGCTTTCCCTGGGAAATCAAGAAGGAAATCAGCCTCCTTTTTGACCGCGTTAAGCCTGATGTAGTGCATATCCAGAGCCACTACATGATCGGTGAGCATGTCCTGTACGAGGCCGACAAGCGGGGCATCCGGATCGTCGCCACCAATCACTTCATGCCGGAGAACCTCAACCCGTTCCTGCCGTTTCCGCAATGGTTCAAGAACATCATCGGGCGGATCTCCTGGAAGGACATGGGCAAGGTGATGGGGCGGGCGGACGTGGTAACTACGCCCACCCCGCTGGCGGCCAAGGCGATGCACCAGCACGCTTTCCTCCGCAAGGTCCTGCCGCTCTCGAACGGCATCGACTCGGCCGCCTACGAGCTTCAGCCGGGCGAGCACATTGAACCGCACGCCCACCCCACCGTGATGTTTGCCGGCCGCCTTGCCGAAGAAAAGCATGTGGATGTGCTGATCGAAGCCATCAGCAAGACGCCCCCGGAGCTGAACGTGCACCTGGAAATCGTGGGTGGCGGCGAGGTGCGTTCCTCCCTCGAAACCCTCGTCCAGCGGCTGGGCCTGGGGGACCGGGTGAAGTTCCTGGGCCTTGTCAGCGACGAGGAGCTGCGGGAGACCTACATCAAGGCTGATCTTTTCTGCATGCCAGGGACTGCGGAGCTGCAGTCCCTGGTCACCCTGGAGGCGATGTCCGCTTCCACTCCCGTGGTGCTGGCGGATGCCATGGCTTTGCCGCATCTGGTCCGCGATGGCGAGAACGGGTACCTGTTTACCCCAAACGACAGTGATGATCTTGCCAAGAAGATCACCATGATCCTTGAGCTGCCAGCGGACCAGCGCGCCGTGATGGGCCAGGTCAGCCGGCAGATGGTGGAACCGCACAGCCTCGAAGGCACCCTGCAGACTTTCGAGGACCTGTACCGGGGGGCGCGCTTCGAGGACAAAGTGGTCTGAAGGCTTTCCCGGGTTTGCTAGAGTAATTTTGCCCTGCCGGCGCATCCCTTTTGCGGTGGCGGGCCAGGGCGTCTGGGGCTATAGCTCAGCTGGTTAGAGCGCGGGACTCATAATCCTAAGGTCCTCGGTTCAAGTCCGAGTAGCCCTACCCAAAGCGCGTAACCGCGGCCGGCACTTGTGCCGGCCGCGGTTTTTTCTTCCTTAAGCGTGCCTGCTGAGGTATGTTACTGAGCAGTAACTTAACGTGCTCCTTCCGGGGCCCCCGGTCACCGCTGATCATTTGCGAGGTAAACATGTCCACTTCCGCTGCCGACCTCAACAACCTGCCTTACGCCGATGGTGACTTTTATGCCTTCGAGCAGTTGCTCAGCGGGAAGGAGCAGGACCGGCTGTCGGAAGTCAGGGAGTTCCTGGCACGTGAGGTACGGCCTATTGCGGTTGACTACTGGAACCGCGCCGAGTTTCCGATGGGCCTGATTCCCAAGTTGGCGGATATTGACCTGGTCAGTCCTGTGCGCAGGCAGGGCCACTCCAACCTGTTTGCGGGCCTGATGCATGCTGAGGTGACACGCGCTGACGCGTCCATTTCCACCTTTATGGGCGTCCATGACGGGCTCTTCACCGGTTCCATTGAAGCGTTGGCCTCCCAGGAGCAAAAGGAGGCTTGGCTGCCGGACATCTATTCGCTCAGGAAGATCGGAGCCTTCGGCCTGACGGAGCCCCTGGGCGGATCCGACGTAGCGGGGGGTACGCGGACCACTGCCCGCCGCGAGGGTGGTTCGTGGATCCTGAACGGGGCCAAGCGCTGGATCGGGAACGCCACCTTCTCCGACTGGGTGGTCATCTACGCACGGGACATCCAGGACAACCAGGTTAAGGGCTTCCTGGTGGACACCCGGCTGGAGGGCTTCCGCGCGGAGAAAATCGAGAACAAGATCGCACTGCGGACGGTCCAGAACGCCGACATCACCCTGGACAACGTGGTGGTGCCTGACTTCTGCAAGCTTGCCCACGCCAATAGCTTCCGCGACGTCAACAAAGTCCTGAAAGTCACCCGCCTCGGCGTCGCCTGGCAGGCCGTCGGCCAGCAGCTGGCTGCCTTCGACGTGGCGCGGCGCTACGCGGTGGAACGCCACCAGTTCGGCCGGCCGCTGGCCTCCTTCCAGCTGCTGCAGAGCCAGTTGGTCCAGATCCTGGGCAACGCCGTCAGCTCCATGGGCATGATGGTGAGGCTGGCCCAGCTCGAGGACGCCGGGGTGGCCAAGGACGAACAGTCCGCCCTGGCCAAGGCCTTCACCACGGCAAGGATGCGTGAAAGCGTTGCCATCGGCCGGAACCTCCTGGGCGGCAACGGCATCGTGACCGACTTCGAAATGGCCAAGATCTTTGCCGACGCCGAAGCCATCTACTCCTACGAGGGAACGCACGAAATCAACACCCTCGTGACCGGCCGCGCCATTACCGGCATCTCAGCCATCGTCTGAGCCGGCGTGGTCCGGTTCCACGGCACCTCAGCTACTGCGGCGGTGCTGCTAGGGGCAGCAGGATGGACGGACGCAGGTCCAGAACAAACTGCAGCGGATTTACGTAGTCCTCGCCCCGTCTGACACCCCAGTGGACGCACGAAGCCCCGGGGCAGTGCCCCGGCAGGACAGTGCCAATAATCTGGCCCGCGCCCACCGCGGCTCCCGCGGCCAGGCTGCTCTCCACCGGTTCAAAGCTGCTGCGCAGGCCGTTTCCGTGGTCAATGGTGATCACCGGCCGGTCCACCACAACCCCTGCGAAGCTGACAGTGCCTGCCGCCGGCGAGGTGACCTGTGCGCCGTCGGACGCTGTTGCCAGGTCCACACCACGGTGGCCGCTGAGCCACGGCTTGGGCGGCGGGTCGAAGTCGCGCAGGACCGGCGGCCGGGGACTGAGCGGCCACTGCCAGGAAGGCGCCGGCTCCGCCGCTGCAGGCTCTGCGGACAGCGGGGGGCCGGCCACCAGCGTCTCGCCGGCGGGGGTAAGGGAAGCGGGCAGCAGGAGCAGGGCCGCGAGCAGGACCGGAGGTTTCATAGCCCCAGCCTGCACCGGCGGGGAACTACCTGGGCAGGGCCAGCCCGGCCTATGTGGATAAGGCCTGGCATAGCGGTGTCCCGTCCTTGGGGCGCGGGTGCCTGTAGTACACTTGATGGAGCAGTTTGCTGCGCCCTCAACGCTGTCCGTCCGGCGGCTATCCCAATGGTTTTTTCCAACGGTATACGCCCCTGTCCGGGTTTGCGTCGGCACGTCTCATTCAGGAGTGTGGGGGAGTGGCAGCTGACTACGCGTATCCAGCCCTCCAGCGGAGGATCATGCTTCTTGCGGTCAGCGCCCCCGGTGCTGATGAGAAGTGCGATGGATGCCAGGAGCAGGGCCCGCCCGGGCCCGGCTAATAAACCGTCAACTATTGGCAGGGTAAGAAGCCCAGGGGCTTTCTCATGAATGACCTGCCGGAAGGAGCGTCGGCATGCCCGTCGTAACCATGCGCCAGCTGCTTGACAGCGGCGTCCACTTTGGACACCAGACCCGCCGTTGGAACCCGAAGATGAAGCGCTTCATCTTCACCGAGCGCAACGGCATCTACATCATTGACCTTCAGCAGTCGCTGTCCTACATCGACCGCGCCTACGAGTTCGTAAAGGCCACCGTTGCACACGGCGGCACCGTTCTCTTCGTCGGCACCAAGAAGCAGGCCCAGGAAGCAATCGCCGAGCAGGCAACCCGCGTGGGCCAGCCGTACGTGAACCAGCGTTGGCTCGGCGGTATGCTGACCAACTTCCAGACGGTCGCCAAGCGCATCCAGCGCATGAAGGAACTCGAAGAGATCGACTTCGACGACGTCGCCGGCTCCGCGTACACCAAGAAGGAGCTGCTGCTCCTCAAGCGTGAACTCACCAAGCTCGAGTCCAACCTCGGCGGTATCCGCAACCTGACCAAGGCACCCTCCGTGCTCTGGATCGTGGACACCAAGAAGGAGCACCTCGCCGTTGACGAGGCCAAGAAGCTGAACATCCCGGTTGTGGCCATCCTGGACACCAACTGCGATCCGGACGAGGTCGACTTCCCGATTCCGGGCAACGACGACGCCATCCGCTCCGTGAACCTCCTGACCCGCGTTGTTGCCGACGCCGTTGCCGAGGGCCTCATCGCCCGCAACAACCGCGCCACCGGCACCACCGAGGCTCCGGAAGAGCCGCTGGCCGAGTGGGAGCGCGAGCTCCTCGAAGGCAGCAAGGCTGAAGAAGCTGCTCCCGCCGCTCCGGCGGAAGAAGCTGAAGCACCCGCTGCTGCCGAGGCAGCTGCCCCGGCAGAAGACGCTGCTGCTCCGGCTGAAGACGCCAAGTAACAAATAAATCCGGATTCTCCTGCGCCGCCCTGCGGTGCCGGAGCTGCTGACAGGATGGCGGCCCACCAGGTGGGCTGCTGTCCTGTCGGTCCGTACACCACCATAAATTTCTAGACAGAGGGGTTCACATGGCGAACTACACTGCCGCGGACATCAAGGCCCTGCGCGAGCGCACCGGCGCCGGCATGATGGACGTCAAGAAGGCTCTTGACGAGGCCAACGGCGACGCCGAGAAGGCCATCGAGATCATCCGCATCAAGGGCCTCAAGGGCGCTACCAAGCGCGAGGGCCGCTCCACCGCTGAGGGCCTGGTTGCCGCCAAGGTCAGCAACGGCGTCGGCGTTATGATCGAGGTCAACTGCGAGACCGACTTCGTGGCCAAGGCTGACAAGTTCATCCAGCTGGCCGACAAGGTCCTGGCCGTTGCCGTCGAGTCCGGCGCAGCCGACCTCGAGACCCTGCTCGCCACCGAGGTTGACGGCAAGCCCCTCTCCGAGGTCGTCGTCGAAGAAGGCGCTGTCCTGGGTGAAAAGGTTGTTGTCCGCCGTGTCTCCCGCGTCGAGGGCGCAACGGTTGACGCTTACCTGCACAAGACTTCCAAGGACCTCCCGGCCCAGGTTGGCGTGCTGTTCGCTGTCGACGGTGAAGGCGAAGCCGCTGGCACCGCCGCCCACGACGTTGCAGTGCACATCGCTGCCATGGCTCCGAACTACCTGACCCGCGAAGACGTCCCGTCAGAGCTGGTTGAGTCCGAGCGCCGCATCGCCGAAGAGACCGCAAAGGCCGAAGGCAAGCCCGAAGCCGCCCTCACCAAGATCGTGGAAGGCCGCGTGACCGGCTTCTACAAGGGTGAGGTCCTGGTTGACCAGGCATTCGCGAAGGACGCCAAGAAGTCCGTGGCGCAGGTCCTCGAAGAGGCCGGTGTCAAGGGAACCGCGTTCACGCGTTTCCGCGTCGGCTCCTAGTCGAAACAGCAAGGGGGTGGCCACTTCGGTGGCCGCCCCTTTTGCATGCGCGGGGACGCCCGCCTGGGAACCTGCCCCGAACGGGACAGGCTCGAATGGTGCGGGCCCGAATGGGTCCCCGGCCGCGCAGCAGGATAACCTTTTTTCAGAGTTCACCAACGGGAAGGCATCATGGAAGCCGTCAACACTGTAGTCCAGCCAGAGAAAAGCCGACGCCGGGTCCTCCTGAAGCTTTCCGGCGAGGTCTTCGGCGGCGGGAAGCTGGGCGTTGACCCTGAGACCGTCCGGGACGTCGCCAAGCAGATCGCAGCAGCCGTCCCCCAGGTGGAGGTGGCGATCGTGGTAGGCGGCGGCAACTTCTTCCGGGGCGCCGAACTTTCCCAAAGCGGCATGGACCGCTCAAGGGCCGACTACATGGGCATGCTCGGAACGGTCATGAACTGCCTGGCCCTGCAGGATTTCCTGGAGCAGGCCGGCGTGGAGACCAGGGTCCAGAGCGCCATCACCATGGGACAGGTGGCCGAGGCCTACATTCCGCGGCGCGCCATCCGGCACATGGAAAAGGACCGCGTAGTCATCTTCGGCGCCGGTGCCGGACTCCCGTACTTCTCCACCGACACCGTTGCCGCCCAGCGGGCACTGGAAGTGCACGCCGACGTCGTCCTGATGGCCAAGAGCGGCGTGGACGCTGTGTACACGGCGGACCCTAAAAAGGATCCCACTGCCGAGCGGCTCGAAACCCTCAGCTATGACGACGCGCTCCGCCGCGACATCCGCGTGATGGACCAGACGGCGATGACCATGTGCAAGGACAACAACCTCTCGATGGTGGTCTTTGGCATGGAAGGCGAAGGCAACGTTACCCGGGCCATCCTCGGCGAGAAGCTGGGCACCCTGGTCACAGCCTAGCTGCGGCTAGGATGTCTTCAGGACAGTTCCGCCCCTGCCTGTGTGGCCAGGGGCGGAAGCAGTAACAGAACCACGTTTGTGCATGGACCCGGTGGCCCGGACTGCACCAGAATCTTCAGGAGAAACCGTGATTGAAGAAACCTTGCTCGAAGCCGAAGAAAAGATGGACAAGGCTGTTGAGGTAGCCAAGGAAGACTTCGCTTCCATCCGCACCGGCCGGGCCAATCCGGGCCTCTACAACAGGGTTCTGGTGGACTACTACGGCTCACCCACGCCGCTGCAGCAGCTCGCCTCGTTCGCCATTCCGGACGCCCGCACCATCCTCATCACCCCCTTCGACAAGACGGCCCTGCGCGACATCGAACGTGCGCTCAGTGATTCCGAGGTGGGTGCCAACCCGTCCAACGACGGCAACGTCATCCGGATCACCATTCCGGAGCTGACCAAGGAACGCCGCAAGGAATACGTCAAGATCGTCAAGACCAAGGGCGAGGACGCCAAAGTCTCCATCCGCAACATCCGCCGCAAAGCCAAGGAAACCCTGGACAAGCTGGTCAAGGACGGCGAAGCCGGTGAAGATGAGGGCACCCGCGCCGAAAAGGAACTTGACGGCCTGACCAAAGCGCACGTGGACGGCATCGACGAGCTGCTCAAGCGCAAGGAAGCAGAGCTGCTCGAAGTCTGATGGGCCAGGCAGAGCAGGCCCCGGCACAACGGGCGCGCACACGGGGGAAGCAGCCCAGGTCCAACCCGACGCCGAAGGCCGGACGGAACCTGCCGGCTGCGGTGGCGGTGGGCCTTGCCATGCTCTTCGCCGTGCTGGGCGGGCTGTTGTTCCTCCCTCTCGGCTTTGTTGCTGTCACCACCGCGTTCGCCGTTTTCGGGGTCTGGGAGATTTACCGTGCCCTGGAGGCGAACGGCACCAGGATGCCCATCGTGCCGGTAATAACCGGCACGGTGGCCATGCCCTTTGCCGCCTACTTCGGCGGGATCGAGAGCCTGCTGTTTGCCATGCTGCTGAGCTCGGTGGCCGTGCTGCTGTGGCGGTCCATCGAGAGTGCCGCCGGCTCAGCCAACAGCATCTTTGCGGGCGTCTTCACCCTGGGCTGGGTGCCGTTCTTCATCAGCTTCGCGGCACTTCCGCTGCATGCTTCGGGCGGTGCCACCCCCGTAGGACTTTGGCCGGGAGGGATGATTCCCGACGGCGCGTGGCAGGTGGCGGTCATGCTGCTGCTGGTCGTATCCAACGACACCTTCGGCTACCTGGTGGGCGCGTCATTGGGCAAGCACCCGATGGCGCCCAAGATCAGCCCAAAGAAATCCTGGGAAGGCTTCGCCGGCTCCATCGGCGGCGCCATCCTTATAGGCGTCCTGGCCAGCCTCTTTATGCTGGACAAGCCCTGGTGGGTGGGTGTGGTCCTGGCGGTGGGACTCGTAGCCGCATCCACAGCCGGCGACCTCGCCGAATCCATGGTCAAACGCGAGCTCGGCGTCAAGGACATGAGCAGCATCCTGCCGGGACACGGAGGCGTGATGGACCGCCTGGACTCGATCGTCTTTGCAGCCCCGGCGGCCTTTGTCCTGTACGGCCTCGTCTCCGGGGCCTGAAACACAACCCCCGCCGGACACCCGGGCACCCCTAGACTGGCGCCCGGGCGGTACGGCTTGAGAAGCATCGAAGGAATCATCAGTGGCATTGGACATTCATCGGCAGATCCCTGCGTCCTTTGAGCGCGTGCAGCGCAGTGATTACGGCTACAACGCCAAGCAGGTGGACCAGTTCCTGCAGCGCGCGCGGGTGTCGCTGGAGAACCCCGGCGCCGCGGCGGAGCCGGTCAACAGTGCTGACGTCAGGGCGGTTTCCTTCGACCCCGTCAAGGGCGGTTACTCCGCTGCCGTTGTTGACGCGGCCTTGGACCGCCTCGAAGATGCCTTCGCGCGCCGTGAGCGGGACGAGTTGATCGCTGCCCGTGGCGAGGAGGCGTGGCTGCGCGAGATCGGCAACCTGTCCGGGATCCTCCGCGGCCGGCTGCACCGCCCCGACGGCGACCGCTTCCGCCGCCCCGCAAAGAAGAAGGCGCGCAGCTACAACACGGTTGACGTGGACCGGCTCTGCCGCGAACTTATTGCCTACCTTGAGCAGGACAAGCCACTGAGCGTGGACAACGTCCGCCGGGCAGTCTTCCGTCCCGCCGTTGGCCGTGACGGGTACGAGGAAACCCAGGTTGACGCCTTCCTCGACCGTGTGGTCGAACTGATGGCAGCCATCGACTGAGCCGCCTTCACACATCCCCGGGCGGAGTGGGGGAGAGCGGCTTGAACCTGCGCCAGATATTCCGGTAGGCCCGGTAACCATAGACCGACCACGCGGCCACGAATGCCAGGCCCGCCACCGCTCCAACGACGACTGCCACCGCTGTGCCGGCTCCCAGGAGCGACAACAGCAGGCCGGACAGGATGGCGATCAGGGCTGCGTTCGCAGCAGTCATGAAGATCATGCTGCTGCCCAGCACATGGCTCAGGGAATTCCGGTTCCCGAAGAAGAAGTAGGTCCTCCCGGAGCCGGCCTCGTCATCGTGGCTGGCGGCCATCAGGTACGGCGCTATACCGGGGTCAAGATCCACGTAGGCGGCCCGAAGCCGGTTCATAGCCGTCACATACATCAGGTCCTCCTGCGCGACATTCATAACGCGGATCTGGGTAAGGAGTCCCATGGCCACGTCAATGCACAGAACGATCACCGCAAGCAGGACAAAGGCTTCGGAAAAGCGGGTTGCCTGACCCACCAGTGCCGCACTCACCACACTGGCGGAGGTAAAGGTAAGGAACATGCTGATCCGGGTCAGGACCTCGCTCTGGGTGGTGCTGCGCGATGCCAGCAGGCCCCAGTGTTCAGTGGCGAGCAGCTGGGCCCGCACCGACGGAGGAATGCCATCCGGCGTGCCGCGCGGCCTGCCGTCCTCGGTGGACATGGCGTTATTGTCTCCCATCCCGGGGAGCAGCGCGAGGAAAAAGCAGGCCACGGCGGCGTCCGGCTGGATCAGCCGGGCCTGTTCACCGCTCGGTGGCCAGCGGCCGTTCCGGAGTGTGCAGGCGCGTCATGACCCGGGACATCGTCCTGGGCACCCTGTTGGCGGTGGCGCGGGAAACAACCACCATCACTGCGAAGGCGGCCGGTACTGTCCAGGCGGCAGGCTGCGCCAGCCAGGGCGAGAGGTTCGACGCGCCGGCCACTGAGCCTGCGATCATGGCGCCGCCGCAGAGGACCCCGCCGGTCAGCATCCCGGCGATGGCACCGGCGTCGGTCAGCGCCCGCCACCAGATGCCGAGCAGGAGCACCGGGCATACGGTGGAGGCGGTGAACGCGAAAACCAGGCCCACGCTGCCGGCAAGGGCCAGCGAGTCCGTCATGGCGGCAAAACCCAACGGCACCACGATCGAGATCACGGCGGCCAGCCGGAATCCGCCCACGCCCGCGCCCAGCACATCCTGGCTGATAACTCCGGCAAGGGATACCACCAGTCCCGACGTCGTGGACAGGAAGGCGGCAAAAGCGCCGGCCACCACAAAGGCCGACAACAGGTCGCCGGCGGCACCGCCCACCAGTTCGCCGGGGAGCAGCAGCACCATCGCATCGGCCTGGCTGGTGCGGGCGAGGCCTGGCGCGAACATCCGGCCCACCAGGCCGTATGCCGTGGGGAACAGGTAGAACACGGACAGCAGCCCCAGGACGATCAGCGTGGTGCGCCGGGCCGAATGCCCGTCCGGGTTGGTGTAGAAGCGGACCAGCACGTGGGGCAGCCCGAGGGTGCCGAACAGGAGGGCCACCAGCAGGGACACGTTCTGGTACAGCCCGGCGGGGGCCAGGGAAGTGGGATTTACGGAGGGCGCTGACAGTGCAGGGGTTCCGTTCCCCGCCAGCATAAAGATGATGAAGAGGATGGGGACCGCCAAGGCGGTGAGCTTGAGCCAGTACTGGAAAGCCTGGACAAAAGTGATCGAACGCATGCCGCCGGCAACCACCGTCAGGCACACCACAACCACCACAGCCACCGATCCCACCCAGGACGGCAGTCCGGTGGTGATCCGGATGGTCAAAGCGGCTCCGTGCAGCTGGGGCACAATGTACAGCCATCCCACCAGCACCACCACGAGGCTGGTGACCTTCCGGACAGCCCGTGAATCAAGCCTGGCCTCCGTGAAGTCAGGAATCGTATAGGCGCCGGAGCGCCGCAGCGGCGCTGCAACAAACAGCAGCAGCATCAGGTAGCCGGCCGTATAGCCCACCGGAAACCACAGGGCATCCGTTCCGGACAGCAGGATGAGCCCGGCAACACCGAGGAAACTCGCGGCGGACAGGTACTCGCCGCCAATGGCGGAGGCGTTCCACCAGGGCCGCACCGTTCGGGAAGCAACGTAGAAATCCCCGGTGGTCCTTGAAATGCGCAGGCCGTAAAAACCAATCACCGCAGTGGCCACCGAAACCACCGTGAGCGCGGCTATGGCCACGCCGGGGTTCACGGTGCCCTCACTGGTCCTTGGCCAGGTCGCGGTACCGTGCCTCGTTGCGCGCAGCGGTGCGGACGTACAGCCAGGCGCTGAGTCCGATCAGGGGGTAGATGCCTGCGCCCAGGAGGAGCCAGTCAAAGGGAATCCCCGCAACGCGGGTCTCCGCCAGCCCCGGCACCACGGCCAGCAGCAGCGGGAAAGCGCCAAGGATCAGCAGGAACCCGGCAGCCACCACCAGCGCCAGGCGCAGCTGCGACCGGATCAGCGACCTGACGAAGACCTGCCCTACCTCGGAATCCTGCGCCGCTTCCCGGCTGTCCCGGGGAGGAAGTGCAGCGGAACGGGGGGCGGTAACGCGTACCCTGCTCATGCGTGCGGCCTGATCCGGGTGGCCCCCAGCTTTTCCCGCACCGTTGGCAGGTGGCGCCGGCTGATGGGAAGGCCGGCACCTGCAACGGTGACGCAGGGACCGTCCGCAGCCAGCTTCATGGACGTAACGTGCTTCAGGGCAACGAGGTAGGAGCGGTGCGTCCGGATGAAGCCGGCGTCGGCCCACTGCTGCTCAAGGTCCGCCAGCGGCACCCGGATCAGGTAGCTCGCATCAGCCGTGTGCAACCGTGCATAGTCGCCCTGGGCCTGGACATAGGTGACGTCGTCACGCCGGATCATCCTGGTGGTACCGCCCTGGTCAACGGTGATCATCTCCGGTGCCGTACCGCCGTCGCGCAGTTCACTGATGCGCCCCACGGAGCGGGCCAGACGTTCGGCCCGGACCGGCTTAAGCAGGTAGTCCACAGCGGCGAGTTCGAAGGCCTTGAGCGCGTGGTCCTCGTCCGCGGTCACAAAGACCACGGCGGGCGGATTCCGGCTCCCGGAGATGGCGCGGGCAATATCCAGCCCGGAGACCGCCGGCATATGGATGTCGAGGAATACGGCGTCAACCGGGCTGGCTGCCAGGGCCCGGAGGGCTTCGGTGCCGGAGGTGGCGCGGAGGACGGTGCCGATGCGGTCGTCCCGGCCGAGGAGGAATGCCAGTTCTTCAACGGCGGGCAGCTCGTCATCGACGACGAGGACGTAAATCATCTTCCTAGGGTACGTTCCCGCCTGGCGCCTGGTGTGCGGGGTCACGCGTCGTGGCCGGGTTGGGACTTGGGGACCCGCATGGTGATCAGGGTCCCCTCCCCGGGGGCGGTGTCGATGACCAGCCCGTGGTCGTTGCCGTAGACCTGGCGGAGGCGGGCGTCCACATTCCGCAGGCCCACGTGCTCGCCGTCGGTATGGCCGGCCAGTATGGACTGCAGCTGCGCAGGGTCCATGCCCACGCCGTCGTCCTCAATAGTCACCTCGGCGAAGGCGCCGGCGTCGTTCGCGCTGATGCTGATGTGCCCCGGCCCTTCCTTGGCCTCCAGCCCGTGCCGGACGGCGTTTTCCACCAGCGGCTGCAGGCTGAGGAAGGGGATGACGGTGCTGAGGACCTCCGGGGCCACCCGCAGGCTGACCTGGACGCGCTCGCCAAAACGGGCACGTTCCAAAAGGAGGTAGCGATCGATGCAGCGGAGCTCCTCGGCGAGCGTTGTGAAGTCGCCGTGCCGCCGGAAGGAATAGCGGGTGAAGTCGGCGAACTCCACTACCAGCTCCCGGGCCCGGGCAGGGTCGGTGTTGATAAAGGAGGCGATGGCGTTGAGCGAGTTGTAGATAAAGTGCGGGCTGATCTGGGCGCGCAGCGCCCGGACCTCAGCCTCCATCAGCAGTGTCCGTGATGCGTCAAGCTCGGCAAGCTCCACCTGCACGGCCACCCAGTCGGCCACTTCTGTGGTGGCCCGCACCAGGCCCGCGCCGGCTGTCGGGGCGAAGGCAGCGACCGCCCCCACCACGCGGGTGCCGGCCCGCACCGGGGCGATCACCGCCGCGAGCGGCCCGCCCGTACCGCGCTTCGGGGCACCGCCCGGTCCGGTGGGATAACCCGCCAGCAGCACCGCAGTCCGCCCCCCAGCCAGCACCCCTTCGGCAAGGGCCATCAGTTGCGGTTTCAGTTCCTCGCCGGCACCGTCCCACGCGAGTACGCCGGTGGTGTCTGTGATGGCCAGCGCGTCGGAACCGAGCAGCCCGCGCAGCTGCTTGCCGGCTTTTGCCGCGCCGGCGGGGTTCAGTCCGCGCCGGAGATGCTGGCCGGCCTGGGATGCCGCATGCAGGGTGTGGTACGTGGCGCGTTCGGCGTCGGTGCCGAGGTCCCGGAATGAGCGCAGCACCTTGAGTCCCACGCCGACGACGACGGCGACGGCCATGGCGATCACTGCCACCGCCGCGGCAGTCAGGAGGGGGGAGTCAGGCATGGTGCCCAGCGTAGTGGCGGGTGCCGTTTGGCGCAGCATCCCGACCGTTGAGCGACCGCCGGCGGGCCGGGTATGGCTTGTACTGCCCATCGCCCGCAGAGTGATTGCAGTCACACTTGCGGTAGCCCTGACTGGATTTGCCGGCCGGTGTGTGTCCAAGGCAAGTCTCAATGAGGAGGAACGATGGGTAACGATGCCCACACTCCGGACGCAGCGGCGTCCGTGGACTTTGAACAAGTCCAGTCGACCGGGCAGTTCCAGGAACTGCGCAAGCGTCACCGCAGCTTTGTCTTTCCCATGGCGATCGCATTCCTGCTGTGGTATTTCGCCTACGTCCTGCTGGCTGACTACGCGGTGGGCTTTATGTCCACCAAGGTCTGGGGCAACATCAACGTCGGGCTGATCCTCGGCCTGCTCCAGTTCGTCTCGACGTTCGCGATCACCAGCTGGTACGTCAGCTACTCAAACCGGAAGCTGGACCCCATCGCAGCGGAGATCCGGAACGAAATCGAGGGGCATGAATTTGATAAGGACGGCAACCGCGTGGGCGAGGTAAACAAATGATCGGGATTGCCGCAGCGGTGGACGTCGCCGCGCTCAAGGACACCACCCTCCTGAACATGGGCGTCTTCGCCCTGTTCGTGGCCGTGACCATGGTCATTGTTTTCCGCGCCAGCCGGAACAACAAAACCGCGGCCGACTACTACGCCGCAGGCCGGTCCTTCACCGGCTCACAGAACGGCACGGCCATCGCGGGGGACTACCTCTCGGCAGCGTCGTTCCTGGGCATTACCGGTGCCATCGCCGTCAACGGCTACGACGGTTTTATGTACTCCATAGGCTTCCTGGTGGCCTGGCTGGTGGCACTGCTGCTCGTGGCCGAACTCCTGCGCAACACGGGTAAGTTCACCATGGCGGACGTGCTGTCCTTCCGCCTCCGGCAGCGGCCCGTCCGCATCGCCGCCGCCATTTCCACGCTGGCCGTCTGCTTCTTCTACCTCCTGGCCCAGATGGCAGGGGCCGGAAGCCTTGTTTCGCTGCTGCTGGGCATCAGCGACTGGGGCGGCCAGGCCCTGGTGATCATCGTCGTCGGCGGCCTGATGATCATGTACGTTCTCATCGGCGGCATGAAGGGCACCACCTGGGTGCAGATCATTAAAGCAGTCCTGCTTATCGCCGGCGCGGCCGTCATGACCATCTGGGTCCTGGCGATCTACGGCTTCAACCTTTCCAGCCTGCTGGGCGCAGCAGTTGAGACGGCCAACAACCCGGCCGTCCTCAACCCGGGCCTGCAGTACGGCAAGACCGAAACCTCCAAGCTGGACTTTATGTCCCTGGGCCTCGCGCTGGTCCTTGGAACCGCCGCCCTGCCGCACGTGCTGATGCGTTTCTACACCGTCCCCACCGCCAAGGAAGCCCGCAAGTCCGTGGTGTGGGCCATCTGGCTGATCGGGCTCTTCTACCTGTTCACGCTGGTGCTCGGGTACGGCGCCGCCGCTCTCGTTGGTCCCGACACCATCCGGACGGCACCGGGCGGTGTGAATGCCGCGGCCCCGCTGCTGGCCTTCTACCTGGGCGGGCCGCTGCTGCTGGGCTTTATCTCGGCCGTGGCCTTCGCCACCATCCTCGCCGTTGTGGCAGGGTTGACCATCACCGCCGCCGCATCCTTCGCCCACGATATCTACGCAAGCGTCATCTCCAAGGGCAAGGCCGACGCCGACACCGAGGTCAAGGTGGCCCGGCGCACTGTGGTGGTCATCGGTGTCCTGGCCATCCTGGGCGGTATCCTCGCCAACGGACAGAACGTGGCGTTCCTCGTGGCGCTGGCCTTCGCCGTCGCCGCCTCCGCCAACCTGCCCACCATCGTCTACTCCCTGTTCTGGCGGAGGTTCACCACCCAGGGTGCGGTCTGGAGCATGTACGGCGGGCTTGGCGCCGCGATCGTCCTGATCATGTTCTCGCCGGTGGTCTCCGGCGGCGCGACCTCAATGATCAAGGACGCCAACTTCGCGATCTTCCCGCTGAGCAACCCCGGCATTGTGTCCATCCCGCTGGCGTTCTTCCTCGGCTGGCTCGGAACCGTCCTGGACAAGAAGCGCGAAGACACCGCCAAGCAGGCCGAAATGGAAGTCCGGTCCCTGACCGGGGTCGGGGCAGAAAAGGCAGTCAACCACTGACCCCTGACTCAAGGGTTACCCGGCATCACGGAAAGAGCCTCGGCGCTGCGGCGCCGAGGCTCCTTCGTGTGCGGGGGAGTCAGGCCTTGGGCCGGAGCTTGATGTTGGTCATCTTCAGGTCCTCGGTACCTTCGAAGCGGTAGGCCAGGTCCACTTCCTTGCCCTCGCAGGTGATGACACCTGCCACGTCCGCCGCCTTGGTCCCGTTCTCGGTTCCCACCTGGAGGTCGTTATACGTCGGCTTGCAGGAATCGTCCATCTCCAGGGTGTCCACTCCGGCGATGAACGCTTCCTTGGACAGCTGTTCCTTCAGGGCAGGGTCAAGGTACTCGTCGTAAGCCTCTGAGCTTCTGCCGCTGATGACCATCTTTGTGAAACCGTCAGCAACGCCCCTCGCCTGGTTGGTGGCACTTCCCACCACGTTAACCAGGATGATGACGCCCAGGACCACCAAAAGCAGGACACCGCCGATCGCCGCCAACACAATCCACAATTTCCGCCGGCTCTTGACCGGAGGCTGCCGGCCCGGCAGGCCAAACGGGCCCGGTTCCCCATACGCCCCGGCGGGAGCCTGGTAAGCCTGCCCGCTGTAGCCCGGCACTTGCTGCGGGGGCAGGGGCGGCTGCTGCGGCGCCTGCCCGGGCTGTCCCGGCTGGTACGGTTCCTGAGGATTGCCCAAGATCGAGCCTCTCCGGCGTGATGCATGGCACCCGCCTGGTTGCGGGGACCTCCCGGCACCCGTGAATAACTTGCAACAGCCTATATTCCCGCGCTGCCGCCGTCGTACTTCCACGGCGATCCGCCGGCACTGTCAGCCGTTTCGCGGGCCCCGCTCCAGGAGGGGCTGCATCCGGAAGGGGATGAGCTCACCCATCGCCAAGGCAGTGTCCGTCCGGTCCACGCCGTCACACGCCAGGATCTTCCCGTTGATGCGGAAGAGGTCCTCGGCGTCCAGTGCCACCACCCGGAGCAGCAGGTCGGCCGGACCGGTGAGCCCGTAGCCTTCGAGGATCTCCGGAATCCCGGCCAGTGCCGTTGCCAGCCCGGCGAGCTTTTGCTGCTGGACGTGGACGGATATAAACGCCATCAGCGGATATCCCAAGGCCACGGGATTGATCCTGCGTTCGAAGGAAAGGAAAACGTGCTTCTTCTCCAGTTGGGCCATCCGCGCCTGAACCGTATTCCTGGACAGGCCCAGCTTTTGGGCCAACGCCACCACCGTCCGCCGCGGATCCTGGGCGAGGGCGGACAAAAGGCGGGTGTCAGTGCCATCCAGAGCCTGCATAGTGCGCAACGTTAGCACCGTCACAAGCCGCCACACAGAGCATTGTGCTAAATAACCGACCTGGTGGTTGTACCCAATGAGCATTGTGAGTAGGGTCACAGTATCCGCGGCAACGGCGCCCGGGGGCCGGAGGCAGGCGGGACCACAAGTCCCCGAATCCGCTGGTCAACAACGTGAGAAGGTGCGGCTATCGTGTCTACAGACAGAACCGGCCAGGACGGCGCAAATACCCCGCTTGCAGATGCCGCGGGTGCTGATGCCGGGGCGGATATTCACCGGCAGGGCAAGGGTCTTGTCCAGCTGATCACTCCCCGGGGGGAGCGGATAAGCCACCCGGAATTCGACCCCTGGGTCCAGGACATTACTGACGAGCAGCTGTGCTCGCTGTTCGAGGACATGACTGTTGTCCGGCGCATCGACGTTGAAGCCACTGCCTTGCAAAGGCAGGGCGAACTCGCCTTATGGCCGCCACTGCTGGGGCAGGAAGCGGCGCAGGTCGGCTCCGCCCGGTCCCTGCGCGCGGACGACTTCGTTTTTTCCAGCTACCGCGAAAACGGTGTGGCCTACTGCCGTGGTGTCGGCCTGACGGACATCGTCCGGGTCTGGCGCGGAAACGCCTCGTCCGGCTGGGACCCCTACTCCATTAACATGGCCACGCCGCAGATCATCATCGGCGCCCAGACCCTGCATGCCACCGGATATGCCATGGGCATCCAGAACGACGGCGCCGATTCCGCGGCCGTCACCTACTTCGGCGACGGCGCCACCAGCGAGGGTGACGTCAACGAGGCGATGGTCTTTGCCGCGAGCTTTCAGGTGCCTGTCGTGTTCTTTTGCACCAACAACCACTGGGCCATCTCCGAGCCCGTGCGCGTTCAGTCGCACATCCAGCTCGCGGACCGGGCCGCCGGGTTCGGCATCCCCAGCCTCCGGGTGGACGGCAACGACGTCCTTGCCGTCATGGCGGCAACGCGGGTGGGCCTGGACCGTGCCCGCCGCGGCGGCGGCCCCACCTTCATTGAGGCCGTCAGCTACCGGATGGGCCCCCACACCACGGCCGATGACCCCACCCGCTACCGGGACCCCAATGAACTCGAGGACTGGGCAGCGAAGGACCCCATCAGCCGGGTCGAAGCGCTTTTGGACCGCAAAGGCCTCCTGACGGCAGGGTTCAAGCAGCAGGTCAAGGACAAGGCCGACGCCGTTGCACGGGACATGCGCACGGGCTGCACCACCATGCCGGAGCCCCAGCCGCTGGACGTTTTCAAGCACGTCTACAGCACCCCCAACTCCTGGCTGGACCGGCAGCAGGACCACTACACCCGTTACCTGGCCTCCTTCGGTGATCCCGCAGAAGCCGTCTCAAAAAAAGGTGAACGCTGATGACCCAGATGACCTTTGCCCGTGCCATCAACGCCGGCCTGCGCAAATCAATGGAAAATGACCCAAAGGTGGTCCTGCTGGGCGAGGACATCGGTGCCCTTGGCGGCGTCTTCAGGATTACAGACGGCCTGCAAAAGGACTTCGGCAGGCACCGCGTTGTGGACACGCCGCTGGCCGAGTCCGCCATCGTGGGAACCGCCGTGGGACTGGCCTACCGCGGCTACCGGCCCGTGGTGGAAATCCAGTTTGACGGCTTCATCTACCCGGCATTAGACCAGATCGTCAGCCAGGTGGCCAAACTGCACTACCGCACCCGCGGCGCGGTGAAAATGCCCATCACCATCAGGGTGCCGTTCGGCGGCGGCATCGGCTCACCTGAACACCACTCGGAATCCCCGGAAGCCTACTTCACCCACACCTCAGGGCTGCGGGTGGTGACTGTTTCCAGCCCCCAGGACGCGCATACCGTCATCCAGCAGGCCATCTCCTGCGACGACCCCGTCCTGTACTTTGAGCCCAAGCGCCGCTATCACGACAAGGGTGAAGTGGACGAGGCGCTTGACCCACTGTCAGCGGCACCCATGGACAAGGCGAGGGTGCTGGCGGACGGCACAGACGTCACCCTGGTGGCCTACGGTCCATTGGTAAAGACAGCACGGGACGCCGCCCTTGCCGCCGCGGACGAAGGCATCTCCATCGAAGTCATCGACCTTCGTTCGCTCGCGCCCGTGGACTACGACACCGTGATGTCCTCAGTCCGCAAGACCGGCCGCCTGGTCATCACCCACGAGGCGGGCCAGTCCGGAGGCCTCGGCGCGGAAGTGGCAGCGAGCATTACCGAACGGTGCTTCTACTACCTTGAAGCGGCGCCTGTCCGCGTGACCGGCTTCGACATCCCATACCCGTACTCCAAATTGGAAATGCACCACCTGCCGGGCCTGGACCGCATCCTCGACGGCGTGGACCGTGCCCTGGGCCGGCCCAACTCCCTCAGCGGGCTGGAAGGATGAGCGCCACCATGATCAAGGAATTCCGGCTCCCGGACCTGGGCGAAGGACTCACTGAATCGGAAATCCTCAGCTGGAAAGTGGGGGTGGGGGATACGGTGAGCCTGAACCAGGTAATCGCCGAGGTGGAAACCGCCAAGGCGGTGGTGGAGCTCCCGTCCCCTTTTGCCGGAGTCATCCGGGAACTGCACGAACAGCCCGGCACCATCGTGGAGGTAGGCAAGCCCATCGTCTCCTTTGAAGTGGCAGACGACGCCGGCACTGCCTCAGCAGGGTCCGGTACCGCTGCTCTGTCCCCGGCCGGCCCGGCCGCCTCCGCCGCGGGCCAGGAGGGGGAACCCGCCAGGAGGCAACCCAACCTCGTGGGGTACGGCGCCGTCGTCGAAAGCTCCGCCCGTCCGGCACGGCGCCCCCGCAACCTGCTCCGGGTTGCTGCGGCCCCGGTGGCCGAGGCAGCAGCGACAAAACCGTTGGTTGAGCCGGCCGGAACAGGGCCTGCCGTAACCGACCCTGGCGCAATGCGCCCCCGGTCCACTCCGCCCGTGCGGAAGTTTGCCAAGGACGCGGGCGTGGACCTGGCGCTGGTTCCAGCAACCGGCCCGCACGGCTTGATCACCCGCGAGGACGTCCAGCAATTCCTGGACGGCAGGTCGCCGAGGGCGGCTGCTCCTGCGTGGGAAGCAGAAACCCCGGTGCTGGCGGCACAGCAGGGCGGGCGGGAAACCCGGACGCCCATCAAAGGCGTGCGGAAGCTCACGGCGGCTGCAATGGTGCAGAGTGCCTTTACCGCGCCCCACGTCACCGAATTCCTCACGGTGGACGTCACCCCGTCGATGGAGCTCCTGGCCAGGCTCAAGGAAAGCCGCGGCTTCAGCGGCCACAAGCTGACTCCGCTCACCCTGGCGGCGAAAGCCGTACTCATCGCACTGCGGCGCAATCCCGCCCTCAACGCCCGATGGGACGAGCAGAACCAGGAGATTGTGACGTTCAACTACGTGAACCTCGGCATAGCCGCCGCGACGCCGCGTGGACTCACGGTTCCCAATATCAAGGACGCGGACACCCTGTCCCTGCTGCAGCTGGCCGATGCCCTGACGGAACTCACCGAAACCGCCCGGGCGGGCAAGACCACACCCGCGGACTTGTCCGGGGGAACTATCTCGATCACCAACATCGGTGTCTTTGGGATCGACGCCGGCACGCCCATCCTCAACCCGGGGGAGGCGGCCATCCTGGCGTTGGGAGCGGTGCGGAACATGCCGTGGGAGCACCAGGGCCAGGTGGCGCTGCGCCAGGTCCTCACACTGAGCCTGTCCTTTGACCACCGCCTGGTGGACGGCGAGCAGGGCTCCCGTTTCCTGGCAGATGTAGGCGCGATCCTCGCAGAGCCCGGAATGGTCCTCACGATGGTCTGAGCCGGCAGCTGCTGGACCGCTGCCGCCGGCCGGGTCTGCCGGGCCGCACGTTTCCTGCCGGGCCGCGCGTCCCTTCGGCTGTTGAAGAACCGGGGCCTTACGGGGAGCCCTGCGGGACCTCCACCAGCAGCGCAGCCAAAGCCATGCCCTCCAGCAGGGGACGGGCGGTTCGTGCCGCCACCTTCCGGCCGTGGCTGCGGACCGAGTGCGGCGTGGAGTTGATCAGTCCGAACGTGGCGTGCGCCCGCATCCGCAGCTCCGCGATGTCCGTGTCCGGATGCAGCCGGGCGAGCACGTCCACCCAGACTTCGACGTAATTCAGCTGAAGCGTACGCACGGCTGTCTGGTCCTGCTCGGACAGGTTGCTGAAGTCCCGGTCCTGTACCCGGATGACGTCAGGCTTGCCGAGGGCGAAGTCCACCTGGAACTCCACCAGGCGCCGCAGGGCGGAGGCGGGATCAGGATTTTGGTCAACAACGTCACGGCCGCCGTCCAGCAGTTCCTGGCTGACGGTCACCAGCAGGTCGGCAAGGACGGCCTGCTTGCCCGGAAAGTGACGGTAAACGGCCGGGCCACTGACTCCTGCCGCTGCTCCAAGGTCTTCAAGGGATACCCGGTTGAACCCGTTGACGGCGAACAGCGAAGCCGCGGCGGACAGCAGCGCCTGGCGGCGGTTTTCCTTGGCCTTGCCGCGCTGCGTTGACTGGACGCGCTGCGTTGACGGGACGCGCTGGGTGGCTGGTTCGGGCCGGCCGGCGGTAACGCCTGCCGGACCCGGATCCGCAGCCGGGGACTGGATCGAGGATCCTCGTCCGCCCGTCTTGGTGGCGTCGGTGCCGGCCACGTTTCCTCCTCGGCCCCGCGGCGTCAGCCAGAGCGGTATGTGTTGGACTTCACAGTTAATACAAACTAACCTGATTTTCAGTTATTGGGCGCTAACCGAGTTGCTTGGACAGCTCGGACCGGAACAGGAACGGACCGTCAATGGAGACCCTTGCCACCCGGCTTGACGCAACGGCCGAGGCCTTTGCGTCCAACCGCGCCGAGCAGCTGGCGCTCGCCGAGGAGCTGCGGAAAAAGCTGGCCGACGCCGCCCTGGGCGGGCCCGAAAAGTCCAGGCAACGCCACGTGGCCCGGGGAAAGCTCCTGCCCCGCCAACGCATCGACCAGCTGCTCGACGACGGCAGCCCCTTCCTCGAAATTGCGCCACTGGCCGCCACCGGGATGTACAACGATGAGGCCCCCGGCGCCGGCGTGATTGCGGGGATCGGGCTGGTTCACGGCAGGCATGTGCTGGTGATTTCCAATGACGCCACCGTCAAGGGCGGAACGTACTATCCGATGACCGTGAAGAAGCACCTGCGGGCCCAGGAAATCGCCTTCGAAAACCGGCTGCCCTGCATCTACCTGGTGGACTCCGGTGGGGCCTTCCTGCCCAAGCAGGATGAGGTTTTCCCGGACCGGGACCACTTTGGCCGGATCTTCTATAACCAGGCCAGGCTCTCGGCGGCCAAGATTCCCCAGATCGCCTCGGTCATGGGCTCCTGCACTGCCGGCGGTGCCTACGTTCCGGCCATGAGTGACGAGACCGTAATCGTCCGGAACCAGGGCACCATCTTCCTGGGCGGGCCGCCGCTGGTGAAGGCCGCGATCGGTGAAATTGTCACTCCTGAGGAACTCGGCGGCGGGGAAGTGCACTCCAGGATCTCCGGCGTGACGGACCACCTGGCCGAAAACGACGAACACGCGCTGCAGATCATCCGGGACATCGTGGCCACCCTGCCGCCGCCGGCACCACCGGTGTGGGAGGTGGCTGACGCCGTCGAACCCGCAGCAGATCCTGGCGGGATCTACGGCGCTGTTCCAACGGACGTCAACGCCCCGTACGACGTCCATGAGGTGATCGCCAGGCTGGTGGACGGCGGCCGGTTCCACGAATTCAAAAAGGAGTACGGCACCACCTTGGTGACAGGCTTCGCCAGGCTGCACGGGCACCCGGTGGGGATCGTGGCCAACAACGGCGTCCTGTTCAGCGAATCGTCCCTCAAGGGCGCGCACTTCATTGAACTGTGCGACCAGCGTGGAATCCCGCTTCTGTTCCTGCAAAACATCTCCGGTTTTATGGTGGGCAAGGATTCGGAGCAGGGCGGCATCGCGAAGAACGGGGCCAAGATGGTCACCGCCGTGGCGACAGCCCGTGTGCCCAAGCTGACGGTGGTGATCGGAGGCTCGTTCGGTGCCGGCAACTACTCGATGTGTGGCCGCGCCTATTCGCCGCGGTTCCTGTGGATGTGGCCCGCCGCCCGGATTTCCGTGATGGGCGGCAATCAGGCCTCCAGCGTCCTGGCCACCGTGAAGCGGGAGCAGTACGAGGCAGCCGGCCAGGAGTGGTCGGCTGAGGACGAGGAAAACTTCAAGGCGCCCATCCGCCGGCAGTACGAGGACCAGGGCAGCCCCTATTACTCCACCGCCCGCCTGTGGGATGACGGCGTGATCGATCCCGTGGACACCCGTACCGTCTTGGGGCTGGCACTGGACGTGGTGTCCCGCGCCCCGCTGCCGGAAACCTCCTTCGGCCTCTTCAGGATGTGAGCCCAGTGACCATGCCACTATCGCCGGCCGCCCGCGCGGAAGCATCCGCCACGGCACCGCCAAAACAGGATGCACTCTTCGACACCGTCCTCGTGGCCAACCGCGGCGAGATCGCAAGCCGCGTCATCCGGACGCTGCGCGCCCTGGGTATCCGGTCAGTCGCGGTGTACAGCGATGCCGACGCCGGCGCCCGGCACGTCCGCGAAGCTGACACTGCCGTCCGGATTGGCCCGGCCGCTGCCACCGAGAGCTACCTGAAGATCGAAGCCATTATCGAGGCGTGCCGCAAGACAGGGGCCGAAGCAGTGCACCCGGGCTATGGCTTCCTCAGCGAGAACGTGGACTTTGCCCGCGCACTGGACCAGGCAGGCATTACCTTCATCGGACCCGGTGTGGAGGCCCTGAATGTGATGGGGGACAAGATCCGGTCCAAGAACCACGTGGCCGGATACGGCGTTCCCGTGGTCCCCGGGGTTGCCCAACCGGGAATGACCGACCACCAACTGGCACAGGCTGCCGGGGCCGTGGGGTTTCCCCTCCTGATCAAACCCTCAGCGGGCGGGGGCGGCAAAGGCATGCACGAGGTGGAACGCCAGGAAGACCTGGTGCCGGCACTGGCCACGGCGCGAAGGGTGGCGGCAAGTGCCTTCGGCGACGACACCCTGTTCCTGGAGCGCCTGGTGTCCACCCCGCGGCACATCGAGGTGCAGGTCCTGGCCGACAACCACGGCAACGTCATCCACCTCGGCGAGCGCGAATGCTCGTTGCAGCGGCGGCACCAAAAGGTTATCGAAGAGGCTCCTTCACCGCTGCTTGAAGCACTCCCGGCAGGCGCCGCCATCCGTGCCCGCATCGGCGAAGCCGCGTGCAACGCAGCCCGCAGCGTCAACTACAGCGGCGCCGGAACCGTGGAGTTCCTCGTCTCCGACGATTCGCCGGAGGAGTTCTATTTCATGGAGATGAACACACGGCTGCAGGTGGAACACCCGGTCACCGAGATGGTCACCGGCATCGACCTCGTCGAGTGGCAGGTGCGGATCGCCGCGGGCGAGGAACTCACCGTCCGGCAGGCCGCCGTCGGACTTAACGGTCACGCAGTGGAAGCCCGGGTTTACGCCGAGGTGCCCGAGAAGAACTTCCTTCCGTCCACAGGCACGTTGCTCCTGCTGGACGAACTGCCCGGTGGGCCAAGGCGCCCCAGCGCCCCTTCCCAAACCCAGGTCACTGCCGGCAACGGCCTGGTGCGGGTGGACTCGTCCCTGGTGGAGGGGCTGGAGCTCTCGGCCAGCTACGACCCCATGATGTCCAAGCTCATCGCCTGGGGCGAGGACCGCGCGGCAGCCCTGGCCACCCTTGATACCGCCCTGGCAGGCTATACCGCACTGGGACTGGACACCAATGTGGAGTACCTGCGGTTGCTGATCAATGATCCCGACGTCCGCGCCGGCCGCCTCGATACCGGACTGATAGAGCGCAAACTGCCCAAGCTGACCTTCCGCCGGGTCGCCGACGCCGAACTGGTGGCGGCGGCACTCCTCACCGTCGGTGCCGAGGCACAGAACAATACGCCCCCCGCGCCCGGCCTCTGGCAGGCACGCAATGGCTGGCGGCTGGGAGCACCTGCACCCCGCCGCATCAGTTTGGGAACGCCCGACGGCGGCGTGGCAACCGTAAGCATCAGCGGCGCATCACCAGACGGTACTGCGCTTGGCACTGTGCCCGCGGGAGGCAGGACCCCCGGCGGCACTGTCCTCGTGGCTGTGGACAGCGGGCCCGCGCGACCGGCGCGGCTGGAGTACCTTTCCCCCCGCGCCGCCGTGCTGACCCTCGACGGCCAGAGCACCACCTACGCCGTAGCACCGGTCTTCCGTGGGCCGGTGACACCTAACAATGACCACCCGGTTGCAGGAGTACCGGCGGAACTGTTCCTGGGCAATGAAGGCTGGTCCTGCCGGCTGGAAATACTCACCCGTGAGTCACGGCTGGAACGGGTCCTGGCAGCTGTCCACCGGGAGGAGGGCGCCGCCGATCCCGCCGTCCGCTCCCCAATGCCGGGGACCGTGGTGTCCGTCGCGGTCAGCGACGGAGAGGCCGTGGTGGCCGGGCAGGTGCTGGCGTCGGTGGAGGCGATGAAGATGGAACACCATTTGCTGGCACCGCTGGACGGAACGGTCCACCTCAGTATCCGGCCGGGGGACCCCGTCAAGGCAGACCAGGTCCTGGCCACCATCCACGCCACCCACCCGGAGGCCGCCGCAGAACAGCCACACGACACCCCTTCAGATGGCAAAGGAGCCTAGACATGGCAGGTTTTGAACTCAGCGAGGAATACCAGGACCTCAGCGACACAGTCCGGGACTTCGCGGACAACGTGGTTGCCCCGGTATCGGCCAAGCACGACGAAGAGCACAGCTTCCCCTACGGGGTAGTGAAGCAGATGGCGGAAATGGGGCTGTTCGGACTGCCCTTCCCCGAGGAATTCGGCGGCATGGGCGGGGACTACTTCGCCCTTGCCCTGGCACTGGAGCAGCTGGGCCGGGTGGACCAGTCCGTTGCCATCACCCTCGAGGCAGGCGTGTCCCTCGGCGCCATGCCGATCTACCGCTTCGGAACCGGGGAACAGAAGCAGGAGTGGCTGCCCCTGCTGGCGTCCGGCCAGGCGCTCGCGGGCTTCGGCCTGACCGAACCGGAGGCGGGATCCGACGCCGGCGGCACCAAGACCTCCGCCCGGCGTGAGGCAGGGCAATGGGTGATCAACGGCAACAAGGAGTTCATCACCAACTCCGGCACGGACATCACCCGGCTTGTCACGGTCACAGCCGTCACCGGACAGAAGGAACGCGCGGACGGCGGCATCCAAAAGGAAATATCCACCATCCTGGTCCCCACGGACACGGAAGGCTTCAAAGCGGAGAAGCCGTACAACAAGGTGGGCTGGAACGCCTCGGACACCCACCCGCTGACGCTGAAGGACGTGCGTGTCCCGGAGTCGAACCTGCTGGGGGTGGAGGGCCGCGGCTACGCCAACTTCCTGTCCATCCTCGATGAGGGCCGCATCGCGATCGCAGCCTTGGCCACCGGCGCCGCCCAGGGCTGCGTGGATCTGTCGGTCAAATACGCGAAGGAACGGAGCGCCTTCGGCAACCAAATTGGCAAGTACCAGGCGATCTCATTCAAGATCGCCCGCATGGAGGCAAGGGCCCATACCGCCCGCCTGGCTTACTACGACGCGGCGTTCCGCATGCTGGCCGGAAAGCCGTTCAAGACCCAGGCGGCCATCGCTAAGATGGTCGCAGGCGAGGCGGCCATGGACAACGCGCGGGATGCCACCCAGGTGTTCGGCGGCTATGGCTTCATCAATGAGTTCACCGTGGCACGCCATTACCGCGACTCCAAGATCCTTGAAGTGGGGGAGGGCACCACGGAGGTCCAGTTGATGCTGATTGCCCGCGAACTGGGTCTGTAGTACCGGGCGCTTGCCCCATGGAACCGAGCCGGCCTGAAGGGATTACCGATGATAGATAAGGTTGTTGCCACCGCAGAGGAGGCTGTAGCGGACATCCCGGACGGCGCCTCCCTGGCCGTGGGGGGCTTCGGTTTGTGCGGCATCCCGGTGTCCCTCATTGACGCGCTGCACCGGGCCGGAACAACGGAACTGGAAACGGTGAGCAACAACTGCGGCGTGGACGACTGGGGCCTGGGCATACTGCTTCGGGACGGCCGGATCCGCCGGACCATCAGCTCCTACGTCGGCGAGAACAAGGAGTTCGCCCGCCAGTACCTGGCCGGTGAGCTTGAGGTGGTGCTCACTCCGCAGGGCACCCTTGCAGAGAAACTCCGGGCAGGCGGCGCCGGCATCCCGGCCTTTTTCACCAAGGCCGGCGTAGGCACCCAGGTGTCCGACGGCGGCCTGCCGCAGAAATACGACGCCCACGGCGGGATCGCCATCGCTTCGGCCCCGAAGGAGGTGCGCACCTTCGCCGGGGTCGATTACGTGCTGGAGGAGGCCCTGACCCCGGACTTTGGCCTGGTCCACGCCTGGAAGGGCGACCGCCACGGAAACCTGGTCTTCCACGCCACCGCCATGAACTTCAACCCGCTGTGCGCCATGGCCGGGCGGATCACCATCGCGGAGGTGGAGGAACTGGTGGAACCGGGCGAGCTGGACCCCGAACACATCCACACACCGGGGATTTTCGTCCAGCGGGTAGTGCTGGCCCCGGACGCCGAAAAGCGGATTGAAAAGCGGACCGTCGCCCTCAACCAGCAGGCAGGAGCATAGCCATGGACCCGAACAGCCCCTACGCGCCACGGCCTGAAGGCGTACGTCCGGAGTACCGCCGCGCAGCCTCCCAACACGACGCCCCGGGCGACGGACGGGACACGTCCCAAACCAAGGGCTGGACGCGGAACGAACTGGCCGCCCGGGTGGCCCGGGAGCTCAGCAACGGCCAGTACGTCAACCTGGGCATCGGCATGCCAACCCTCATTCCCAACTACATCCCTGCCGGGGTGGAAGTGGTGCTCCATTCCGAAAACGGGATTCTCGGCGTCGGACCTTATCCGGCGGAGGATGCCGTAGACCCGGACCTGATCAACGCCGGCAAGGAAACTGTCACGGTCAACAAGGGGGCTGCCTTCTTCGACTCGGCAACTTCCTTCGGAATGATCCGCGGCGGGCACGTGGATGTCGCCGTACTCGGTGCCATGGAGGTGGCCGAGAACGGCGATCTCGCCAACTGGATGATTCCGGGCAAGATGGTCAAGGGAATGGGCGGGGCCATGGACCTGGTGTTCGGCGCCAAGAAGGTCATCGTGATGATGGAGCACGTGGACCGCAACGGGAACCCGAAGATCGTCCGGCAGTGCTCCCTGCCCCTGACGGGCAAAGGCTGCGTGGACCGGATCATCACGGACCTGGCAGTCATCGACGTCGTCGACTCAGCAGGCTCGCGCCTGGTACTCCGGGAACTGGCGCCCAACGTTTCCGTGGAGGACGTGGCAGCGGCCACCGGTGCCGAGCTTTTCGAGGAAGACCGGGAACTGACTGTATGAGGGGCGGCAGGAATTCCGGCGACGGGCTGCGCCAGATCGAGCAGCGCGGACTGTACTTCGATGAGCTGGAGGAGGGCGTGCTGTACGCCCACCGTCCCGGCCGGACCGTCACGGAAGCGGACAACGTCCTGTTCACCACGCTGACAATGAACACCCAGGCGCTGCACCTCGACGCTGCCTGGAGCGCAGGCCAGCCTTTCGGCCAGCGGCTGGTGAACTCCATGTTCACCCTCGCCACCATGGTGGGCCAGTCCGTTTCCCAGCTCACCCAGGGCACCATCATCGCCCAACTGGGCCTCACCGACGTCTCCTTCCCGCACCCGCTGTACCACGGCGACACCCTTTACACCGAGACGGTGATCGCCGGGAAACGGCTCTCGTCATCCCGCCCCGGCCAGGGCATCGTCAGCATGGAACACACCGGCCGCAACCAGGACGGCACCGTGGTTGCACTGGCGAAGCGCAGTTGCCTGATGTGGACGCGGGACGCGCACGCTCGGCAGCCCGGCCCGGGAGAGGGGACAATACCGGTATGACCTTTGTGATGGGACCTGCCCTGCTTTTCTGCCCGGCGGACCGGCCTGAGCGCTACCAGAAAGCCGCCACCCGCGCCGACGCCGTCATTCTGGACCTTGAGGACGCCGTCGCCCCGGCGGACAAACAACGCGCCCGCGGTGCCATCCTTGCGCAGCTCGGTGCTGCCGGCGACGTGCCCGAGCTGGACCCGAGCCGGACCATTATCCGGGTAAACCCTGCCGGGAGCGAAGAATTCGAGAAGGACCTGCACTGCCTGGCCCACACGCCCTACAAAACCGTGATGCTCGCGAAAGCCGAGAGCACCGCGCAGGTGGATGCCCTGGCCCGCTACCAGGTGATTGCACTGTGTGAAACGGCCGCCGGCGTCCTCAACGCCCCGGCAATCGCCGCGGCCCCCAACGTAGTGGCCCTGATGTGGGGAGCTGAGGACCTGCTGGCGTCACTGGGCGGGAACTCCAGCAGGACGGACGATGGCGGCTACCGGGCCGTCGCGCTCCACGCCCGGTCCTCAGTCCTGCTCGCCGCACGGGCCTTCGGCAAGGAAGCGGTGGACGCCGTCTACACCAACATTCCGGACCTGGCGGGCCTGGCGGCGGAAGCGGCGGATGCGGTGGCGTCAGGCTTCGGTTCCAAGGCATGCATCCATCCCAGCCAGGCAGCAGTGGTGCGGGGGACCTATGCGCCCTCGGAAGCGGAGGTCTCGGCTGCCGCAGCGCTGCTCCAGGCCGCGGCGGCGGCAGGACAGGGCGTTTTCCAATACAACGGCCACATGGTTGACGGGCCCATCCTCCGGCACGCCGAGGCAGTTATCCGCCGTGCAGGGGAGCACGCCTAACGTTTGCGTCCGCTCGATTTCCGCAGCGAAACCGGGGGAATCGGCTCGTGGAGCAACGTCCGCACCCACCGGTCCCCGGTCTCCCGGAATTCCTGACGCGTCGCAAACCGGTAGTGGTAGCTGCGGACGCGCACCCAGTGCGGCGGCACGCCGTCGAACGGGTCCTGGCGAAGCAGCCGCAGCGTGGGGCGGTCCGCTTCCAGCAGTTTGCCGAGGAAAGCGTAGAACCACTCCTCATGGACGCTCCGCAGCGGCAGGAACCACATCAGCCAGTCCAGCCGGAGGTGGTACGGCGCCCACTGGCGCGGCACCCTGCGGACATCGCCCGGCTTGCCCTTGAAGCCGTACTCCTGCCACTTGGCGGAACTGTCCGGGTCCTCCTCCAGCGTGCCTTCCACCACGATCTCGATGCGCTTCCTGGTTACTGAACCGAACGCACCGTAGGTGTTGACCAGCTGCCACCGGTTGAAGCTGGCGTTCATGAGTTGCCGGCTGGAGAACAGGTTGCGCAGGGGCCAGTAGCTGAGCACCAGCAGCAAAAGGGTGACGGCCAGCGTGATGACCAGCCACCACAGCGGTGTCTCCCTGCCCGCGGCGGCTTCGCCGTGCCAGTCCAGCGGGATGACCGGCAGGACAGCATGCGCCACCGGGTCGCTCACCGCGGCGAACGCCAGCACAATGGCGATCCAGTTCAGCCAGGCGAAGTTGCCGGTGGCCACCAGCCACAGCTGGGTGAGGATGACCACCGCCGCCGCGACGCTGGCCACCGGCTGCGGCGCGAACAGGAAAAAGGGCACCACCAGCTGGGCGAAATGGTTGCCGAGGACTTCAACTTTGTGGAGCGGTTTGGGCAGCAGATGCGCCTGCCGGCTCAATGGCCCCGGCATGGGCTGGGTTTCGTGGTGGTAGTACAGGGCGGTGAGGTCGCGCCATTCACGGCCGCCGCGGATTTTGATCATGCCGGCGCCAAACTCGAGCCGGAACACCAGCCACACGATCAGGATCAGGATGGTGCGCGGCGGGTCGGTCTGGTCCGACCCCAGGAAGGCCACGGTGAAGCCCGCCTCGAGGAGCAGCATCTCCCAGCCGAAGCCGTAGAAGGTCTGGCCCACGTTCACAATGGACATGTAGAGCAGCCACAGGCTCAGGAACGCAATGAGGGGAACCCAAGGCGGACCCTGCTGCGGGATGCCCGCCACCAGCAGCGCCGACACCACAAGCCCTGCCGCGCAGACCCAGCGCAGCAGCCGGTCCGAGTACCGCCAGCGGAATAGGGTGGGCCGGCGCAAACGGCTGAAACCGGACAGGTACTCAGGCGCCGGAAGGAGGCCCCGCTCGCCCAGCAGCGCGGGGAACTGGTTCAGTGAGGACAGGAACGCAACGAAATACAGTGCTGCCACGCCGCGCTGCAGCACCTGCCGGGCGAACTCGTATTCCGGCGCATCAAACCACGAGAGCCAGTCCACGGAGTCCACGTTACGCCCGGCCACCCGGGGTCAAGGCGCAGCGGGCCAAGGATGGTGCGCAATACTTAAGCAATGCAGCCACGCAAGATCGCCCTCCTTGGATCCACCGGCTCCATCGGCACCCAGGCGATTGACGTCGTCGACGGCGCCCCGCATCTTTTCGAGGTGGTGGCACTCAGTGCCGGGGGAGGCAACCTGGAGCTCCTCGCGCAGCAGGCGGTGCACACGGGAGCCGCGGCTGTGGGCATTGCCGGCGGCGACCCCCGACGCCTCGCACTGTTGATCGGGGAGGCCGCCGCCGCGGCCGGCAGGCACGGCTACCGGCCGGAGATCGTCGCAGGACCGGATGCATCCACCCGGATCGCAGAGGTCCAGGCAGACGTGGTGCTTAACGGAATCACCGGTTCCATCGGCCTGGCACCGACTTTGGCGGCCCTCAAGTCAGGCGCCACCCTCGCCCTCGCCAACAAGGAATCGCTTATTGTTGGCGGCTCTCTGGTGAAAGCGGCGGCACGGGAAGGCCAGATTGTCCCCGTGGACTCCGAGCACTCGGCTATCGCCCAGTGCCTGCGCTCGGGGTCGGCGGCCGAGGTGGACAAACTCATCCTCACAGCCTCGGGCGGCCCTTTCCGCGGCAGGACCAGGGCGGAACTCCACGATGTCGCTCCGCACGAGGCACTGGCACACCCCACCTGGGACATGGGCGTCATGGTCACCACCAACTCTGCCACCCTCGTCAACAAGGGACTGGAAGTGATAGAGGCACACCTGCTGTTCGACGTGCCGCTGGAACGGATCGATGTGGTGGTGCATCCCCAGTCCGTGGTTCACTCCATGGTCCAGTTCATCGACGGGTCGATCATTGCCCAGGCGTCCCCGCCGGACATGCGCCTCCCGATCGCCCTGGGGCTGGGCTGGCCGGACAGGGTGCCCAACGCCGCCGCGGCCTGCGACTGGACCCAGGCGTCCACGTGGACTTTCGAGCCCCTGGACGTGGCTGCCTTCCCTGCCGTTGACCTTGCCAAGGACGCGGCCAAACGGGGCAGCACCTTTCCCGCCGTGTTTAACGCCGCCAACGAGGAAGCCGTGACGGCCTTCCATGCCGGCCGGATCAGGTTCACGGACATTGTGGACACCGTGGCCGCCGTCCTCAGCGAACATTCAGGCTCCTCCGGGCTGACAGTGGAAACTGTGCTGGATGCTGAAAGCTGGGCACGCGCACGCGCCAATGAACGTTTAGCAGTCAGCAGTCTCTAGGAAGCAGCAAGTACCTCCATGACCCCCGTTTTCCTCTTTATCCTCGGTGTCGTCTTTGTGGCCATCGGCATCGCTGCCTCCATCGCGCTCCACGAAGTGGGCCACCTCGTGCCCGCCAAGCTCTTCAGGGTCCGCGTCACCAAGTACATGATCGGGTTTGGCCCCACACTCTGGTCACGGCGGAAAGGCGAGACGGAGTACGGCGTGAAGGCCATTCCGCTGGGCGGTTACGTCTCCATGATCGGGATGTACCCGCCCAACCAGGAGGACGGATCCGTCAGGCCCTCCAGCACGGGAATGTTCCAGACGCTGGCAACGGAAGCACGGTCCGCCGCCCAGGAGGAAGTTGGCCCGGGTGATGAAAACCGGGTGTTTTACCGGCTTCCCGTATGGAAAAAGATCATCGTGATGCTGGGCGGCCCGGCCATGAACATGGTCCTCGGCGTGGTGCTGACCGCTGTCCTGCTGATGGGCTTTGGCATGGCCACCGCCACCACCACCATCTCGGACGTCTCCAAATGCCAGGTGGCGGCGGGCGAAACCATTGACCCGGATTCAGCGGACTGCCAGCTTACGCCGGCCGCGGCCGCAGGCCTGAAACCCAACGACACCATCACTTCCTTTGACGGGAAAGCCGTTACCAGCTGGGACCAGTTGACTGAATGGATCCGGGCTTCGGCAGGGCGTGAAGTAGCCATTACGGTGGAGCGGGACGGTGCCCGCGTTTCCACCACCGTGACGCCGGTACTGTCGGCCAGGCCCATCATCGGTGCGGATGGCCGGCAGGCGACGGACGACGCCGGCACCCTCCTTTACCAGGACGTCGGCTTCCTGGGCATTGGCGCGCAGACAGAACTGGTGCCCCAGCCGGCGTCGTCCGTTCTGCCCATGGCCGGCGAAAACATCCGGCAGGTGGCAGGAGTGGTCTTCAACCTCCCCGCCCGGGTGGTAGGCGTGGCGAAAGCCGCCTTCAGCGAGGAGCCCCGCGACCCCAACGGCCCCATCAGCGTGGTGGGTGTGGGCCGGGTGGCCGGTGAAGTGGCCGCCATGGAGGAGATCCCCGTACAGTCCCGGGTGGCCACCCTGGTGGGACTGCTGGCCGGGCTGAACTTCGCCCTGGCGGTCTTCAACCTGATCCCGCTATTGCCGCTGGACGGCGGTCACGTAGCCGGTGCGCTCTACGAAGGGGCCCGGCGCCAAGTGGCCAAACTGTTCGGCAAGCCTGACCCAGGCGCCTTTGACATTGCCAGGCTGCTCCCTGTGACCTATGTGGTGGCCGCCCTGCTGATGGGCATGAGCGCGCTCCTCATCTACGCCGACATCGTCAAACCCGTCAACCTCTTCGGCTGACCTTCGAGCGCCTTGCGCGAGTTGCAAACCGGCTAAGGGTGATTCGCTTTCATCAGCCTCTGACGGCTGATATTGGATAATCAGCTATTACCGATTGATTATGTGCCGCCCGGTGTCTAGGGTCATGGCATGTACGTTCTGACCATTGACCAGCGCGGCAGCTCTTCGGACCGCGACCGGGTCCCTGACCTGATCTCCGCGCTCCGGACCCTCACGCCGGCACCCTTCGAACGCTCGGTTGGTGACGAACTCCAGGGCGTTGTGGAGAACGCCGCAGAGGTGGTGGATATAGCACTCCACGCGCTTCGGAGTGGCCACTGGTACGTCGGGATTGGGATAGGCAACGTACAGCTGGCGCCGGGGAACAGCCCCAGGGAGGGATCAGGCAGCGGCTTTGTGGCAGCGCGCAAAGCTGTGGAACTGGCGAAAAGTGCAGCGGGCCAGGTTCCGTTGTCAGTGGTAGCGGGCATTATGGGCCGTGGGGACCTCCCGTCCCAGGGAAAGGAAGGTGCCATGGCCAGCGCAAACGCCCAGGCGGTGCTGCGCCTGATCGGAAGGGTTGTGCAGCAGCGCACGGAGGCGCAGTGGCGGGTGGTGGACCGGCTGCGCGAGATCCAGGACGGCGAGGGCCGGCATGGCAGCCAGAAGCAGGTTGCCCACTCGTTGGGGATAACGGAGCAATCAGTGAGCCGGGCGGTCCTTCGCTCCGGCTGGCAGGAAGAATGGGCAGCCAGGCCGGCAGCAGCGATGCTTTTGGACCACGCCCACTTCCAGGCTGTCCATACCAGGAATGAGGCAGCCCAGTGACCGCACTGTGGGTTACGGCCGCGCTGCTCGTGGCCGGTTTCGCCGGTTGGCCGGTGACCGCCCTGGTGTTCCGGGTAGCCAGAACCATCGACGACAAAGCCGATGCCGCCAGAGCTGCGGAGGAGGCCAGCAGGGCAACCGAGGACCCGGCCGCGGACGTGACAGTGGACCCGCCCCGTGCCGGAACCCAAAACGTGGACGGGGAGCTCACAGCGGCAGCCGCCGCCCCGTCACCGGGTGCTTCAGCTGGGATGCCCCCTGTTTCCAGCCAGCGCATCCTCCGCGGCGGAGCAATTATTGGAGTACTGGAGCGGCTCGGCGTGTGCCTGGCAATCCTCACCGGCCAACCTGTGGCCATCGCCTACATCGTGGCCATTAAGGGCCTGGGCAGGTTCGCGGAGCTGAAGGAAACGCCCGTGGCAGCCGAACGCTTCATCATCGGAACACTGACCTCCATGCTGTGGGCTGCCGGAACGGCGGCGGTGGTTAAAGTGCTGTTCCTTTCCTGAGGCGTGCGCACTGTGCAGTCCCGTCGGCCCGGCAGGGCTCCCGGATGGGTGCTGGGGCAGGCGGGGCGATAGGGTAGCGGTATGACAGTTTTTGCCGTTGAGTACGTTTACGCCGCCGATTCCACCGAAGCCCGCAACGAGGCCAGGCCAGCCCACCGCGAATGGCTGGCGGGCCTTGCGCAGGATGGTGTCGTCCTTGCCAGCGGTCCGTACGGCGACGGCGCCGGAGCGCTGCTGATTTTCAAGACCGCAGACGAAGCCGCCCTGAATTCAATCCTCAAGCAGGATCCCTTTGCCGCCGCCGGAGTCATCGCCGGGACCCGCATCACGGAGTGGTCGCCCATCATCGGCGTGCTCGCCGGCCTCACCGCGTAGCCGCTTCGAAACCCTTTCAACTCTAGGAGTCCACGTGACCTCGGTCAGCCTGGGAATGCCGTCAGCACCGCCGCCCGTCCTCGCCCCCCGCCGTAAGACCCGCCAGATCAAGGTCGGTTCAGTAGGGGTAGGCTCAGACTTCCCCATCAGCGTGCAGTCCATGACCACAACCCCCACCACGGACATCAACGCCACCCTGCAGCAGATTGCGGAACTCACGGCGTCCGGCTGTGACATTGTGCGCGTGGCCTGCCCTTCCGCCGATGACGCCGAGGCATTGCCCATCATCGCCAGGAAGTCGCAGATTCCGGTCATCGCGGACATCCACTTCCAGCCCAAGTACGTCTTCGCGGCGATTGAGGCCGGTTGCGCCGCCGTGCGTGTGAACCCGGGCAACATCCGCAAGTTCGACGACCAGGTCAAGGAAATCGCGGCGGCCGCCCGGGACCATGGCACCTCCATCAGGATCGGCGTCAACGCCGGTTCGCTGGAACCGGGCATCCTGAAGAAGTACGGCAAGGCCACGCCGGAGGCACTGGTGGAATCCGCCGTCTGGGAAGCCTCCCTGTTCGAGGAGCACGGCTTCCACGACTTCAAAATCTCCGTCAAGCACAACGATCCGGTGATCATGGTGGCGGCGTACGAGATGCTGGCGGAGAAGGGCGACTGGCCGCTGCACCTTGGCGTCACCGAGGCCGGCCCGGCGTTCCAGGGAACCATCAAGTCAGCCACCGCCTTCGGCGCACTCCTGTCCCGGGGGATCGGTGACACCATCCGCGTTTCCCTCTCGGCTCCGCCGGTGGAGGAGATCAAGGTGGGCAACCAGATTCTCCAGTCCCTCAACCTGCGTCCGCGGAAGCTCGAAATCGTTTCCTGCCCGTCCTGCGGCCGCGCACAGGTGGATGTGTACACGCTCGCTGAGCAGGTCACGGCAGGACTCGAAGGCATGGAGATTCCGCTGCGGGTGGCCGTCATGGGTTGCGTGGTGAACGGTCCCGGTGAGGCCCGCGAAGCTGATCTTGGCGTGGCTTCCGGCAACGGCAAGGGCCAGATTTTTGTGAAGGGCGAAGTCATCAAGACTGTGCCCGAGAGCCAGATTGTTGAGACACTGATCGAAGAGGCCATGCGGATCGCGGAAGAGATGGGGGAGGCCGATGGCGAAGATGCTGTCAAGGGTAGCCCCGTGGTTAGCGTCTCGTAAGGACGCACCCGACCCCCCGGGGATTTCTGTCCGCACGCTGGACGGAACGGATACTGCCGCGCTCCGGATGCTGGCGCAGCAGGATCCGGTAACCAACGTCTTCATCCTTGCGCACCTGCGTGCTTCCGGTACCGCCGCTCCCACCAGCGGCGGCGCCGGCGTCATTGGCGTCTTCGACGACGGCGTGCTGGTAGGAGCGTGCTGGGCTGGGGCCAACCTGGTTCCGGTCCAGCTGGACCCCGATTTTGCCGGGGCCGTTGCGCGGGCAGCCAATGGGTCCGGACGCCGCTACGCCTCCGCCTTCGGTCCTGCCGAGTCGGTCCTTGCCCTCCACGCCGAACTTGTGGAACTGGGCCACCGGGCGCACGAGGTTCGCGCCGAGCAGCCCCTGATGACTATTGAAGGTCCGCCGTCGATCCAGCCCGATCCCGGCCTCGGTCTGGGATACCTCGCCGATTTTGACCGCATCCTTCCTGCCTGCGCGGCCATGTTCGAGGAGGAAGTGGGCTATTCCCCCTTCCTTGGCGGCAGGGAGTTCTACAGCCGGCGGGTGGAAGGCCTGATCCGCCAAGGCCATTCCCTCGTTCACCTTAACGACGCCCATGAAGTGGTGTTCAAAGCCGAACTTGGTGCCGTCACCTCGGAGGTCACCCAGGTCCAGGGCGTCTGGATGAACCCGCTGTACCGCGGCCAGGGCCTCAGCTCCGGCTACATGGCGGCCGTTGTGGAGCAGGCAAGGAAAATCGCTCCTATTACGAGCCTCTACGTCAACGGATTCAACGTGCGCGCCCGCGCCACGTACGAGCGGGTTGGTTTCCGGCAGGTGGGCACGTTCGCCACCGTGCTGTTCTAGGCTCTCCTGCCACTCGCCCCATTCTCACCTGCTGGTCTACGCCGCACCTGGACATGACGCTGATCAACGCCGATGGAAAGAATACTTGTCATTTGTGGGCCCCATCACTTAGGTTCGATTTAGCTGCGCTGGAGTGGCGTGGGCGGTCTCACCAGTCCTCACCAGTACTTAGGCGGTAACGGCTTTGAGCCACGCCCGGATGCGATGACCAGCCCTTTGGGGGGCCAGGGGCTTTGTATCCCGGGCGTGGCTCTGCTGTGCTTGGCGGTAGATTAGTACCCAGACGAAATGCCCGGCCTGCTGCTGCTCCAGCACCTCCCCAGAAACGGAAACCTTCCCGTGGTTACAAGACTGTCCCAGTTATTCCTGCGCACCCTGCGCGAAGACCCCGTCGACGCCGAGGTTGCCAGCCACCGCCTCCTGGTCCGCGCAGGCTACATTCGCCGCGCCGCCCCCGGCATCTACACCTGGCTGCCGCTGGGACTGAGCGTCCTGCGCAAGGTTGAAGCCATCATCCGGGAGGAAATGGCGAACATCGGGGCACAGGAAGTTCACTTCCCGGCGCTGCTGCCGCGCGAACCGTACGAGGCCACAAACCGCTGGACCGAGTACGGCGAAGGCCTGTTCCGCCTCCAGGACCGCAAGGGCGCGGACTACCTGCTGGCCCCTACCCACGAAGAAATGTTCACGCTGCTGGTCAAGGACCTCTACTCCTCCTACAAGGACCTGCCGCTCAGCCTTTACCAGATTCAGAACAAGTACCGGGACGAAGCCCGCCCCCGCGCGGGCCTCCTGCGCGGACGCGAGTTCATCATGAAGGACTCCTACTCGTTCGACGTCGACGACGCCGGCCTGGACGCCAGCTACGCGGCCCACCGCGGGGCCTACCTTCGGATTTTCGAGCGCCTCGGCCTGGAGGTTATCCCTGTCACTGCAACCGCCGGCGCCATGGGCGGCTCGAAGAGCGAGGAATTCCTGCACCCCACGGAGATTGGTGAGGACACGTTCGTCCGATCCGCCGGGGGCTACGCCGCGAACGTCGAGGCCGTCACCACTGTGGCGCCAGCGGAAATCGACTTCTCGGCTGCTCCCGCCGCCGAGGTCCTCGACACCCCTGATACGCCCACCATTGACACGCTCGTCGCAGCTGCAAACCAGCTCGCCCCGCGTTCATCAGCCGACGGCGGCGCGTGGACTGCCGCGGACACGCTCAAGAACGTCGTGCTCGCCGTCACCCTGCCCACCGGGGAACGGCAGCTCGTGGTCATTGGTGTCCCCGGCGACCGGGGCGTGGACCTGAAGCGCGTTGAGGCGAACATCGGCTCCTTCCTGCCAATCGCAGGCGAAATTGGCATCGAGGCCGCCAACGACGACGACCTCAAGAAGCAGCCGTTGATCGTGAAGGGCTACCTTGGACCCGGACTTGCACTGGACGAAGCACTGCTGGGCAGCGAGAGCGCCTCGAAGCTCCTGTACCTGGTGGATCCCCGCATTGTCAGCGGAACCGCCTGGATCACCGGCGCCAACGAGGCAGGCAAGCACGTCTTCGGACTGGTGGCGGGCAGGGACTTCTCGTGGGACGGCGTCATCGAGTGCACGGAAGTCCGCGAGGGCGACCCTGCCCCTGACGGCTCCGGCCCCCTGGAGATAGCCCGCGGAATCGAGATGGGCCACATTTTCCAGCTCGGCCGGAAGTACGCCGAAGCCCTGGAGCTGAAGGTCCTGGACCAGAACGGCAAGCAGGTTACCGTCACCATGGGCTCCTACGGCGTAGGTGTCACCCGGGCAGTTGCCGCGCTGGCCGAGTCCAACAATGACAGCAAGGGCCTGGTGTGGCCCCGTTCGGTGGCGCCGGCTGACGTCCACGTGGTGGCCGTCGGCAAGGGCGAGGACATCTTTGCCACCGCCGGGCAGCTGGCAGCAGACCTGGAAGCCGCGGGCCTTGAGGTCCTGCTGGATGACCGGCCCAAGGTCTCGCCCGGGGTCAAGTTCGGTGACGCCGAGCTGCTCGGCGTACCCACTATCCTTGCCGTGGGCCGCGGCCTGGTGGACGGCGTGGTGGAGATCAAGGACCGCCGCAGCGGTGATGCCGAGAACGTTGCCGTAGACAAGGCTGTTGACTACGTAGTCAACGCTGTCCGCGCCAGCTGACGCAGCAGGGGTGCTTCCAGGGCTTGAGTCCATCCAGCTCACCACGCTGGTACTGATTGTGCTTGCGGGTTTCGCTGCCGGGTGGGTGGACGCCGTGGTGGGCGGGGGCGGGCTGATCCAGCTCCCCGCCCTGTTGCTGGTCCCGGGCATCACGCCCGTGCAGGCACTGGCCACGAACAAGATGGGGTCCATTTTCGGAACTGCCACCAGCGCCGTCACGTACTACCGGCGGGTGGGACCGGACCTGCGGACGGCACTGCCAATGGCCGCAATCGCGTTGGCAGGCAGTTTCGGTGGTGCCGTCTTGGCCGCCACGCTGCCGTCCGCCGTGTTCAAACCCATAATTGTGGCCGCACTGGTGGCGGTTGCTCTGTTTACGGCACTTAAGCCGGACGCGGGCCACATCACCGCCCTGCGGCACAACGGACACAAGCACTATGTGGTGGCGTGCCTGATCGGTGCCGTCATCGGCTTTTATGACGGCCTGATCGGTCCTGGAACCGGTTCTTTCCTGGTCATCGCACTGGTTTCCGCGATGGGCTACGCGTTCCTCGAAGCCAGTGCCAAGGCCAAAATCGTGAACATGGCAACCAATGCCGGCGCCCTGATGTTCTTCCTGCCGCACGGCTCCATCCTGTGGGGACTCGGCTTGTTGCTGGGTCTTGCCAACATGGCCGGCGGGTACCTGGGAGCCAGGACGGCGGTAGCGCAGGGAAGCCGGTTTGTCCGTGTCGTCTTCCTGGTGGTGGTGGCCGCCCTGATCATCAAGCTCGGCTACGACGTCTGGCAGGAAAACTTCGCCCAACAGGGGTAGGCGGGAGCCTCCCGGGCACCAAAGGCGGGGGAGTAGCATGCAGCTATGCCACACGGCGAAGATGAGTACTCCAGTGCCCTGGCTGCCGCGGCAAGGCACGCCAAGGCCTGGCTGGGCAGCCTTCCTGACAGGCCGGTGGGTCCACGCCGGCCGGCCCAGGACCTCACCGGCGCCTTTGGCGGCCCGCTGCCTGCTCACGGCGTCCCTGCAGAAGATGTTGTTGAGCTCCTGGCTGAAACAGCCGAACCCGGACTGATGGCGATGCCGTCCGGCCGCTTCTTCGGCTGGGTCATCGGCGGGACACTGCCTGCCGCCCTCGCCTCAGACTGGCTGGTCAGCGCGTGGGACCAGAACGCCGGCCTCCGCTACGCCACCCCTGCCATGGCAGCCATCGAGGAAAGCGCCGGGACGTGGCTGCTGGAACTGCTGGGGCTTTCACCGGACTCCGACGTCGGCTTTGTCACCGGGGCCACCATGGCCAACTTCACCGGGCTGGCTGCCGCACGGTGGCGGCTCCTCTCGAACGCCGGCTGGGACCTGGACCGTGATGGGTTGAACGGAGCACCACGCATCAGGTGCTTCGTGGGCCGCGAACGGCATGACACCGTGGACCTCGCCCTCAGGTACCTGGGTTTGGGCAGGCCGGCAGTGGTTGACGTGGATGATCAGGGGCGGCTTGTTCCTGCTGCCCTCGAGGCGACGCTGGCTGAAGGTTCGGGGCCGGCCCTGGTATGCCTGCAAGCCGGGAACCTTCATTCCGGGGCGTTTGATCCGTTTGCCGACGCCATTGGCATCGCCCGGAACCATGGCGCCTGGGTCCATATCGACGGTGCATTCGGCCTCTGGGCGGCGGCAGTACCCGAACTGCGGAACCTGACCCGGGGCTATGAGGATGCCGACTCGTGGGGGACGGACGCCCACAAGACCTTGAACGTTCCCTACGACTGTGGCATCGCCATTGTGCGCGACGCAGCCGCCCTCCGGTCCGCCATGGGCCTGCACACCAGTTACCTCATCCAGGATGCTGAAGGTCCTGGTGACCCGTTTGAGAAGGTGCCGGAGCTGTCGCGCCGTGCCCGAGGGGTCCCCGTATGGGCTGCGCTGAAGAGCCTGGGCCGTGACGGCGTGGAAAACCAGGTGCGGGGCCTGGTGACGGCGGCTGCTGACATTGCCGCCGGCCTGGCAGGGCTCGACGGCGTGGAAGTCCTGAATGATGTCGGCTACACACAGGTCTGTATTGCGTTCGGCGATGACGCGACCACCCGCGCCGTAACGGCACGCATCATTGCGGACGGCAGGGTGTGGATGTCCGGCTCCCGCTGGCGCGACCGGGACATCCTGCGCATCTCCGTCAGCAACTGGCAGACATCAGGGGAAGAGGTGCGCACTGCCGTGGCAGCGGTGGAGTCCGCCCTCGCAGCCGTGGGGGGAGCATGAGCAGCGAGGCGCCACCGGCATCAGCGCGCGCCGGGAGTCTTGCCGGGTTCCGGAAGACGATGCGCTGACGGGAGCCCTTCCAGGGTTCTGCCGGCCAGGGTGCTGGCCACCCACAGGGACCGGGCAAGGTCCCCGCCCTGGCCTGGCCTCCCAGCGTATGCGAGGGCGTTTTCCACTTCCCGGGCGATGCCCCATTGCCGTGCCACGTCCGGGTCCAGGCCCGCGGCAGAGCTGAACTCAGCACAACGCTGCCGAAGCCCGGCTCCGGCGTTGTCCAGGGGCAAGCGGGACAGGCGGTTCCACAGCAGCGGGGCCACGGCGAACTCCGGCTCGCCAATCATGGGCTGCGGGTCGATGGCGGCGAAGCCTTCCGCCGTCGGAAGCGCCGGCGGGGCTCCAGAGCCTGCCGGTCCCGGCGCAGCGGGACGTGCCAGGACGTTGAGGAAGGACAGATCGGTATGTACCAGGACGTCGCATGCTGAACGCCGCCCTACCGCCCCACGGGTTTGGCACACCTCAAGTGCAGCTTCGAGGAGCCAGCGTGGAAAGGGGCGTCCCAGCTGTTCCCATTCCAGGGGCAGGTCATCGCTCCATTGCTCAGCCCGTGCGGCGATGTGTTCAAACTCCTGCCACTGCGGCCGGTCATCGGGGGCGATGCTCAGTTGCCGCAGCAGGCCGCCCCACACTTCCACAGCCTCTTCCATGGAAACAGCGGCGAGCGACCGTTCGCCGTCGAGCCTTTCCAGGAGCATGGCGCACGTACCTGCGTCTGAGGCCAGCAGTGCTGCCGCGCCCCGTCCCTGCCATAGGGCAAGGGCGTGCCGTTCAACCCGGGCTTCCTCGTGGGGGAAGGCGATCTTGAGGGCCGCCGCGGTGCCGTCCGCCTGCGTCACCGGGATGACCACTCCGCCGCGGCCGTTCCAGGGCAGTGCGCCGGGAGGCAGGTCCGGTGTCAGCTGCCAGTTCTCCAGCCGGCCCTTGATGAGGTCCGGCAGGGACGCGAGCCACGCCCGCCCTGCGCTGCTGCGGCTGTACCGCGCAGTGAGGTCAGGGGGGATTGGTACTGCCGCCGGCCCGCTCATCCCTTCCAGCCTAGGCGTACGGAAGCGGCCAGCGCCGCAGGGTACATCCTTAGACCACGCCCGTGGCTCCGAGCAGGCTGCCGACACTGAAGGTGGCTGCGAGGGCGAGGGCGCCGCCTGCAACCACCCGGGCAGCCGCCCGGACTTTTGAACCGCCGCCGATCCAGGCCCCAACCCCACCGGTCAGGGCCAGGGCAAGGAGGACCGCGGCGAAGGTGACGGGGACACGAAGCTCCGGTGGCGGGAGCAGGATGGCCAGCATGGGGAGGACGGCGCCGGTGACGAAAGCGATGGCAGAGGCGAAGGCGGCGTGCCAGGGGCTGACGATGCCGGTCTCGTCAATGTTGAGTTCGGCGGACAGGTGTGCGGCCAGTGCGTCGTGCGCTGTAAGTTCCTCGGCTACCCTGCCGGCTGTTTCCGGGCTGAGGCCTTTGGCCAGGTAAAGGGCCGTCAACTCGGCCAGTTCCTCTTCCGGTTCCTCCGCCAGTTCACGGCGTTCCTTTTCGATCAACGCGCGCTGGCTGTCACTTTGGCTGCTGACGGAGACATACTCGCCCAGCGCCATGGACACGGCCCCGCCCACCAGGCCCGCGGCTCCGGCTGTCAGTATCGGCCCGGTTGCGGCGGTGGCGCCGGCCACTCCAACAACTATCGCTGCAACGGAGACGATGCCGTCATTGGCGCCCAGCACCCCTGCCCGCAGCCAGTTCAGCCGCTGCGCGATGTCGTTGCCGTGCGGTTCGTTGTTGTGGAAAGGGGGTGCGGCGTCCATCCCTACAGCAAACCACCGGGCGCGGCAGGCTCGCCAGCATCAAGGCCCGGGTATTGGCGCCCGGGCAGTCGAAGGCCGCCCTACGCAGGCAGTTGCGGCAGCTGGGCAGCGTCCACCACAAGGCCCGGCAGGGGAACCGCCCCGGCGCCCCAGTGCTGGGCGCGGCGCGCTGCTCCCTGCAGTGCGGACAAGGCCCAGGCCCGGGTGGATCCATCTGCAATCGCCACAATGTCCCCATAAGCGGGCAAAATGTCTGACTCCAGCCCGGCAAGTCCTGCCGCTGGCGCATCAAGGAACGCCTGGTTCAGGACGTAACCAGGCTGTTGCGGAACCGGGCCCCTGCAGTGTCTCAGGCTTAACGTTTCGGCCTGTACCGCAAGGTCCTGGTGCTGTTTCAGGAAGTCCGACGCCGGGCCCGCCCCTTCGGACGGAAGGCGGCTGAGGGCGGCCTGGTACCCGTACACGGTCTCCCGCTCAGCCACAGCCACGGCTGCAAGGGCGGCCCCAACGCTGGTGTCCGCATCCGCTTGCTCCTCGGGCGCGGTCGGTGCGGCCGGGCAGGCAGAGGCCTCAGCGGACTTTGTTGGGCCGGGTGCCCCTGACGCAGCTGCCGGAGCTGTTGCCGGCCCTGTTCCTGCGCCCTGGGCCCCAAACCGTTCGGCTGCCAGGAGCTGCGCCGTGCCGGTCCCCGCCAGCAGGCGGGCCATGCCGCCGTCGGCCGTCTCCGCGTCCTTCAGCCGTTGCTGCCCGCTGGCGGCCAGTGCGGCGGCGAACTCCGCCGGCGTGACCTGGGCAGGAGGAGCCGGCGACGGCGGAGAAGCTGAAGGCGAAGCGCCGGCAGGAGGCGCGGTGGCTGAGGCCGCAGCAGCCCTGGCGGACGCAGGGTCAGTGGGGGCAGGCCCTGCGGGAAGCAGCAGCGCCCGGGCCTGGATGGTCAGCAATGTCACAACCCCGTCCACCGGGGGCATAGCCGTTGCACCGGCGGCGGCGTTTCCTCCGGTAGCGGCAAGTTCCAGCCCGGCGGACCGCAGCCGCATTGTCTCTTCGTACGCGGCCGCGCGGGCCCGTTCTGAGAACGGCGGTTCCGCAGGGGCAGGCGGTTCAGGGGGGATGAAGGCGAATCCCAGGCTCAGGACGAGGAGGGCTGCGAGCGAAAAAACGGCGTACCGGAAATAGCGCATCTGCAGGCGGTTTTCCTGGCTGTCGTCTGTCACAACAGACCATGGTGTCACGCCGGGGGTAGAACTTCGTGCACCAAGGAACCGCTAAAATAGCTACGCTAGTACACACAACATCATCTAAACGGGAGGCGGCCGGCATCGTGAGCAATGCAGAAGCCACGGCTTCATCAGACCGGACCGGTACGGGTAAGGCCGAGGCCGCGCACAATCCGGAAGCTGCACGGCTCAGGGCCCTTCTTGAACCCTCGGTCCAGGCCAACCGCCTCTACCTGGAGGACGTGGCCATCATCCCCGGTTCCCATCGGGTGGTCCACGTGGTGGTGGACCTGCCGCAGGAGGAAACCGGCGGCGTAAGCCTGGATGTCATTGCCGATATCTCCAAGGTGCTTTCCGATGTGCTGGACAACGATCCCGGTGACGATGGGCGTCCCTACGACCTTGAAGTCTCTTCCCCCGGCGTCGGCCGGCCGCTGACCGAGCCGCGCCACTGGCACCGCGCCAAGGGGCGCATGGTCAAGGTCAATGTTGTCCAGGGCGACAACATCACTGGCCGGATCAAGTCCGTCGACGACGGCGGCGTGACGCTTGTGCCCGAGATCGCCGTGAAAAAGGGCATGAAGCCCAGGCAGGGCGAACCCCTCAAGCTTCCTTTCGACAGGATCCGCAACGGAAAAGTCGAGATCGAATTCAGCCACCTCAACGAGGACGGTCTGGAAACTGCACACAATGGACCTTCTGAGGAGGCCTGATGGATATTGACATGAGCGCACTGAGGCTTCTGGAGCGTGAGCGTGAAATCCCGCTGGACCTCCTGATCCCCACCATCGAGCAGGCGCTCCTGGTGGCTTACCACAAGTCGCCCGGCGCCTTCGAAAAGGCCCGCGCGGAGCTGGACCGCAAGAGCGGCCACGTGACCATTTGGGCCGTGGAGATTGACGACGACGGCGCCCCCATCGGCGAGTTCGAGGACACCCCGGAAGGGTTCGGCCGCATCGCCGCCAGCACCGCCCGCCAGATCATCCTGCAGCGGCTGCGTGACGTGGAGGACGACAACGTCCTGGGCGAGTTCAAGGGCCGGGAAGGCGAACTGGTGGCCGGAACAATCCAGCAGGGCCACAACCCGCACATGGTCCAGGTCAACCTCGGCGCTGTGGAAGCACTCCTTCCGCCGCCCGAACAGGTGCCGGGGGAGAAGTACATCCACGGCAACCGCCTGCGTGCCCTGGTCATCGACGTCCACCGCGGTTCCAAGGGCCCGTCCGTGACGCTGTCCCGTTCGCACCCGGGGCTGGTCCGTAAGCTCTTCGAACTGGAAGTACCGGAAATCGCCGACCGTTCGGTCGAGATCGTCGCCCTGGCCCGGGAAGCGGGACACCGCACCAAGATTGCCGTGAAGGCAAACGCTCCGGGCATCAACGCCAAGGGCGCGTGCATCGGCGAAATGGGTTCACGCGTGCGGGCCGTCATGACTGAACTGAATGACGAAAAGATCGACATTGTCGACTTCAGCGAAAATCCGGCCACGTTCATCGCCAGTGCATTGTCCCCGTCGCGGGTGAATTCGGTCACCATAACCGACGAGGCAACCCGTTCGGCCCGCGTCGTGGTTCCCGATTACCAGCTCTCGCTGGCCATCGGCAAGGAGGGCCAGAACGCCCGCCTGGCCGCCAAGCTCACCGGCTGGCGCATCGACATCGTCTCCGACGCAGCGACCCCCCGCGAAAACTAGTCCCGCCGGTTACCGGCCAGCCGCGCCGCGACCACAAATGCGTTTCGGGCAGAACGGCCCGGAGGGGCTAGAATAGATAAGGCCGCGCCCAACGGCCGGCAGTTGTGCGCCCTGCGCGTGTCCCTTCCGCTGAACAAGCGGAGGCAAGGCATGACGGGGCCGGCAGATATGAACGTCAGGAAGATGACCGTGGCAGAGCTTTCCACCGGGAGTCAACCGGAACGTACCTGCATCGGCTGCCGGAAAAAGGGCAAGCGGTCCGAACTACTCCGGCTCGTCGCCGAAGGCAGCGGTTCCACCGCTGTCCTTGTGGATGAACGACGCCGGATGGCTGGCCGGGGTGCATGGCTGCACCCCAGTGAATCGTGCCTTGCTCTGGCCTTAAAACGGCGGGCTTTCGGACGTGCCCTGTCGGGCGCAACCGGAACCGCCGCCGTCGAACGCTGGATCAAGGAAGCGAGCGTTGCAGCCACGGCAACTGCAACACCAACCGTCCAACCTGAAAGCGGGTCAGAAATCTGATGGAAACCCGATGAGTTCCCAGCGATGAGTGCGCAACGATGACAACTTTGTTGCGCTCTGCAATGGGCCCTTCTGCACCAATCGCGGCTGGGGCCCGCAGTAAGAAGTAGACGGTTCGTGCCTGGCTCGGTGCGGACCGAGACAGGAGAAATGTGGCCAAGGTCCGCGTACACGAGCTCGCCAAAGAGCTCGGTATAACTTCCAAAGATGCAGTGACAAAACTGCAGGAACTGGGCGAATTCGTTCGCTCCGCCTCTTCCACCATTGAGGCCCCCGTTGTGCGCAAACTGCGCAACGCCTTCCCCGACGCTGCTGCCAAGGCATCAGCTCCGGCCGCCGCGCCCAAGGCAGCCGCTCCCGCGGCAGAGGCGCGTCCTTCCACCCCCGCTCCCGGTCCGGCAGCGCCCAAGGCTCCGGCCCCCAAGGCGCAGGAACCTGCCCCCGCCGCACCGGCACCCGCAGCTCCCGCTGCACCGGCGCCGGCAGCACCTGTTGCCAGCACTCCGGCGGCTCCGGCCGCTCCGGCAGCGGCTGCTGCACCGTCCACCGGCGCAAAGCCCGGTGCGCGCCCGGCCCCCAAGGCCGAGACCCCGGCTGCACCCACCCGCCCCGGTGGATCACAGGGTGGTTCCGCTCCCCGTCCCGGCGGTCCCCGTCCGGGCAACAATCCCTTCGCCACCTCGCAGGGCATGCCCCGCGGCCGTGGCGGCGACGGTGAGCGCGCACCCCGTCCCGGCAACAACCCGTTCGCCACCTCCCAGGGCATGCCCCGTCCGGGTGGAAGCCGTACCGACGGCGACCGTCCCGGCGGTCCGCGCCCCGCAGCAGGTGCCGGCGGCCCCCGTCCCGGTGGTCCCCGTCCCGCAGCAGGCGCCGGTGGGCCTCGTCCCGCCGCAGGCGCCGGCGGTCCGCGCCCCGGCGCACCCCGCCCCGGTGGCGCCGGTGGAAACCGTCCTACTCCGGGCATGATGCCCAACCGCACCGAACGCCCGGCTCCGGCCGGTGCTGGACGTCCAGGTGCCGGCGGCCGCGGCCCGGCACGCCCGGGTGGCGCTCCCGGAACAGGTGGTCCCGGTGGCGGCGGCGGTGCTCCCGCCGGTGGTGGCTTTGGCAAGGGCGGCCGCGGACGCGGCGGCACCCAGGGTGCCTTCGGCAAGGGTGGCGCCGGACGCGGCAAGCAGCGCAAGTCGAAGCGTGCAAAGCGCCAGGAACTTGAGCAGATGAGTGCCCCGTCGCTGGGTGGCGTGAGCGTACCCCGCGGCGACGGCAACACTGTCATCCGCCTCCGCCGCGGCTCGTCCATCACGGACTTCGCCGACAAGATCGAGGCAAACCCCGCCGCGCTGGTCACCGTGCTGTTCCACCTCGGTGAAATGGCAACAGCCACCCAGTCGCTGGATGAGGAAACCTTTGCGCTGCTGGGCGAGGAGCTTGGCTACAAGCTCCAGGTCGTATCGCCGGAGGACGAGGAGCGCGAGCTGCTCTCCACCTTCGATATCGACTTCGAAGCAGAGCTGGAAGCCGAAGGCGACGAAGACCTCGAGGCACGTCCTCCGGTTGTCACCGTCATGGGCCACGTGGACCACGGTAAGACCCGCCTGCTTGATGCCATCCGCAAGTCCGACGTCATGGCGGGCGAGCACGGCGGCATCACCCAGCACATCGGTGCCTACCAGGTCACCCACAACCACGAAGGCAACGACCGGAAGATCACCTTCATCGATACCCCGGGCCACGAGGCGTTCACCGCCATGCGTGCCCGTGGTGCGAAGGTCACCGACATCGCCATCCTGGTGGTCGCAGCGGACGACGGCGTTATGCCCCAGACCGTTGAAGCCCTCAACCACGCGCAGGCAGCCAACGTCCCGATCGTGGTGGCCGTGAACAAGATCGACAAGGAAGGCGCCAACCCGGACAAGGTCCGCGGCCAGCTGACCGAGTACGGCCTGGTTCCCGAAGAATACGGTGGCGACACCATGTTCGTGGAGGTCTCTGCCCGCCAGAACCTCAACATCGACGAGCTGCTCGAGGCAGTCCTGCTCACCGCAGACGCTGCCCTGGACATGCGCGCCAACCCGAACAAGGACGCCCGCGGTATCGCCATCGAAGCCAACCTGGACAAGGGCCGCGGTTCCGTGGCCACCGTCCTGGTGCAGTCCGGCTCGCTGCGCGTCGGCGACACCATCGTTGCAGGCACGGCCCACGGCCGCGTCCGTGCGATGTTCGACGACGACGGCAGCGCCCTGACCGAGGCCGGCCCGTCCCGCCCCGTCCAGGTGCTGGGTCTGTCCAACGTGCCGCGCGCAGGCGACACCTTCTTCGTGACCGCTGACGAGCGCACCGCCCGCCAGATCGCCGAGAAGCGTGAAGCAGCGGACCGTAACGCCGCCCTGGCCAAGCGCCGCAAGCGCATCAGCCTGGAAGACTTCGACCAGGCAGTGGCCGACGGCAAGATCGACACCCTCAACCTCATCCTCAAGGGTGACGTGTCCGGTGCCGTGGAAGCCCTCGAAGACGCCCTGCTCAAGATCGACGTCGGCGAAGGCGTGCAGCTGCGCGTCATCCACCGCGGCGTTGGTGCCATCACGCAGAACGACGTCAACCTGGCGACGGTGGACAGCGCCGTCATCATTGGCTTCAACGTCAAGCCCGCCGAGCGTGTTGCCGAACTGGCAGACCGCGAAGGCGTGGACATGCGCTTCTACTCCGTCATCTACTCCGCGATTGATGACATCGAGATGGCGCTCAAGGGCATGCTCAAGCCGGAATACGAAGAGTTCCAGCTGGGTACGGCCGAAGTCCGCGAAGTCTTCCGCTCCTCCAAGTTCGGAAACATCGCCGGCTCGATCGTCCGCTCGGGCATCATCCGACGCAACACCAAGGCACGCATCAGCCGCGACGGCAAGATCATCGGTGACAACCTCACCGTTGAGACGCTCAAGCGCTTCAAGGACGACGCCACTGAGGTCCGCACGGACTTCGAGTGTGGTATCGGTCTTGGCTCCTACAACGACATCACCGAAGGCGACATCATCGAGACCTTCGAGATGCGTGAGAAGCCGCGCGTCTAAGCGTTGATGCTCTACCGGTGCGGGGCCGTCGGGATTTTTCCGGCGGCCCCGCCCCTTCGCTGGGTGGCCAACGTCTTACGACGTCGGCCACCCAGCTCCGGCAGGCCCGATGCCACTCCCGGGCCGCCGGAGAAATCCCGACGGGAGTCCCGTCGTACACTCGCTTTAGGTGGGTGGCAAAAACGCAAACGTACGTATGGCCCCGTCGGGGCGCCGTCGTACCCCCAAATTTTTCTTCTTATAGGAGTTGTTCATGGCTGATCCGGCACGTGCTGCCAAGTTGGCGCAGCGGATTAAGGTTGTTGTTGCTGAGGCCCTGGGCCGGAAGGTTAAGGATCCCCGGCTGGAGGGCATCACTGTTACTGATGCCCGGGTGACGAACGATCTGCAGCACGCCACCCTTTACTACACCGTTTTCGGTGACGAGGCCGTCCAGGCTGATGCTGCCAAGGGCCTGGAGAAGGCCAAGGGTGTGCTTCGGCAGGAAGTGGGGCGCAACCTCAGCATCCGACTGACTCCCACCCTCGAATTCGTATCCGACGAAATCCCCGTCAACGCCTCCAACCTGGAGGAACTGCTGCGGGAGGCCAAGAGGCGTGACGCCGAAGTGGCCGCCCTGGCTGCCAACGCGAGTCACGCCGGGGACGCCGATCCCTACAGGAGCGATGCGTCCGCGGACGTGGACATCGACGAAGACGATTTTGATGAAGAGGACTTCGACGTCGCAGACGACGAGGAACTCAAGGAGGACGGCACCAAGCAGTAACCGTTGCTGACAGGGAAAACCCCGGCCCGCAGTTGCGGACCGGGGTTTTTGCTTCCCAAATGGTGGCCGGATTACCTGATGTCCACCTTTATCACCCGGCCTTCGGCGGGAGGAGGCGGTGGGGCGGCCGGGTTCACTGCATCGACCGTCGCATACAAAGTTCGGCCTTGAATTTCTACGTCGGCCGGTGCAGGGACCGGAAGGAACACTGACCGCTGGCCCTTCCAAGCGCTGAACCTGATGATCTCGTTGCCGAACAGCGAGGCAACATACACATCACCGGAGTTTGCCACTGCCAGCCCGGTGGCACTGAGGATCCCGTCCGCCCACAGCTTGGTGCGGCCATTCCAGGGGTTGATCTTGAAAACCGCGCCGCGTGCGCCCAGGCCAGGGGCTTCGGGGCCGCCAGGAAGCGATGTCACGTACAGCCAGCCGTCCGGGCCGATCTCCACGTCAGTTGGAACGGGTTCGAAGGCGTACTTGAAGTTTGCACAGTCTGGTGCCCCCAGAGCAGTGGCGGTCTGTTGCGTGAGGACCGAAGGCCGGGGAGGCAGAACCGCCAGCGTGCTGACGGCGCCCGAGTGAATGTTGACCTTCAGGATGGCGTTTGCCCCTGCGTCGGCGATGTAAGCGGTGTTGCCTTGGACGGCAGTGGCGTAGGCGTTCGAGTCCAGGGCGCCCGTGTACCGTGCCCCCGGAGCACCCGGAACCGCTGCGGCCTGCTCCAGGCACTTACTGCTGGCATCCGCTCCAAACCCGTAGTGCTGGCCCGCATCGGGGTTGTTTTTCCGCTCATGTTCGGCCAGGTCCGCAATGGTCCTGACATCTCCCCGCGGGCTGATCGCTTTCAAATGGCCCCGCAGGGCGGCAGGGTCGTTGGAGCCGGCGCCTGCGGTTTCGAGGAAGAACGTTGTGGCGCCACGGGTCTCCACACCCGCTACGCCCCGGCCAGGATCTGCCTGGTAGATGTCGTTGACGCTGCCGTCCCTGTTGACACGGCTCAGCTTCCCCGCGAAATCCTGCGTTACGTAAATGGACCTATTTGTTCCGATGGCCAGGTGCAGCGGTGAGACGAGCCCGCCAACTATTTCCCTGGCCTCCGGCTCCCGGTCAGAAGCGGCCGACGGGCCCGCCGGTGCGATGGCAGCGGCCACGGCGGTGCAGACGATGATGCTGAGTCTTTTTTTCATTGGGTACTCCGGGTTCGATGCCCTCTGCGGGCCGGTATGGGAAGCCTCGCAAGAGGCGAAAAAACGGAAAACCCCCGGCGCCAGAGTATTCCTCCCAGGCAACTATGTCGCAGGGAAATTCCCCCTATTCAGCCCCCTATTTACGTCCCCTGGGACCATACCCTTGGCTAGGATCTAGCTATGACTCAGGCGGACCAACAGCAGCTCAATGCCACGCAGTACCTCGAACAGGCGGTAGCCCTCGCCACCCGAAACGTCGAGGACGGGGGAGGGCCGTTCGGCGCAGTGGTGGTGACGAAGGACGGGCGGGTTCACGAGGGCGTCAACCGCGTCACCCGCGACAACGATCCCACTGCCCACGCCGAAGTGGTGGCCATCCGTACGGCTGCCGCTGCCGTGCGGAACTTCGACCTGCGCGGTGCGGTCCTCTACGCCAGCTGCGAGCCGTGCCCGCTGTGCCTGGCTTCTGCCCTCTGGGCCCGGATAGACCGTGTGTTCTTTGCAGCAGACCGGTACGGTGCAGCGTCCGCGGGTTTTGACGACGCCATCTTCTACGACTACTTTTCTGGTACCCGCCCCGACCTGTTGCCCGTCAGCAGAGGTGAGGTCCCGGCGTCGGACGCTCCTTTCCGGGCGTGGGGCGCCCACAAGAACAGGAAAGACTATTAGGCATGGAAGCCACCCTTGTCAGCTGTCCGCACTGCGGGAAGACCAACAGAATCCCCGCCGCCGCTGCGGGCCGGCCGCGCTGCGGCAGCTGCCGCGCCGGGCTGCCCTGGATCGTGGAGGCCGGGGATTCGGACTTCAGCACTGTGGCCGAACAGTCGCCGGTTCCGGTGCTGGTGGACTTCTGGGCTGCCTGGTGCGGTCCATGCCGGATGGTCAGTCCAGCCCTGGATAAACTGGCGCGCGAACGTGCCGGTGAAGTGAAGCTGGTGAAGGTCGACGTCGACAAATCCCCGGGCCTGTCCCGGCGTTTCGACGTGAAGGCCATCCCCACCCTGATGGTGCTGGTTGACGGGCAGGTGGCTGCCCGGCAGGCGGGGGCAGCTCCCGCAGACGTCCTGCGCGCTTGGCTGGACGGTGCTCTTTCCGGCACCCGCCGTTGAGACGGGACCCCGGCGGCAGGGCCTAGACGCGTTCCGGCAGCCGGGCCACGCCGTCGAGCAGTTCCTGCCTCTTGCCGCACAGCGCGATCCGCACCCAGCCCTCGCCGATGGAGCCGAAGGCAGTTCCCGGAGCGAGCGCAACGCCTGACTCCATCAGGAAGCGCCGCACCCACCCGCGGACGTCGCCGCCGCTGACATGGGACACGTCCGCCCAAAGGTAGAACGCGCCGTCGGCCTTCAAGTAGGGGATGCCCTTGGCATCGAGTACGGCGGAGGCGGCGTCCCGGTTGGCCCGGTAATGCCCATGGGCTTGCTCGACGTAATCCTGCGGTCCCGTGAGGGCGGCAAGCGCGGCGTACTGGGAGGGCGATGCCACGCACGAGACGATTGATTCCATCACGTTGTTCATCTTCTGCTCCAGTCCCGGCGGGCAGATGAGGGCGCCGATGCGGAGCCCGGTAAGGCCATAGGTTTTGGACAGGGTCAGCGAGGTGAAAACGCGCGCCTCACCCGGCAGGACGCCGTCGAACCGTGCAGGGCTTACGTGCGGGACATCGTAGGTGAACGCCTCATAGCACTCGTCCGATATCACCCACAGGTCGTGCCGGCGGGTCAGCTCGACGAGTTCGCGGGTCAGGTCCTCGCCGAGAACCGCGCCCAGCGGGTTGGAGGGCGAGTTCAGGACCAGCACCCGCGTCCGGTCCGTGATCAGCGCCTCGATGTCACCGGTTCGAGGCTGGAAGCCGTGCTCAGGATAGAGCGGGTAACCCACCGGGACAGCATTCAAGAGGCGGCTGGTCATGGCGAAGGTGGGGTAGCCCGGGTTGGGGATCAGGATCTCATCGCCGGGGGAGAGCAGCAGGCTCATGGCAAAGTGCAGGCCCTGCTGGGCGCCGTCCACCACATACACCCGGTCCGCGCCTATCTCACTGTTGTGGCCGGCACCAGCGCGCTCCCTGAACCTGGCAGCAAACGCCTCCCGCAGCGCCGGGATGCCGGCGTTGGGGGTGTAATTGGTTTCGTCCCTGTCCAGGGAGGCCATGCCGGCGTCGAGGATGTGGCGGGGGAGCGGGAAGCCCGGTTCCCCGATGCTGAGGACCAGGGCCCCGGGGGTCCGCCACGCGGCTTCGGTGATTTCCCGGATCTGGTTCACAGGGACGTCGCGGACGTGCGCGGCAAGCTCAGGCATGCCTGCCATCCTAACTGGCTGGCTACCGGCGTTACCGGCGGAAAGGGCGCTGGCATGGCTCCCTTGCGCCCAATCCGGGCGTGGGCGGGCGCCGGGACCAGCGCCGATATACTGGGGAGCGTGCTTTCTGGACTGGTGATAGTGGACAAACCGCAGGGATGGACCAGCCATGATGTGGTTGGCCGGATGCGGCGCCTCGCCGGTACCCGGAAAGTGGGTCACGCCGGAACGCTGGATCCGATGGCCACAGGCGTCCTGGTGGTGGGCATCAACAAAGCCACCCGCCTGCTGACCTACATCGTGGGCACCTCCAAGACCTACACCGCCACCATCCGCCTGGGCCAGTCCACGGTGACGGACGACGCCGAAGGTGAGGTTACGGCCGCTGCCGGCACTGCCGCTGTGGACGAGCAGGCTATTCACGACGGCGTTGCCGCCCTCACCGGGCAGATCCAGCAGGTGCCCAGCAGCGTGAGCGCCATTAAGGTGAACGGGGAGAGGGCGTACGCCCGGGTCCGCTCCGGTGAAGAGGTGAAGCTCGCAGCGCGCCCCGTCACCATCCACCGCTTCGAGGTGCACAGCATCAACAGGGACACCGGGGCCGACGTCGTGGACCTGGACGTTACAGTTCAATGCTCCTCCGGGACGTACATCCGCGCCCTTGCCCGGGACCTCGGCAACGCACTCGGCGTCGGCGGACACCTCACGGCCCTCCGGCGCACGCACGTAGGGCCCTACTCCCTTGAGCAGGCACGCACCCTCGAACAGCTTGCGGACGGGCTCAACGTTCTGGACATGGCCGAGGCTGCCCGGGCGCTAATGCCCAACCGCGAGCTCAGCGCGGAAGAGACCATTGAGATTTCCTTTGGCCGGCGCATTGCCGCCGGTGCCGCGCCCGGCAGCCCGGGAGCAGCCACAGCTGAGCATCCCGCCGCCGCGTTCGCCCCTGACGGAAGCCTGGTGGCGCTGCTTGCGGACGCCGGCAGCTTCGCCAAGCCCGTGCTGGTGTTCGCCCCCGGTACTGGTACTGGTATCGGCGCCGGTGCGTCCGGGGTGGCCTGAGGGTGGACGCCTACTTTTACATCATCCTGGTGGTGGGGCTGCTTTCCAGCGGAGTCTGCCTGCTGGCCGGCATCCTGAAGAAAGCACCCAACGACGTCACTATCCTCTCGGTGGCCGCGGTCGAGGTGGCCCTGCTGGTGTACCTGGTGGGATCGGTCGTGCGTGTGGTTGCGGGCGAGCCCATTGCCGGGGAGGCCTGGGAATTCTGGGGCTACCTCGCCACCGCGATGCTCCTGCCGCCCGCAGCCGTCTACTGGGCCATCCTGGAACGTACCCGGTGGAGCAACTTTGTCCTGGCCGCCGTGGGTGTCACCGCGCTGGTGATGGCCGCCCGAATGAACCAGATCTGGTACTGAAGTGGAAGAAGCACGCAACGTGAAAGACCAGCACTCCGCCCCTGGCGCAGCCGATACCGGCGCAGCCCATGCCGGTGCGGCCAAGGACGTGGCTCCCAACGGAACCGGGTCCAGGAACACCCGCAATACCGGGCCCGGACGCCTGCTCATCGCTGTTTATGCGGTCTTCGCCATCTCGGCTTCTGCCCGCGCCGGGTATCAAATCCTCACCAAGTTCTCCGAGGCCCCGCTGGCGTACCTGCTGTCCGCGTTCGCCGCACTCGTGTACGTCATTGCCACGGTATCCCTTGCCCGGGCCGGCAGTACGTGGTTCAAAGTATCCGTGGCAGCGGTCCTGGTGGAACTGGTCGGGGTACTCGTTGTGGGCGGCCTGAGCGTCTTCGACCCGGTCCAGTTCCCGCACGAGACGGTATGGTCCCTTTTTGGCCGCGGTTACGCGTTCATTCCCCTGCTGCTGCCCGTCCTTGGCCTGGTGTGGCTCTACCGGCGGCGGCCGTCCCGCAGGTCCTGACACCTGTCCGTCGGGCCAGGCGGCAACCCCGGCCACCTGGCAATAGCGGTTGCGTGAATGCGGGTAATCTTTAGAGAGTTCCGCGGCCGGCAGGGTCCGGGACGTCGATATTTTCAGCAGTAAAAGGCGAGGGTGATGGTCTACATCTGGAACGATCCGTCCGAGGTCCCGGCGGACTTCGGCCCATCTGTTGTCACCTTTGGGAACTTCGACGGAGTTCACCGCGGCCACCAGCAGGTGCTGTCCCAGCTGATCCGCACTGCCCGCCTCACCCGCTCCAGGTCGGTGGCCATCACGTTCGACCCCCACCCGGCCCTGGTCCACCGTCCCGAGTCCGCGCCGGAGCTGATCATGGGCCTGCACGACAAACTGGAGGCGCTGGGCGAGCTGGGCCTGGATGCCATCCTGGTGATGAAGTACTCCCTGGATCTGGCCAGCCTCACCGCTGAGGAATTCGTGGAGCAGTTCCTGGTGGACCGCCTGCACGCGAGCCACGTAGTGATCGGCCACGACGCCCGGTTCGGCCGCGGAAACTCCGGCGACCTGGACACCATGCAGGCCCTTGGCGGGAAGTTTGGGTTCGAAGTCCAGGTCATCAGTGAGTTTGGCTCGGAGGGCTACCCCCTGCATGACGACGACGGCACGGACCGCCGCTGCTCCTCCACCTGGGTGCGTGAGGCACTGCAGGAGGGTGACGTGGCCACTGCCGCGGCAGTACTGGGGCGCGCGCACCGGATGCGCGGGGAAGTTGTCCATGGCGCCGCCCGCGGCCGTGCCCTCGGATTTCCTACGGCTAACCTGTCCAGCAACTCCAGCGGGCTCATCCCTGCGGACGGCATCTACGCCGGCTGGCTTGTAGACCAGGCCGGGACGCGATGGCCTGCAGCTATTTCCGTCGGGTCGAATCCCACGTTCGATGGTGTGAGCCGGCAGGTCGAAGCCCATGTCATCGACCGGCCCCACGAAGCGGTGGAGGATTTCGATCTGTACGGCCAGACAGTGGTTGTTGAATTCGTGGCCCGGCTGAGGGGCATGGTGGCATACCGTGGGCCGGAGGCGCTGGTGGACCAGATGCGGCTGGATGTGGTCCAGGCGCACAACCTCCTCGCCAGGCGCTGACCCGTCCGCCAGGACAGCGCTCAAGGGAAAGGCATCACCGTGTCCGTTGAGAAAAACACCAGGAAACTGGACGAAGGCATAGTCCGCGACTTCAGCACACGGATGAGCTACGCCTCGTACCTGCACCTGCCAACCCTGCTGAGTGCACAGCATCCTGTCAGCCAGCCGGAACATCACGATGAAATGCTGTTCATCATTCAGCACCAGACCACCGAACTGTGGCTCAAGCTGGTGTTGCACGAACTCCGGAGCACCGCGGCCTGGCTCCGTGCGGATGATCTGGGGTCCGCGCTCAAGGGCATAGCCCGGGTCAAGCACATCCAAAAGACCCTCACCGAGCAGTGGTCAGTGCTGGCCACCCTGACGCCCACCGAGTATTCACAGTTTCGCGGCTTCCTGGGCAATTCCTCCGGCTTCCAGTCAAGCCAGTACCGGGCCGTTGAATTCATCCTCGGCAACAAGGACCGCAAGATGCTTCCGGTGTTCGAGTCGGATCCGGAAGCCTACGCCATGCTCGATGAGGTGCTTTCCGCGCCCAGCATCTATGACGAATTCCTGGCCTACCTTGCCCGGCAGGGGTTTGCTGTGCCCCGCTCGGTACTGGAGCGGGACGTTACCTCTGCCCACGAATTCACCCCCGACCTGGTGCCGCTCTTCAAGCACATCTACGAGAACGCTGCGGATAACTGGGGCGCCTACGAGGCGTGCGAGGAGCTGGTGGACCTCGAGGACAACTTCCAGCTGTGGCGCTTCCGGCACCTGCGCACCGTGCAGAGGACCATCGGCATGAAAACAGGGACCGGCGGCTCAAGCGGGGCCGCGTTCCTGCAGAAGGCCCTCGAACTGACCTTTTTCCCAGAACTTTTCGCTGTCAGGACGGAGATCGGCCAATGACCACACAGGAGCACGTTGCCGGAACCACAAAAGATGCGGACGCCGCCTTGCAACAGCGCGCGGCCGAGCTGGACCGCAAGGACCCTCTGGCCCAGTACAGGAGCCGGTTCATCGGCACGGACACGCCCTTGTCCTACCTGGACGGCAACTCCCTGGGCCGGCCGCTTCAGCGCACGGCGGAGGACATCAGCGCCTTCATCCGCGACGGCTGGGGAGGACGCCTGATCCGGGGCTGGGACGAGGAATGGCTGGACCTGCCCCAATCCATTGGCGACCAGCTGGGCCGGGCCGTGCTCGGCGCCGCCCCGGGACAGACAATCATCGCGGATTCCACCACCGTGGTGCTGTACAAGCTGATCCGGGCAGCCCTGGCAGCCGTGGCAGACCCGGACCGGAACGAACTGGTCCTGGACACGGAAAATTTCCCTACCGACCGCTACCTTGTGGAGGGCATTGCCCTTGAGGAAGGCCTGACACTCCGCTGGATTGAAACGGACCCCAACGCGGGGGTGACAGTTGAGCAGGTGCGCAACGCGGCTGGACCGCGCACCGCCGTCGTACTTTTGAGCCACGTCGCCTACCGTTCCGGCCATCTGGCGGACTTGCCGGGCATCACGGCAGCAGTGCACGACGCCGGGGCACTGGTGGTGTGGGACCTTTGCCATTCCGCCGGTTCAGTGGAGATGGACCTGGACAGCGCGGACGTGGACTTCGCTGCCGGCTGCACCTACAAGTACCTCAACGGCGGGCCCGGTTCGCCCGCGTTCGCCTACGTCAACCACCGCCACCTTGCCTCGCTCAATCAGCCTATCTGGGGATGGATGGGCCGCAAGGATGCCTTTGACATGGGCTCCGGTTATGAACCAGCTCCCGGCATCCGCGGTTTCCTCAGCGGTACGCCCGCCATATTCGGGATGCTTGCCATGCGGGGGACCCTCGACCTTATTGAGGAAGCAACCATGGCTGCCGTACGGGCGAAATCGGTGCAGCTGACCGCCTTCGCCGTCGAGATCTTCGAAGCCTGGCTGGCGCCCCTGGGGGTGGAGCTCGCCTCGCCGCGGGAGCCGGGGGAGCGGGGCAGCCACATCACCCTGGACCACCCCGGTTTTACCAAAGCAACTGTCGCGTCCCTCTGGGATGACGACGTCATCCCGGACTTTCGCGCGCCGCGCGGCGTTCGCGTGGGGCTGTCCCCGCTGAGCACCAGCTTCGCGGAAGTACTGCACGGGATGGCTGCAATCCGGAAGCAACTGGCGCGGTAGGGCAGCAGCTTCCCTCCCGGGAGATGCCTGTTTCGACAAGATTGGGCAGGCGCCGGTAAACTGGGGGATGGATCCGGCTGCAGTCCGTGGCGGCTGGTTCCTGTTGTGTGTGGCATAGTCCTGTTTCTCCGGACCAGCCGCCGCGGCAGACCCGGCAGTGAGTTACTGACCTGGGCCCTCACGGCACATCCCTAGGAGTTATTGTGGCACTTGACGCCGCTGTAAAGCAGTCCATCATCAAGGAATACGCAACCGGAGAAGGCGACACCGGTTCACCGGAGGTCCAGGTTGCAGTCCTTACCCAGCGGATCAAGGATCTGACTGAGCACATGAAGGAGCACAAGCACGATTACCACACCCAGCGCGGTCTGCTGGCCATGGTTGGTCGTCGCAAGCGCATGCTGAGCTACCTCAAGAAGACTGACATCGCCCGCTACCGTTCGCTCATCGAGCGCCTCGGCCTGCGCCGCTAGTCGGACTTTGGGGCGGCCCTTTCCGGAACGGAACGGGCCGCTCCTTCAATGAAAAAAACTAAACAGGAGGATCAACCGCATCACGCATTCGCGGTCCTCGGTAGTGATCTCCGGGAACGGCTTCGTTGACTGAAGCCCCGGCCCGTGGGTCTCGATCGACGACCGGGTGCAGGGCCAGTCGACAGATGCTGGCCTGGGTTGATGCGGCTGGACTTCCGTAAAACAGAAACGGAGGTGACTCTCTTGGAGGGTCCCGAAATCCAGTTCTCAGAAGCAGTCATTGACAATGGCCGTTTTGGCAAGCGTGTGATCCGCTTTGAAACCGGCCGCCTTGCCAAGCAGGCAGCCGGCGCAGCAATGGTGTACATCGACGATGACACCGCCCTGCTGTCCGCAACCACGGCCGGCAAGCACCCGCGTGAAGGCTTTGACTTCTTCCCGCTGACGGTCGACGTCGAAGAGCGCATGTACGCTGCCGGACGCATCCCGGGCTCGTTCTTCCGCCGCGAAGGACGCCCGTCCACCGAAGCCATCCTGGCCTGCCGCCTGATGGACCGCCCGCTGCGCCCCGCCTTCATCAAGGGCCTTCGCAACGAGGTCCAGATTGTTGTGACCGTCCTGGCCATCAACCCTGACGAGCTCTACGACGTGGTGGCCATCAACGCCTCCTCCATGTCCACCCAGCTTTCCGGCCTGCCGTTCTCCGGCCCCATCGGTGGCGTCCGCGTTGCCCTGGTTGGCGACGAAAACGGATCACAGTGGGTTGCTTTCCCCAAGCACTCGCAGCTGGAAAACTCCGTCTTCAACATGGTGGTAGCCGGCCGCGTGGCCGGTGACGACGTCGCCATCATGATGGTGGAAGCCGAAGCCACCGACAACTCCTGGAACCTCATCAAGGAACAGGGCGCCACCGCCCCCACCGAAGAGGTTGTCTCCGAAGGCCTCGAGGCTGCAAAGCCGTTCATCAAGGCACTCTGCGACGCCCAGGCGGACCTGGCTGCCCGCGCGGCCAAGCCCACTGTTGAGTTCCCGGTCTTCCTGGACTACGAGGACGACGTATACGCCGCTGTTGAGTCCGCCGCCGCCGAGAAGCTGGCTGCTGTCTTCCAGATCGCCGACAAGCAGGAGCGCGACAACGCTTCCGACGTCCTGAAGGACGAGGTTACCTCTTCCCTCGCCGGCCAGTTCGAAGGCCGTGAGAAGGAAGTGTCCGCAGCATTCCGCTCGGTCACCAAGCACGTTGTGCGCCAGCGCATCCTCAAGGATCAGATCCGCATTGACGGCCGCGGCCTGACGGACATCCGTCAGCTCACCGCCGAGGTCGAGGTTCTGCCGCGCGTTCACGGTTCGGCCATCTTCGAGCGCGGCGAGACACAGATCATGGGTGTCACCACGCTGAACATGCTGAAGATGGAACAGCAGATCGACTCGCTGTCGCCGGTGAAGACCAAGCGCTACATGCACAACTACAACTTCCCGCCGTACTCCACCGGTGAAACGGGCCGCGTCGGTTCCCCGAAGCGCCGCGAAATCGGCCACGGCGCCCTGGCCGAGCGTGCACTCGTGCCGGTCCTGCCGTCCCGCGAAGAGTTCCCGTACGCCATCCGGCAGGTATCCGAGGCCCTCGGTTCCAACGGCTCGACGTCGATGGGTTCCGTCTGCGCCTCCACCCTGTCGATGCTGAACGCCGGTGTGCCCCTGAAGGCAGCTGTCGCAGGCATCGCCATGGGCCTGGTCTCCGACCAGGTTGACGGCCAGACGCGCTACGCGGCACTGACCGACATCCTCGGCGCCGAAGATGCCTTCGGCGACATGGACTTCAAGGTTGCCGGTACCTCCGAGTTCGTGACCGCCATTCAGCTGGACACCAAGCTTGACGGTATTCCCGCTTCGGTCCTGGCTGCAGCACTCAAGCAGGCCCGCGAAGCCCGCCTGCACATCCTCGAGGTCATCGACTCGGCCATCGACACCCCGGACGAGCTCTCCGAGTTCGCACCGCGCGTCATCGCCGTCAAGATCCCCGTGGACAAGATCGGCGAGGTCATCGGCCCCAAGGGCAAGATGATCAACCAGATCCAGGAGGACACCGGCGCCGACATCTCCATCGAGGACGACGGCACGGTCTACATTGGCGCCACCGACGGCCCGTCTGCAGACGCAGCACGCTCCGCCATCAACGCCATCGCGAACCCGCAGGTCCCGGAAATCGGCGAACGTTACCTGGGTACGGTCGTCAAGACCACCACCTTCGGTGCATTCGTATCGCTGACCCCGGGCAAGGACGGCCTCCTGCACATCTCCGAGCTGCGCAAGCTGGCCAACGGCAAGCGCGTGGACAACGTTGACGACGTTGTCTCGGTGGGCCAGAAGGTCCAGGTGGAAATCACCAAGATCGATGACCGCGGAAAGCTCTCGCTCGCCCCGGTTGTGGCCGAGGAAGAAGGCGCTGAGGTCGAGACCGAGCGCGCCCACACCACGGAACCTGCTGAAGGCGCTGACATCTAGCACTTCGGGTTTCCGGCACGGACAAGCATGAATCGGCGGGGCCGGTGGATGATCCACCGGCCCCGCCGCTGTTACGATGGCAGCCAGATCCCGGCTGCCCCTTTGAAAGGCCTCAATGACTGTAGTACCCCTGCCGCTCGAGCAGAACCACCGCGGCAACACCCTGGTCCACGGTTCCGACGGCGGCTCCGAGGTCCGGCGTTCGGTATTGCCCGGGGGAGTGCGGGTGCTGACAGAGGCAATGCCTGGCCAGCGCTCGGCTACCATCGGTTTCTGGGTGGGCGTCGGATCCCGTGACGAGGCCCCGGGACAGCACGGCTCCACCCACTTCCTCGAGCACCTCCTGTTCAAGGGAACCAGGCGCCGTACTGCGTTGGAGATCGCCTCGGCCTTTGACGAGGTGGGCGGGGAGTCCAACGCGGCCACAGCCAAGGAAAGCACCTGCTACTTCGCCCGGGTCCTGGACTCGGACCTGCCCATGGCCATCGACGTCATCGCCGACATGATCACCGGAGCCGTCCTGGATCCGGCGGAAATGGAGCAGGAACGGGACGTCATCCTCGAGGAAATCGCCATGGACAGTGACGACCCCACCGACGTCGCGCACGAACACTTTGTCTCGGCAGTGCTCGGCAGCCACCCCCTGGGCCGCCCTATCGGTGGCACACCGGACGCCATCAAAGCCGTGGCCCGTGACTCCGTGTGGGAGCACTACCAGAGGTATTACCGGCCGGATGAGCTGGTGATCACCGCAGCCGGCGGCTTGGAGCACGACGTCGTCTGTGACCTTGTGGTCAGCGCCCTTGAGTCCGCCGGGTGGTCGCTGAAGAGTGACGCCGCGCCGGTGGAGCGGCGTTCCACTGACCGGGCCCTGATTACGGGGACCGCCGGACTCCACGTGGTCAAGCGGGCAGTGGAGCAGGCGAACATCATCATGGGCTGCCCCACCATCGTTGCCACCGACGAGCGGCGTTATGTCATGAGCGTCCTGAACGCCGTGCTCGGCGGTGGGATGTCTTCGCGCCTCTTCCAGGAGATCCGGGAGAAGCGCGGTTTGGTCTACTCCACCTACTCCTTCGCTTCCTCCTACGCGGACGCCGGCTACTTCGGCATGTACGCGGGCTGCACGCCGTCCAAGGTGCGGCAGGTACTGGAACTGCTCGGCGCGGAATTGGACAAGCTTGCGGAGCATGGAATCACAGAGGACGAGCTGCGCAAGGCTGTAGGCCAGCTCGGCGGCGGCATCGTCCTGGCCCTGGAAGACACCGGGTCGCGGATGTCCCGGCTGGGCCGGGCAGAGCTCGTCTCCGGGGAGTACCAGGACATCGACGAAACCTTGCGCCTGATCAAATCCGTCACGGCCGAGCAGGTACAGGATCTTGCTGCGGAACTTGCCGCGGCGCCGAGGACTGTAACCGTGGTGGGACCGTTCGAGGAGACGGAGACTTTCGGTCTGTGACCGCGGCAAAACAACAACGCATCCCGCAAACGGCAGGACTTAAGCTCCGGAAGTGAGGGCCAGTGGAACGGACGCAGTCCGGCGGATTGCCGGGCGCCCTGGCTGCGTTCCTCGGTCACTGGCGCGGGAGCACCCGCCTTGCGGCTGGTCCCTGGGGGCCCGAGCGTACTGTTGATGCCGAAGTAACCTATACGCGCGTGGCAGGCGGTTTCGCGGTGGTCCAGAGCTACCGCCATGTCGAGCCGGACGGCGCGCATTTTGAAGGGCACGGGATGTTCACCGTGGATCCGGATCATCAGGACGTCCTGTGGTACTACGTGGACGGCGCCGGCCCGGCGCCGGACGCACCGGTCCGCTGTTTATGGCATGAAGGGGCCCTGCGGGTGGAACGGCACGGCAGTGCAGGGTGGACCCGGCACACGCTGCGCGTTGACGGCGACGTGCTGACCCATGTGACGGAGTTGCGTCCGCGCGGAGATGGCGCTGTACGGGAAAGTGGTCTTGCGGAGCGCGTAACCGCTGATGGTACTGGCACGGCATACAGCCCCTTCATGACGTCGTGGTTCAACAGAGACTGACATTCGGGCCCCGTTCAGGACAGGATCAAGTCCCAATTCCTTACCGGATCCGGCGGCAGGACGTATGGTTTCGCGTAAAAGTCCTCCCACACAGCATCGTCGGGCGGAATGTCGTCTGCGTCGACGAGGTTCTGGTCCGAAGGTTCTTCGTACGGAGGTTGAACGTACGGAGGTTGAACGCTTGGAGGCTCCTCGTACTGCGGTGGCGAGTCCCTCCCTTCAGCTAGAGGCGTCGGGGTGTCGGTTGAAGCGTCTGGCGAACTCCATGGCTCACGCCCAGCGAAAGCCGCGGGCCAGTGTGGTGGTTCCTGGTCGGGTTGTTCGCTTTTGTAGTGGCGGCCGGTGGGTGAGGTCCAGCCGGGTGGTTCGTTTCGGGTTGCTGGTGTGGGTGCCCATGGGGTGTTGTGTTTGAGGCGGTGGTGTTTGGGGCAGAGCTGGGCCAGGTTGTTGATTCCGGTGGTTCCGCCGTGGTGCCAGGCCTGAAGGTGGTCGGTTTCGTTGTCGGGGGTGCGGTTGTTGCAGCCGGGGAAGGTGCACTTACCGTCCCGCATCCGCAGCCAGCGCTTCATCGTTTCGGGGAGCCGGTAGCTTTTGCGGCCGATCTCCAGGGGCGTCCCATCCCTTGGGTCGACCAGGACCCGGTAGAAGGAGTTTGCCCCGTCCGCGACCAGTTTCCGGGCCATGGATGCCGGGATGGGTCCGTGGCCGTCGAGCATGGCGGGTTCGTCGATGAGGCCTAGGAGTGCGAACACCGGGACGGTCACCAGCACCTCGGTCCGGGGGGTGGGCACTTCAGCGCTTGGCTGCCCTGACCCGCCGCCAACGGTTGGTGCCGCGTTCCCGGCGGGAACGGGTCCGGTTGGAAGGACCCGAGCGCCGGGTACCTGCGTGCCGGGTACCTGTGTGCCGGGTTCGCGGGTGCGGAGTATCCGGTTGCAGAGGATGTCGGGGCGGAGTTGGGCCAGGGTGCGGGGTTCGTTGGGTCCTTGCAGGCCGCGGGCGGTGGCTGTGATGTTGTTCCACAGTGCAGAGGCTTTGTCCGCGGGCAGGTAGGCGGAGATCCAGGCCATGCCGTCCCGGTCCGGGCTGTATTCCATCCGCCGGTCGGCGGCGCTTTTGTTGTGCCGTGTTTCGAGGGATTCGGGGTGGTGGCGTTCGCGCCAGGTCCGTACTTTGGCCCGGAACCGGGAGGGGATCAGGTCCCCGGCGGCGGCTCCGCGGGCGGGGTTGGGTGCGTCCGGGTCCAGGAAGTGCGCGGTCAGGGCGGTTCCGCCGGCGGGGCCCAGGGTCTCGGTTTCGTCTGCGATGATCCGGGCGTGTTGCCACGAGATGGTGCCGGAGGACAGGGCGTCCATGGCCAGCGGCAGGGTGCAGAGCTGACGGGACTGGGTGATGAGCGCTGCGGCTGCGGGGGAGCTGATGGTCAGGATGCCGGCGATTTCCTCGGTCGCGGACATTTCGGCGTAAATCCGTTCGTGCACGGGTGCTTCCGGCGGGGTCATCGCGTGTTGGAGGTCGAGGGCCTCGGCGGCGTCGCGGGCTTTCAGCCCGGCCATTTGTGCTTCGAGTTTCGACAGCAGCCCCAGCCGGTCCAGCCGGAGTTCGTAGGCGCGCTGCAACACATCGATTTCGCCGCCAACACCGCTGCCGGCAGAGGCACCAGCGGCGCCAGCGGTCAGGGCGGCACCCTCAAGAAACAGCGCGTCCAGGACGGCCACGGAGGCATGAACACCCTTCATCGCTGCCGCTGTCCCCGCGCCGTTTTTCATACCGACATCATCCATCGAGGCACCGACAATTCCGGCGGGATGGGCTGTATGGCCGCCGGGAGGAGCCGGTAGGGTTCCTAGCCTCCAGCGAAAGGAGGCAGGACATCCACCACGTCGTCTGCACCCACAACTACAGACTGGTCCCTCACCGCCACCTCGTTAAGCAGGAAGCTGCTCCGGGACAAAATGCGGGGCAGCGGGGGAGTGCCCGCGGGAGGTTCCGGACGCTTCACGGACAGAACCGTTTGCAGCAGATCAGCGACAGTGGAGCCCGGCGCAAGGTCGAAGCTCTCTTCTTCAAGGCCTGCAGCGGCGCGTGCGGCAGCGAAGTAACGTACGTTCAAAAGTGTCAGCCCCCGATGGCGCTCATGCTGCGGTCCGGCTGGACGAAGTCCGGAGCATCAAGTCCCACGTGGTCCATTCCGTGGGCTTTGGGTTTGATCCACATCGCGTCCTGCCACCGCCGGGCCAGAGCGTCGTCGGTAGCACCGGAGCGAAGCAGGCCCAGCAGGTCGAACTCCTCACGGGAGAACAGGCAGCTCATGATTTTGCCCTCTGCCGTAATCCGGGTCCTGCGGCAGTCAGAGCAGAACGGTTCGGTCACGGAGGCAATAATCCCCACTGTTCCCAGCAGGGGACCAGCCGAACCAGCGGACGCGGAATCCCGCCGCCGTACTTCAAAACGCTCCGCCGGGGCGCCGTCACGGGCGCGGGGATCCGGGGTGAGGACAAACTCCGACGAGAGCAGTTCGCGGATTTCGGCCGCCGTAATCATGTTCCGCCGTGTCCAGCCATGGTCTGCGTCCAGCGGCATCTGCTCGATGAAGCGGAGTTCGTAGCCACGCCCCAGGGCCCATGCCAGCAGTGAGGAAGCCTCGGCATCGTTGATGCCCCGCATCAGGACCGCGTTGAGCTTCACCGGGCCCAGGCCCGCTGCCCATGCGGCGTCCACTCCGGCCAGCACCTGGTTGAGGAAGGGCCTGCGGGTCAGCTGGGTGAAGGTTTCCTCGTGCAGCGAATCCAGCGAGACGTTGATGCGGGTCAGGCCTGCAGCCTTCAGCGCTGCCGCCTTTTTCGCAAGCCCTACGGCGTTGGTGGTCATGGAGATCGGCAGGTTGGGGTGGTTGCTGCGAAGGGCTGAGATGATGTCCACCAGGTCGTGCCTCACAAGAGGTTCGCCGCCGGTGAGCCGCAGTTCGCGCACCCCCAGCTGCTCCACGCCGATCCGCACAATACGGATAATCTCCTCTGCTGACATGACCGCCTGTTTCGCCAGCCATTCCAGGCCCTCGGCAGGCATGCAGTAGGTGCAGCGAAGGTTGCATTTGTCCGTCAGGGACAGCCTCATGTCCGTGGCACGGCGCCCGTAGCGGTCGGTGAGCCCCGCCGGAGCATTGCCGGGGCGGGCAGCGGGAACCGGGGGCAGGGGTGCTGATTCCTCCCGCGGCTGGGGCATGCCTAGCTGGACACTCATGAATTCAGGCTACGCCACGTTGGGTTGTGCATCACACCTCGTGACGGACGCAGGTAAAGCAGCAGCGGAAGAACCTGGGACGGGACCGGCGCCACGGGGACTCCGCGAACCTATGCTGGGAGGGTGGACACCACCCAGCCAAGGCAGGCAAAGGCAACGCGCGACGGCGGGCCGGGGTTGCAAAAGCACGGGGCACCTTCGTTGCCACCCCGGTCAGCGCCACCCCGGTCAGCGCAACGCCGGAACCATGGGTGGGCGGCGGCAGCCGGGAGTGCGGCGGTGGGCAGCGCGGTGGTGCTGGGCGAGCTGCTGGCTGGCTTGTTCAGTCCGTCGCTGTCGCCGCTGACCGCTGTTGGCGGCGCCGTCATCGATGCTGTCCCTCCCGCAGTGAAGGACTGGGCCGCGGGGCTGTTCGGGACGGCGGACAAGGTGGCTCTCCTGGCAGGAATGGGCCTGGTGATAACTGCGCTGGCTGTGCTGGCCGGAGTGATGGAGCAGCGCCGCCGCTCTGCCGGCGTCGCGGTGGTTGCCGCCTTTGGGCTGGTTGGCCTGGCAGCCGTCCTGACCCGCGCCCAAACCACCGCCATCGCGGCTGCCCTGGCGGTCCTCACCACTGTCCTCGCCTGCGTCCTGCTGCGATACCTGATGGGCCGGCTGCAGGAATGGGGAAGGGAAGAACCGCCGGGAGGAACCGACGCCGACCCGGCACGCCGCCGCTTCTTGCAGGCCGTGGCAGGAGGAGCCGCGTTCACTGTCATCGGCGGAGCGCTGGCAGCGAAGTGGCGAGGTGCTTCAGCAGTGGCTAGCGAAGCCAGGAGCCGCGTAACCCTGCCCACTCCCGCTTCAGCGGCGCCGGCCATACCTCCAACTGCTGAGGCGAAAGTCGAGGGCATGCAACCGCTGGTCACGCCCAACGCCGACTTCTACCGTATCGACACAGCCCTCACGGTTCCCGCCGTAAACCCGGATACCTGGGTGCTGAAAGTAACCGGACTGGTGGACAGGGAGGTCGAGCTGCCGTTCGCGGAACTCCTGGCAAAGCCCCTGGCTGAACGCCACCTGACCCTTGCATGCGTGTCCAACAATGTGGGCGGCAACCTCATAGGCAACGCCCGCTGGCTGGGCTGGCCGGTCCGGGAACTGCTCGCGCTCGCCGGGCCGCTGCCCGGCGCGGACATGGTGCTCTCCCGAAGTGTGGACGGCTGGACCGCGGGACGCCGCTGGAGGTCCTGACAGACGGCAGGGATGCGCTGCTCGCCGTCGGAATGAACGGGGAACCCCTGCCCCTTGAACACGGATTCCCCGTACGGCTGGTGGTACCCGGACTCTACGGTTACGTGTCGGCCACCAAATGGGTCACGGAGCTTAAGGTCACCAGGTTCACCGACGATGTTGCCTATTGGACACCGAGGGGTTGGTCGGAGCGGGGTCCCATCAAATGTTCGTCACGGATTGACGTGCCCCGCAGCGGCCGGGCGGTGAGACCGGGCACTGTGATGTTCGGCGGCGTCGCCTGGGCGCAGCACGCAGGCATCGGACGGGTGGAGCTCCGCGTGAACCGTGGGCCGTGGCAACAGGCTGACCTGGCGGAAGGCATCTCGCCGGACACTTGGTACCAATGGAAGCTCGGCATGGAACTGGTTGAAGGGCAGTACGAGGTCCAGGTCCGCGCCACAACTCTCGCAGGCCAGGCACAGGACGAGCAGAGCAGGCCTGTTGCGCCCGACGGAGCAACAGGGCTGCACACCATTAGAGTGGACGTGAAACCCTGATGGCCCACTGAAGGCGGAACCATGACCAGCCCTCAACCGCATGGAACATCCCTGCGCCCAACAGCAGAGCAGGCAGAGCACCATAGCCACCAAACCGGGCATAACGGGCGTCAACCCCGGCACCAGGCAAGGTCCGTCGCTGAGCACGCCGCCGCCGTCGCCGAACTGCTGCGCCCGCTGCAGTCACCGGACAGGACCGAAGCGCTGCCACTGCACGCGGCCCTCGGCCGGGGACTGGTCAGCGACGTCCGCGCTCCCATCAGCCTGCCGCCCTTCGCCAATTCACAGATGGACGGTTATGCCATTCGTTCCGTGGATGTCCCCGACGGCGGCGCGGAACTGCGGGTTATGCCTCCCGTTCCAGCGGGCGCCAGCCCTGCACCCCTTGAACCTGGGATGGCCGCTCCGATCATGACAGGGGCGATGCTCCCCGAGGGGGCCGACGCCGTCGTCCCTATCGAGCGGGCCGTTCCGGACCGTTTCCTGCCCCACGGTGAGCAGACAACGGTAAAGCTGCCACCGGCAGCGGCGGGCACCTTCGTGCGGGCTGCCGGAAGCGACGTGGGGGCAGGTGGAACAGCATTGGCGGCAGGCACCTGCCTGGGCCCCGCCCAGCTGGGACTGCTGGCGGCGCTGGGCATCCCGGAAGTGGCAGTCCGTCAAGCCCTGACCGTACTGCTGGTGACCACCGGGGACGAAGTGGTGGAACCGGGCAAGGAACTTCCCGCCGGCAAAATTTACGATTCCAACGGCACGCTCCTCGAAGCTGCCATGAAGCAGGCAGGACTGCAGGTGCGCCGTGCGGGAATCGCCACCGACAACCCCGAGGCGCTTCGCACGCTGCTGCGGACCGAGGGAGACGGTACGGATCTCATTGTCACCACCGGCGGCGTCAGCAAAGGCGCGTACGAGGTGGTGCGGCAGGCCATGGAGGACCAGCCGGTGGAGTTCCTGCATGTGGCCATGCAGCCGGGCGGCCCGCAGGGGATCGGCAGCTTCGAAGGGCGGCCCTTCCTGGGTTTCCCGGGCAACCCCGTCAGCTGCCTGGTGTCCTTTGAGATGTTCCTCCGCCCCGTCCTGGCAAGCCTGTTTGGTGCTCCCGCGCCGCGCCTGCCCCTCCGGGCCCGCCTTCGGCATCCCCTGACGTCGCCCGCGCACAAGCACCAGGTCCGCCGCGGCACCCTCCAGCCCGACGGAACGGTGGAGCTCCAGGGCGGGGATAGTTCGCACCTGATGCATGCGCTCGCCGGTTCCAATGTGCTGGTCCATGTCCCTGATGGAGTGGACGCGCTCGCGGCAGGGGCGGAGGTGGAAGTATGGATGCTGTGAATGCAGAACAATCCCCGGCCGCGCTGACGCACCTGCGCCAGGACGGCAGCGCCCAGATGGTGGATGTCTCCGCCAAAGCCGAAACCACCCGGGAGGCCACCGCCACCGCCACGGTCCGCACCACCGCGGAGGTCATGGGCCTGCTCGGCTCCGGCGGCCTGCCCAAAGGCGACGCCCTGGCCGTGGCACGCGTAGCCGGAATCATGGCCGCCAAAAAGACCCCCGAACTGATCCCGCTGTGCCATCCACTGCCGCTGTCCAAGGTCACCGTAGACTTCCAGCTCGCCACCGATGCGGTCTCGATCCTGGCCACGGTTAAGACCCGCGGCGTCACCGGGGTGGAAATGGAAGCGCTCACGGCAGCCTCCGTCGCGGCCCTGAGCGTCTATGACATGATCAAGGCCGTGGACAAGCACGCCGTCTTGGACGACATCAAGGTACTGGCCAAAAGCGGCGGCAAGAGCGGGGACTGGACACTGTGACCAGCACTCCCAACGCCCCCGAACCCCACCGCCACGGAGACGTACAGGGCCGAAAGGCCGGCGTCGTCATCGCCTCCACCAGGGCCGCCGCCGGAATCTACGGCGACGAAACCGGCCCCGTGATCACCGACTGGCTCACCGAACACGGCTTTGACGTGTTTCCGGCCATGGTGGTTCCCGACGGCGAGCCGGTAGGCGCAGCCATCCGGGCCCTGCTGACCCAGCGCCCCGCCGTCGTGATCACCAGCGGAGGCACGGGCTTGAGCCCGGACGACCGCACCCCGGATGTCACGCTGCCGCTGCTGGACCGCGAGATCCCCGGCATTATGGAAGCGGTCCGCCGCGCCGGGGCAGCGAAGACACCGCTGGCGGCCCTTAGCCGCGGCTACGCCGGCGCCGCCGGCGAGACCTTCATCATCAACCTGCCCGGCTCACCTAAAGGGGTCATGGACGGACTGAGCGTCCTGGACCCGGTGATCGGGCACCTGTGCGACCAACTGGAAGGCGGACATGGGCACTGAAACAGTATTCGAGGTTGTCAACGCTGTCCTGAGCGCGGAACCCATTTCCGTTGACCAGGCCATCGCGGCAGTGGAAAGTGACACCGCGGGTGCGGTGGTCAGCTTCAGCGGCGTCGTGCGGAACCACGACGGCGGCAAGGCAGTTGAGCGCCTTAGCTACAGCGCTCACCCCACGGCTCACCAGGTGATGGCCGACGTCGTCGCGCGCCTGGTTGCCGAACAACATGCCCAACAGGGCGGGAGCGGCGCCGCCACTTCCTCCCAGCCCGTGCGGATCTGGGCGGCCCACCGGATCGGGATGCTGGAGATCGGGGACCCGGCTCTGGTGTGTGCCGTGTCTGCAGCCCACCGGGGCCAGGCGTTCGCGGTCTGCTCGGAGCTGGTGGACAGGATCAAGGAACAGGTTCCCATCTGGAAGGAACAGTTCTTCACCGACGGAACGGTGGAATGGGTGGGCGCAGGTAGCTGACGCTGCCGTGCTCCTTGACTGCCGGACCCACCCGGTGTCCCGGCATTGTCATTGTGGTTTACGGGTTCCTGCGAGGTAACGCACACTCCGCGGTTCCCGTGCCCCGCAGGCCCACCGGTAGGGTTAACGCCATGACCGAACAATTTTCCGCGCCCTTGCCCGTTGCCGTGCTGGGCGCGACCGGGCGCATGGGCGCCGAAGCAGTTAAAGCCGTTGAAGCCGCCCCGGACATGAAGCTCGTGGCCGCCCTGGGCAGGGGTGACTCGCTGGACCAGCTCGCCGCTGCAGGTGCCCGCTTCGTGGTGGACCTGACGGTCCCGGAAAGCACGGAAGCGAACGTTCGCTTCGCCGTCGAACACGGCATGCACGCTGTCGTGGGCACGACCGGTTGGGACAACGGCAAGCTGTCCGCGCTTGAGGACCTGCTGGCCCGCCACCCGGAGGCCGGTGTGCTCATCGCACCCAACTTTGCCCTCGGCTCGGTGCTGGCCTCTGCTTTCGCCGCGAAGGCATCCAGGTACTTCGAATCCGTGGAAATCATCGAACTGCACCACCCGGACAAGGTGGATGCGCCGTCGGGCACCGCAGTCCGCACCGCACAATTGATCGCCGCCGAACGCAGCGCCGCGCAGGTTCCGCCAAGCCCTGACGCCACCACCAGTGAACTCGCCGGTGCACGCGGTTGCGTGGTGGACGGTGTGCGGGTCCACAGCGTCAGGCTTCGCGGCCTCGTCGCCCACCAGGAGGTTCTCCTCGGCAGCGCCGGCGAGCAGCTGACCCTGCGCCACGATTCCTTTGACCGCGCGTCCTTCATGCCCGGCGTGCTGCTTGGCCTGCGCAATGTCGCCGCGCACCCAGGGTTGACCGTGGGCCTGGACGGCTACCTGGACCTGGGGCTTTAGCCGTGGGCGGAGTGCTCGCCGGCTTCCGGAAGAACCGCACGAAGATTTGGGTAGGGGCGGTAACCCTGCTCCTGGTCTTTTACCTGGTGGTGTCTTTCCAGCGCTCGGTCCTGCTGCTGACAGACAGCAATCCTGCCGCTGTGGCCATCGGAGCGGCCTACCTCGTGCTGCCGGTGATCGGTGCCTGGGCGCTCGTCCGGGAACTGATGTTCGGGGCCCGCACCGAGCAGATGGCCAAAGTCCTCGAGGCTGAAGGCGGGCTTCCGGTGGACGAGCTGCCCAGGACACCTGCAGGCCGGATAGTCCGTTCCGCTGCCGATGCCGAGTTTGAAAAGTACCGGGCGGAAGCGGAAGCGGCACCGGAGGACTGGCGGTCCTGGTTCCGCCTCAGCTGCGCCTACGACGCCGCCGGCGACCGCAAGCGCGCCCGCGCCGCCATGCGCGACGCCGTCAAGCTCTTCAGGGGCGTTCCGGCCTAGCCCTATCGATCAAACGCCGTACTGGTGCCCGCGGGAGGGGCGTGCGCTAGCGGATGGCTTTGACGCCGCCCCGGCCAACTTGGTTCGCGGCGTGCCCGAGCCATTCCAGGGGCCCGCGCCACTTCAGCAGCACAAACACGATCCCCACCATCACTGCACTGGCAGCCTGGGCGAAATACATTGCGTCCTCCGTCCAGCCGGCGGGGAGCGGCTTCAGGTAGAAAGCCGACGCCACCCATACGTGGACGGAATACAGGGTCAGGGTCATGGCGCCCGCACCACGCAGGGGCAGCAGCAGGTCCAGGGCCACCCACTCGGCCAGCCTGCCCAGCAGGAGGAAGGCCCCAATCACCGCCGCCGCCACCGCTGAGGTATGCAGCAGGTCAAGCGGGGTGCCCGAGTGGGGCGCAGCGGACGCCAGCCACCACCAGGACCCCTCCTGCGGGATGCCCGTCAGGTTGACCTGCAGAACGTTGTGCAGCGGGTAGCCGGGGGAGTCCAGCAGCTTTTCAAGGGCGGCCCGGCCGCCCCACTCCTCCATGGTCGCAGTGCCCAGGGCCTTGGCGAGCACAGCAATCACCGTGCCGCCCGCCAGCAGCACCCAGGGGACCAACGGCCTGTGGAGCATCAGGCGGCCGACGACGAGCCCCACCAGCAGATAGGACAGCCACTGGAGAACGGGGTAGTAACCCGTCAACAGGAGGTCGGCCAAGAGCCGGGCAGGCGTTGACAGGTCCTCCCAGGAGGGATTGTGTCCCAGCCTCAGCGGGGGGTTCGCCGCCAGCAGCCAGGGGCGCAGCAGGTATGCCAGTACCGGCGAGGCCAGGATCCAGCCCGCCGCCCAGACCAGGAGCGGCCTGAGTTGCATCCCCAGGAACGGCAGGACACACAGGAAGAGCACCGCATAGTGGACCAGGATGATTGCCAGGTTCACCTCGAGGCCACCCAAGGTCAGCCCGACGGCGGCAATCACCAGGGCCCGCAAGGCTATTCCGCGCCTCGCTGCCGAAAGGCTGGAACCATCCAGCGGCTTGTGCTTTTCCGTGGACAAGGCGAGGCCGACTCCTGCAAGGACTGCAAAGAGCGCAGCTGCCCTGCCCGAAAAGGTCAGGCCGACCCAGGTGGGGGTAAGGTCGGCGTTTGACTCGAACGTGGGGAGCAGGTGAGTGGCCATCATTCCCAGCAGGGCCAGCCCCCGTGCTGCGTCGATGCCGTGGAGCCTGCCCGGGACGGCACGGGCGGCGGCAGCCGCCCTTGAGGTGGCGGCATTACGGGAGGTCATGACCAGATCGTCTCACACCGCCTTGATCTGAGCTGTCGGAGTGCAGACCTTGTATTCGAATATACGTTCGAATAATATTGGCGGCATGCAAACCCCATCACCCGAAATTCCCGCCTCGGATTTTCCCCACGCCGGGCCACTGAAGGCCATGAGTCCCGGCGTGGTTGACTACCTCTTCCGCCAGCTGGTGGCTGGAAAGTCTTCGGAAGATGTCCAGTGGGAAAGGGAAGGCGTCAGCCTGTCCGCGCAGCCGGAGGGGGCAGAACTGGCCCGCCGGCTCGGCGAGACGGATATCGACGCCCTGACTCCGGTTGAACTGTTCCACTACGTCAGGGCAGCCCAACGGTTGACTGCGTGGGCGGAGGGGCTGCGGCAGGCCGCGGTCGGCAAGTATTGCAATCCGGGCGCGGGGGAGCCGCCGCGCGCTGGAAAAGGCCACAGCGGCTGAAGCGCGTTGCAGAGGACGGCTGCCTGGGATGGAAGCGTGGCAGGCACCTCCTCGGCGATGTCCGTGAGGTGTGCCGTCGAACCGGAATTACAGCCGTGTTGGGCTCCTACCGCGAAAGTGATGGCACAGCCCGGCTGGCATTGGTGGCCATTCATCCGGACGGGAGTAACAATCGGCCTTCAAGGTTCACCTGCAACACATGCCGGAAACCGGCTGTTTGACGTTCATCACGCCGCCCCTATTGTCCTAACCCGCCGGGGACAGGGTAACGTTTTTTCCATGGCTGACACTTCCGCGCGCATCCCTGCCCTTGGCACCCTCCTGACCGCCATGGTCACGCCGTTCGCAAAGGACGGGACAGTGGATTACCAGCAGGCAGCGGAACTGGCCTCCAAGCTCGTGGACGACGGCTGCGACGGCCTGGTGGTCACCGGAACCACAGGTGAAACCTCCACCCTTACGGACGAAGAAAACCTCGGCATGTTCCGTGCCGTGAAGGAAGCAGTCGGAGGCCGGGCGGCGATCATCGCCGGCACCGGAACCAACGACACCGCACACTCGGTGCACCTCTCCCGGCAGGCGGCGGCGCTCGGCGTCGACGGCATCCTGCTGGTGACCCCGTACTACAACAAGCCCAGCCAGTCAGGCCTGCGGGCACACTTCGAAACCATCGCCACCGCCGCCGATGTTCCCGTGATGCTTTACGACATCCCCGGCCGGTCCTCCATTGCGATCGAACCCGAAACCATGATCCGCCTGGCGCAGCACCCCAACATTGTGGCCGTCAAAGATGCCAAGGCCGATTTTGTTGCCGCCACCCGCGTTATGGCCGAGACCGACTTGCACTTCTACTCCGGCGACGACGGACTGACCCTGCCGTGGATGGCACTGGGTGCCGTGGGCCTTGTCGGCGTCACCACGCACGTGGCCACCCGCCAGTTCCGGGACCTCATTGATGCGGTCAACGCCAACGACCTTGAAACCGCACGGAAGCTCAACTTTGAGCTCCAGCCCGTGGTCCGCGCCACCATGACCAGGGTCCAGGGGGCCGTTGCGGCCAAACAGATTCTTAAATGGCAGGGAGTCCTGCCCAACTCGATTGTCCGTTTGCCCCTCGTGGAGCCGGACGAAGCCGAGATCGAAACCATCCGCGGGGATTTGGCGGAAGCGGGGCTGGTCTTTTCCTGAGGGCTGAGACCGGCACCCTTCCGCCTGGAAAGTAGTGCAATATGACCCAAATCGCCCTAACCGGCCTTGTCACCCCTCCGCGCCTGCCCCAGGGCACGCTGCGGATCGTACCGCTGGGCGGACTGGGGGAGATCGGCCGGAACATGGCCGTGTTCGAGATAGACGGCAAGCTGCTGATTGTGGACTGCGGCGTCCTCTTCCCGGAGGAAACCCAGCCCGGCGTCGACCTGATCCTGCCTGACTTCTCCTACATCGAGAACCGGCTGGACGACATCGTGGCCGTGGTCCTCACCCACGGGCACGAGGACCACATCGGCGCCGTGCCCTACCTGCTGCGCCTCCGCAGTGACATCCCGCTGGTGGGCTCGCAGCTGACGCTTGCCTTGATCGAGGCCAAGCTGCAGGAGCACCGCATCCGGCCCTACACCCTCACGGTCGAGGAAGGCCAGGTGGAGAAGTTTGGCCCCTTCGAATGCGAGTTCGTGGCTGTCAACCACTCGATTCCCGACGCCCTGGCCGTGTTCATCCGCACCGCGGGCGGCACCGTCCTGCACACCGGTGACTTCAAGATGGACCAGCTTCCCCTTGACGGCCGCATCACCGACCTGCGCCACTTCGCCAAACTCGGCGAAGAAGGCGTAGACCTTTTCATGTCTGACTCCACGAACGCAGACATCCCCGGTTTCACTACCGCGGAAAAGGAAATCGGCCCCACGCTGGAGCGGCTCTTCGGCCAGGCCACCAAGCGGATCATCGTGGCATCGTTTTCTTCCCACGTACACCGGGTGCAGCAGGTCCTGGACGCGGCCGCCAAGCACAACCGCAAGGTGGCTTTCGTGGGCCGTTCCATGGTCCGCAACATGGCCATCGCCGAAAAGCTCGGCTACCTTGATGTTCCGCCCGGGCTGATCGTTGACATCAAGAACATCGACAACCTGCCGGACAACCGCGTGGTGCTGATGTCCACCGGTTCCCAGGGTGAACCGATGGCTGCGCTGTCCCGGATGGCAAACGGGGACCACCGCGTGGTGGTGGGTGACGGCGATACCGTCATCCTCGCGTCCAGCCTCATCCCGGGCAATGAAAACGCCGTCTTCCGGATTATCAACGGACTGCTCAAGCTCGGCGCCGACGTCATCCACAAGGGCAATGCCAAGGTGCACGTCTCCGGGCACGCTGCTGCAGGCGAGCTCCTGTACTGCTACAACATCCTGGAGCCCCTCAACGCAATGCCGGTGCACGGTGAAACCCGCCACCTGATCGCGAACGGCAGGATCGCCATCGAATCCGGTGTTCCGGAAGCCAGCGTCATCCTTGCTGACAACGGCACTGTAATTGACCTCAAGGACCACCGGGCAGACGTCGTGGGCCAGGTCGAAGTGGGCTTCGTTTACGTCGATGGCTCCAGCGTTGGCGAAATTACCGACGCGGACCTCAAGGACCGCCGCATCCTCGGCGATGAGGGATTCATCTCCATCATCACCGTCGTCAACCGGACCACCGGCAAGGTGGTGTCCGGGCCCGAGATCCACGCCCGCGGTGTGGCAGAAGATGATTCCGTCTTCGATGACATTGTTCCGAAAATCAACGCCGCGCTGGAGGAAGCCGTCTTGAACCACGCGGACCACACCAGCCACCAGCTCCAGCAGGTGGTCCGCCGCGTGGTGGGTACCTGGGTCAACCGCAAGCTTCGCCGCAAGCCCATGATCATCCCCGTGGTGCTTGAGGCCTAAGAGCCCGGCACCGGCTCCGGCCCGTACTCCCGCCTGAACGGGGGTACGGGCCGGCGGCGTTTAAGCCTCCCGCCCACATACCGTCCAGCCCCCAAATCCCCGGAAAACCGGCCCTGTTCCGGTACCGTGGCTGGTATGGCCACTCGTACTACTTCCGCGCCCAATGGTTCCAGCAGGGCCGGCTCCGGCAGCAAATCCGGCAGTTCCGGCGGCCGCAGTTCCGGCTCCACCGCAGCGAAAACCACCGCAGCCAAATCCGGGCGGAGCGGGAGCTCCGGTACGGCGCGGACCCGCCAGCTTCCCGCCGTCGAACAGCACCAGCCCTGGCTGCTGCGGGTAGTGGGCGGAGCATGGCTGGGCATGGGCCACCTTGTCGGCGGGGGAGTGCGCCGCATCGGCCATGATGTCAGCGACCTTCCGGCCGACGAGCGCCGCGACGGTGCCGCCCTCTTCAACCTGGCACTGGGTGTCTTCATCGCCACCTTCGCCTGGTGGGGACTTACCGGCTGGTTCCCGGACGCCGTCTACAGCGTGGTGAACGGTACCTTCGGCTGGATCTCACTGCTGCTCCCGCTGATGCTTTTTGTCTGTGCCTTCCGGCTCTTCCGCCACCCCTCTGACGGGCGGGGCAACAACCGGGTGGGCATCGGCTTCCTCATCATGGCCTTCGCCGGCTGCGGCCTGGCCCACGTTTTGGGTGGCCAGCCTACTGTCGCCCAAGGTTTTGACGGGCTCCGCCAGGCCGGCGGCATGCTGGGATTCCTGGGCGCTTCGCCACTGGCCGCCATCCATCCGGCCGTCCCCCTGGTTTTTTACGGGCTGCTGGCCTTCGTCTCCCTGCTTATCGTCACCGCCACTCCGTTCACCGCCATCCCGCGGCGCCTGCGCAGCGCGTACGAGCACCTCATGGGGATCGACCTCCTGGACCAGGAAAAGGACAGCGACCGCCACGACCGCAGTTACCTTGAGCGGACCCCGCCGGCCGCACCCAAGAAGAAGAAGCGCCGCCTGTTCGGCAAGGACGAGGACGCCGACGCCGGCCTGGAAGGCTATGTAGGCGACGAAGCGTTCGAGCACGCCGTCATCGACGACGACGAGCCCCAGCCGCCCCGCCCCGCCCCGGGCGTGCGCCGTCCCACCCAGGCGGAGATCGCCGTCGAGAAAATCAAGGCGGCCCAGGGACTGGGTGCCGGTGCTTCCGCGCCGGCCGAGGAGAACGCCACCGAAGCCATCCCGATGATCACTCCGGGCATGTCCGCCCCCGGCGGGCAGGCCGGCTCAGGGGCCCCCACCGTGCCTTCCAACCCTGTAGCCCCCGCCCCACCTCCCATCCCCATCCCGCAGCGGACCGAACAGCTGTCCCTCGCCGGCGACGTCACCTACACCCTCCCTGCCTCGGACTACCTGACGCCTGGCTCAATCCCCAAGGAGCGCACAGAAGCCAACGACGCCGTCGTCGCCGCCCTGACCGACACCCTTCAACAGTTCAACGTCGACGCCACCGTGACAGGCTTCAGCCGCGGACCCACCGTCACCCGCTATGAGATCGAACTGGCCCCCGGAACCAAGGTGGAACGGGTCACCGCGCTGTCCAAGAACATCTCCTACGCAGTGGCCTCCAGCGACGTGCGGATCCTCAGCCCCATCCCGGGCAAATCCGCCATCGGCATCGAGATCCCCAACACGGACCGTGAGACCGTCTCCCTGGGCGACGTGCTGCGCAGCCAGAACGCCCGCCGCACCGACCACCCGATGGTGATGGGTGTGGGCAAGGACGTCGAGGGCGGATACGTGGTGGCCAACCTCGCCAAGATGCCCCACCTGCTGGTGGCCGGCGCCACCGGTGCCGGTAAGTCCTCCTTCGTAAACTCGATGATCACCTCCATCCTCATGCGCGCCACCCCGGACGAGGTGCGCATGGTGATGGTGGACCCCAAGCGCGTGGAACTCACCGCCTACGAAGGCGTCCCGCACCTCATCACGCCCATCATCACCAACCCCAAGAAGGCCGCCGAGGCGCTCCAGTGGGTGGTCCGCGAGATGGACGCCCGGTACGACGACCTCGCCAATTACGGCTTCAAGCACATCGACGACTTCAACAAGGCCGTCCGCGCGGGCAAGGTCCACCCGCCGGTTGACTCTAAGCGCGTCATCCGCCCGTACCCGTACCTGCTGGTGATCGTGGACGAGCTCGCGGACCTCATGATGGTGGCGCCCCGCGACGTGGAAGACTCGATCGTCCGCATCACCCAGCTCGCCCGCGCCGCGGGCATCCACCTGGTCCTGGCCACCCAGCGTCCCTCCGTGGACGTCGTCACCGGCCTGATCAAGGCCAACGTTCCCTCCAGGATGGCTTTTGCCACCTCCTCCGTCACCGACTCCCGCGTGGTCCTTGACCAGCCGGGCGCGGAAAAGCTTATTGGCCAGGGTGACGCCCTCTTCCTGCCCATGGGCGCTTCCAAGGCCATGCGCGTCCAGGGCGCCTGGGTCACGGAGTCGGAGATCCACAAGGTTGTCGAACACGTCAAGGGACAGCTCCAGGCCACCTACCGCGATGACGTCGCCGCCGAAGCACCCAAGAAGCAGATCGACGACGACATCGGGGACGACCTCGAAGTGCTGTTGCAGGCCACCGAACTGGTGGTCACCACACAGTTTGGCTCCACGTCCATGCTGCAGCGGAAGCTGCGGGTTGGTTTCGCGAAGGCAGGCCGCCTGATGGACCTGCTCGAATCCCGGGGCGTGGTGGGTCCCTCCGAAGGTTCCAAAGCCCGCGATGTCCTCGTGAAGCCGGACGACCTTGCCCCGGTCCTTGCCGCCATGAAGGGCCAAGAGGCGCCGAAAACGCCGGACGCCCAGACTGCAGCCCTCAGCGACAACGCCAACTCCAACATCGCCCAGGGCGGCTATGCGGAAGATCTCGTGGCCGCGGACCTGGACCAGCGGAAGCAGAATGTTGAATATTACGACGGCTCGGACTCCGCGCCGGGCGGCTATGACGACGAGGACGGCTCCGAAGACGCCTGGTCCCTGACCGGGCGCTAGCCCAAAGAATGTAGCCTAGAAAGGTGACTAGCACCGATGCAACCGCCGCCGGCCATGGCCGTGCCGGGGTCTGGAACCTTCCCAATGTCCTGACCATGCTCCGCATCGCGCTGGTGCCGTTCTTCGTCTGGTTCCTGATCCTGGACGCGCCGGGCCTGGACAGCGAGGCAGGGCCCTGGCGCTGGGCAGCGGCGGCTGCGTTCGCCGTCGCGATTTACACGGACAAGCTCGACGGCGACATCGCCAGGAGCCGGAACCTCATAACCGACTTCGGCAAGATCGCTGATCCCATCGCGGACAAGCTGCTCATCGGTTCTGCACTGGTGATGCTGTCCGTACTTGGCGAACTGCCCTGGTGGGTCACATTGGTGATCCTGGTCCGCGAATGGGGCATCACGGCCCTGCGTTTCTTTGTCATCCGCTATGGCGTCATCCCGGCTTCCCGCGGCGGCAAGCTCAAAACCGTCGTCCAGACCGCCGCCATCTTCCTTTACCTCCTGCCGCTGGCAGCCATCGCGCCCTGGCTTGGCTGGGCAGCTTTCGCCGTGATGATGGTGGCTGTGCTGATTACGGTGTGGACCGGCGTCGAGTACGTTGTTGAGGCGCTGCGCCTGCGGTCCAAGGGCAAGGTGCAGCGCACGGCCAACGGGCAGGAACAGGCATGACCGACCTTCACCACGTGTCGCTTCACCATCTGTCCCAGCGTGCGGTCAGCAAGGCGCTGGAGATGCGCCGCACCGTCGCCACGGCCGAGTCGCTGACTGCAGGCATGGTGTCCGCTGTCCTCGCCGACACCCCGGGAGCTTCCGGAATGCTGCAGGGCGGCGTGGTGGCCTACCAGAACTCCGTCAAGGAAAACGTCCTGAAGGTATCCCGCGAACTCCTGGCCGACGTCGGATCCGTTGACGGCGGTGTTGCCGCTGCCATGGCGGCCGGTGCCCGGACGGCCCTGGGCGCCGACATCGGTATCTCCACCACCGGGGTGGCGGGACCCGAAGCGCACGACGGAAAGCCGGTAGGAACCGTGTATATCGGCATAGCTACGGGTACGGGAACAAACAGCTTCGGGTATTCCTTTACCGGGAGCCGCGCCGATATCCGCGGCCAGGCGTGCGGGGCGGCCCTGGAAAGGCTCCTCGAAGTCCTGGCTTCCTGAAGTTACCGGCCTGTAAAGTTGGTGGGAACAAAAGCCGGTACCGATTAGTTATTACATTGTGTCGCTTCCGCAGAGCGGGGGCGCCTAGGATGAAAACACCAATGGCCCGCTTCACCGCGGACCGGACTATGAGGAGCAAGGCGATACAGATGGTAAAGCAGCCCGTATCCGTAAACGGCGTTGTCCGCTGGAAGGATGTGGGCCTCGCCGATCAGGCTCAGAGCGAACAGAAGGAGCGCAAGATGGTTGTACTTCGTCACGAAATTGGTGATGTCCTGCGCGATGTTCGCCAGCGTCAGGGGCGCACGCTCCGTGAAGTTTCGCACAGCGCCCGTGTCTCCCTGGGTTACCTCAGCGAGGTAGAGCGCGGCCAGAAGGAAGCATCCTCAGAGTTGCTGTCTTCGATCTGCTCGGCCCTGGACGTCCCCTTGTCCAGCATGCTTCGTGAGGTCAGCGACCGGGTGGCAGTTGCCGAAGGCGTTGCCGTCCCGGACACCGTACCCCAGGAATTCTCCCAGCGTTATGGTCGTGACCTCGACGGCGACCTCAACACTGAACTGAACGACGAACTTTCAACGGGCCTGTTCTCAGGCGCCCGGTAAGGGCTGAACCACCACCAGCCAGCCCTGCAACATGTGAAGCCTCCGGCGGGTGTGCCGGAGGCTTCAGTTGTGTTCGGCTGTGTCCCGCTTTCGGCTGCGCTGCGGGGCCTGGCCGTCCTGCCCTGCAGGTTCTGCCGCTGCCGTCCTACTTGTCCCCGGCGGTTGCGGGCCCGTCGTGCGGGAACCCGTCGCGCTCGTACGTCGCATTCAGTTTCGACATAAAACGGGCCAGCTCCTGCAGGTCCTCCACCGGCCACTCACCGAGGCGTTCCCGGAAAACCTGCCGCCGGGCATCCTGGACCTGGTGCATCTTTTCCTCGCCCTTGGGGGTGAGCCGGATGGCCTGCGCCCGCCCATCGAGCGGGTCAGCTTCCTTGGACACGAGTCCGATGCTTTCCAGGAAGGCAATCTGCCGGCTTACGGAAGGTTTGCCCACGCCGATGTTCATCGCCAGGTCAGTCAGCCTGATGGGACCCTCCCGCCGGATGACCGTCAGCAGGCCGTAAGCGGCAGGTTCCATGTCCGGGTGGACCTGGCGGGAGAGTTGATTGGAAATTGCCCGTGCGCGCCGCCAGAAAAGACTGATCTGATGTTCCACGTTCTGCAGCGCCGCGTCCACGGTTGCATCATCTTTGAGGCCGTGCGCCGGCGGGACGGCAGGGGAGTTGCTCATGGCAACAATTCTAAGGGGGCTGGATCGTGAGAGACTTTTCTGGTGCGAATCAGCGACTATTGGCGACTCATGGATGACGAATTCGGCGCCGGGTACTCGCGGGTCCTCAGCAATACCCTGGTCCTTGCCGGGGTGGGCGGACGCACCGCGGACCAGGCGCTGGCCGCGGGCGTGGAGCCGCGGAAGGTGTGGCTGGCGGTCTGTGACGTCCAGGACGTTCCGGCCGAGCGCCGGCTGGGCAGGGACATCAAACCGCGGCCGGAATAAGCGCTTTTCTCCTGACACGCCGCGCCGCTGTTCGAATATCTGTTCGGGTAAAGATATGCTTTTCCCAGCGGGTTTTCCACATAGCCGCCGTTATCCGGCCGGAATGTCAGTGGGTCCCATTAGCGTCAGAGATGACCAAGAAACGGCCACTGAGGCCACTCCAAAGCGAGAAAGCATTAGAGGTGTGAACCATGGCGGCAGCCCCGGATCGTGCAAAAGCGCTCGAAGCAGCGCTGGCCCAGATCGATAAGCAGTTCGGTAAAGGCTCAGTCATGCGGCTCGGGGACGAAGTCCGGGCCCCGATCGAGGTCATCCCTACCGGGTCCATTGCGTTGGATGTTGCCCTGGGAATTGGAGGCCTGCCCCGTGGCCGCGTCGTGGAAATTTACGGGCCGGAATCCTCGGGTAAGACCACCGTGGCCCTCCACGCCGTGGCAAACGCCCAGCGCCAGGGCGGCATAGCAGCCTTCATCGACGCCGAGCACGCCCTCGATCCTGAATACGCGGCAAAGCTCGGCGTGGACACGGATGCGCTCCTGGTTTCCCAGCCGGACACGGGTGAACAGGCCCTGGAGATCATGGACATGCTGGTCGGTTCGGGGTCCCTGGACGTCATCGTCATCGACTCCGTCGCCGCCCTGGTGCCCCGCGCGGAAATCGAAGGCGACATGGGTGACAGCCACGTAGGCCTCCAGGCCCGCCTCATGAGCCAGGCCCTGCGTAAAATCACTGGCCGGCTGAGCCAGACCAAAACCACGGCGATCTTCATCAACCAGCTCCGTGAAAAGATTGGTGTCTTCTTCGGTTCCCCTGAAACCACCACCGGTGGTAAGGCGCTGAAGTTCTACGCCTCCATCCGTATTGACGTGCGCCGCATCCAGACGCTCAAGGAAGGTGCCGACTCGGTCGGTAACCGAACCAAGGCCAAGATCGTCAAGAACAAGATGGCCCCGCCCTTCAAGATCGCAGAGTTCGACATCATCTACGGCCAGGGCATCTCCCGCGAGGGCGGCATCATCGACATGGGCGTGGAGCACGGGATCATCAAGAAGTCCGGCTCCTGGTTCACCTACGACGGAGACCAGCTGGGCCAAGGCATGGAAAACTCGCGCAGGTTCCTCCGTGACAACCCGGAGCTGGCTGCCGAGCTTGAGCGCCTGATCAAGGAAAAGCTCGGTGTTGGCGTGAAGCCGGCGGAGCCCGAGTCCAAGGACTCGCCAAAGCTGAAAGCCGTTGACGGGTTCTAGCCTTTGACCAGTACTGAAAGTGCGCGTCCCCGCCGGGCCGGAACCGGCGGGCGGCGCGCTGCTTCGTCTTCGAACCAGTTCCAGGATGGACCGGACGCAGCCTCACCGGTTGCCGCGGACCCTGAACCGGATCCGGTTTCGGTCGCCCAGGCGATCGTATACCGGCAGCTCGCCGCCTCGGCGAAAAGCAGGCTGCAGCTTGCCCGCAAGCTTGCTGAGAAGAATGTTCCGGAGGACGTTGCCGAGGCCGTGCTGGACAAGTTCCAGGCAGCGCGGCTCATCAATGACGCCGAATTCGCGGACATGTGGGTCCGGAGCCGGTCCCAGTCCCGGAAACTGGCGAAAGGGGCGCTTCGGCGGGAGCTCGCGGATAAAGGCGTAGACCCGGAAACCGCGGCCGTGGCCCTTGAGCAGCTCTCGGACGCTGATGAAGGGGCTGCTGCCCGCAGCCTGGTGGAGCGGAAACTGCGTCCGGGGATGGACCTCGGGGACCGGGCGGAGCGGGACAAAGTCACGCGCCGGCTGGCGTCCATGTTGGCCCGCAAGGGATACCAGCCCTCACAGGCCTTCCGCATCGTCACCGAGGTCCTTGATGCCCATGCTGCCGCTGACACCGGCCAGCCACCGAACCGGTACCCTTAACAGGTGAGTTTGACCATTCCTTCCCCTCTTTCCGGCACCAACCCGTCAGAGGCCCGCGCCGCGGCCCAGCCTTCCCCCGCCGCGGTTCCCGGCCAAGAGAAGGCCCGCACGTATGAAGTGCGCACCTTCGGTTGCCAGATGAACGTGCACGATTCAGAGCGCATGGCCGGCATGCTGGAGGACGCAGGCTATGTTCCGGCAGCTGGTGCGCAGGCGGATGTGGTGGTGTTCAACACCTGCGCTGTCCGCGAGAACGCTGACAACAAGCTCTATGGCAACCTCGGGATCCTGGCCCCGGTGAAGGCAGCCAACCCCGGCATGCAGATCGCCGTCGGCGGTTGCCTGGCGCAGAAGGACAGGGAAACCATCCTGAAGAAGGCGCCCTGGGTGGACGCCGTCTTCGGTACCCACAACGTCGGTGCCTTGCCTGCACTGCTGGACAGGGCCCGGCACAACGATGAGGCGCAACTGGAGATCCTCGAATCGCTGGACGTATTCCCTTCCACGCTGCCCACCAAGCGCGACTCCGTCTACTCGGGCTGGGTCTCCATATCCGTGGGCTGCAACAACACCTGTACGTTCTGCATCGTCCCCGCCCTGCGCGGCAAGGAAAAGGACCGCCGCCCCGCGGACATTCTCGCTGAGATCCAGGCCCTGGTGGATGACGGTGCCATCGAAGTCACGCTCCTCGGCCAGAACGTCAACTCCTACGGCGTGGAGTTCGGCGACCGGCAGGCGTTCTCGAAGCTCCTTCGCGCGTGTGGGGCAATCGAGGGACTCGAACGGGTCCGTTTCACCAGCCCTCACCCTGCCGCTTTTACCGACGACGTTATCGATGCCATGGCCGAAACGCCCAACGTGATGCCGCAGTTGCATATGCCGCTGCAATCCGGCTCGGACAAGGTCCTGCGGGACATGAGGCGCTCCTACCGGTCCACGAAGTTCCTCGGCATCCTCGACAAGGTCCGGGAAAAAATTCCCCATGCAGCCATCTCCACGGACATCATCGTCGGATTTCCCGGCGAGACGGAAGAGGATTTCCAGGCCACCCTGAATGTGGTGGAACAGTCCCGGTTCGCCACCGCCTTCACTTTCCAGTACTCCAAGCGCCCCGGAACACCTGCCGCGGACCTGCCGGACCAGTTGCCGAAGGCCATCGTGCAGGAGCGCTTCGAGCGGCTCACCGCGTTGCAGGACCGGATCGCCGCTGAGGAGAACCGGAAACAGCTTGGCCGCCGCGTAGAGGTTATGGTCACCGCCCAGTCGGGGCGCAAAGCCGGAGAAACCCACCGGCTGTCCGGACGGTCCCAGGATCAGCGGCTGGTGCATTTCTCTGTACCGGATGGCGCCCCTGCCCCCCGCCCGGGCGATCTTGTCACCGTCACCATCACCGAGGCCGCTTCCTTCCACCTCGTCGCCGACCCCACCCTCGAGGATTACAGCCTGCGCCGCTCCCGCGCCGGCGACGCGTGGGACAGGTCCCAGGCAGACTCTTGCGGCGCACCCGCACCGGGTGCCGCCAACGGCCGCGCCGGCGTATCCCTCGGGATGCCTTCGCTGCCTGTACGCACGGGCTGATCCGTGGGCTCCCCGCCGGTCATCGCCGTCGTCGGTCCTACGGGTTCGGGTAAGTCCGACCTCGCCGTAGGCCTCGCCCTCGAGCTGGACGGCGAAGTCATCAACGCCGACGCCATGCAGTTCTACCGCGGCATGGACATCGGCACAGCGAAAATCACGCCTGCTGAACGCAGGGGAGTGCCGCATCACCTCCTGGACATCCTGGACGTCACCGACGAAGCCAGCGTGTCCAGGTTCCAGCAGCAGGCGCGTGACGTTGTCGCGGACATCCACGCACGCGGCAAGCGCGCCATCCTCGCCGGCGGCTCCGGCCTGTACGTGCGGGCTGCCCTCGACATCCTTGAGTTCCCGGGGACAGACCCGCGGCTGCGGAAGCAGCTTGAGGATGAGCTGGCGGTCCGGGGCGCCGGGGCGATGCTGGCCCGGCTTGAAAAAGTCGACCCAGTGTCCGCAGGCAGGCTCGCAGACGACAGACGCATCATCCGCGCCCTGGAGGTCCATCAACTCACCGGCCGGCCGTTCAGTTCCTTCATGCCCCGGCGCGAGTACTTCCAGCCCGCGGTCCAGATAGGCCTCACCGTCGACCGCGACCAGCTCCGCGAGCGGCTCGCCCTCCGGGTTCACCGGATGGTGGAGAACGGCCTGCTCGCCGAAGTGGAACGGTTGGAGAAGCAAGGGCTCCGGGAGGGCAAAACAGCGCCCCGGGCCCTGGGATACTCCCAATTCCTGAGGGTCATCGACGGTCAATCGACGGTCCCCGAAGCCGCGGAGGAGACTATCGTGGCAACCCGCCAGTTCGCCCGCCGGCAGTTGACCTGGTTCCGTGCCGATCCCAGGGTTAAGTGGTTGGACTGGCAGGATCCGCACCTGCTCTCCGAAGCAGCAGCACTCAGCCGGTAGGCATCCACACACGCGTTCAGGCCTGCTCTTTCCGGCCGGTACCCTTGAAACCATGAACGCAACCCTTGCCGCCACCACTGCGCACGCTTACAGCACCCTGGGTGGGCTCCGCTTCTCGAAGGGGCACGGCACCGGCAACGATTTCGTCCTGGTGGCCGATCAGGAGGGCAGGCATACCATTGCCGCCGAGCAGGTGGCGGCCTTGTGCGACCGCCACCGCGGTATCGGCGGAGACGGGCTCATTCGCGCCGTCCCGTCACGCTTCCTGCCCGAGGGGCGCGAGTTGCTGGCCGTGACGCCCGAGGCAGAGTGGTTTATGGATTACCGCAACGGTGACGGATCACTGTCGGAAATGTGCGGCAACGGCGTTCGGGTCTTCGTCCACTTCCTGCGCACCGAGGGTCTGGTTGACCTGCCCGACGGCGGGGCGCTCACCATTGGCACCCGCGGCGGGGCAAAGACGGTGATTCGGACAGGTGAGGACTACGCCGTGGACATGGGCCCTTGGGAGTTCATCTTTCCGGGCGAGGCCACCGCCAAGGCGATGGATTCACTGGTCACAGCAGAAGGACTGGAAGTTCCCCGTCCCGCCTTGTCAGTCAGTATGGGCAACCCCCACACCGTGGTTGCCCTGGCAGAACTATCGGAACTCGCCGGCACCCGCCTCTTTACCGCACCCGTGGTTGATCCGGTACCGGTCAACGGCACCAATGTGGAGTTTGTGGTTCCCTCCGAACCATTGGTGCATGACGGCGTCGGGTCAGTCACAATGCGCGTGCACGAACGCGGTGTGGGGGAGACCCAGTCATGCGGAACGGGAGCCTGCGCCGCAGCCGTGGCTATCCGGCACTGGGCAGGAGCCGAGGCCCCTGACACCTGGGAGGTGCACGTTCCAGGAGGCGTGGTGGGCGTCAAATTCTTTGCCGGGCCGGGGGGACACGAACACGTCGAGCTGAGCGGGCCCGCCGTTATTGTGGCAACTGGGACGCTTTCCTGACCTTCAGGATCCGGAAGGACTTGGACGTCGATTCCCGGCTTACGCTGAAGGATTCATCCAGTTCTGCCGCCAGCCAACGCTGAAGCGAATCCGAGCCCAGGTTCTTCTGCACCACCAGCCACGCCGTTCCCCCCGGCGCCAGGCGCGGCAGCCACAGCTTCAGGAGCGAGTGCAGTTCGTCCTTGCCGATCCTGATCGGCGGGTTCGACCAGATGGTGTCGAAACGCAGCTCCGGATCCACAGCTTCGGGAGTGCTCGCCACCACATTGGTCAGTCCCAGCGCCGCGGCGTTCTCATTGGTGAGCGTGATGCACCGTTCATTGACATCCACGGCGTAAACCCTTGCCTGCGGTGCACGCAGCGCCATGGTGAGCGCAACCGGACCCCATCCGCAGCCGATGTCCAGCAGGTTCCCGGCAGCAGCGGGCGCCGGAACTTCGGCCAGGAGCACGGCGGTTCCCTTGTCGATTCCATCCGGGCTGAAAATGCCTGAGGAGGTCTGCAGCCGGCGCGTTTCCCCTGCAAGTTCAACCGTTAGGGGTTTCCGCGTGAACGGGCCGGCGGGGGATGCGCTGAAATAGTGTGCGGACTCCATAACTCGCCAGAGTAGTTCCCCTTGCAGCGTAAAGTGAAACCCTGCGCTTTGCTGCTCTGCTAGGGTTGAAACCATGTTCCTGATCTTCGAGTAGCCGGCACGGGCCTTGCCCGTCCCGCAGCCTTGTCCCACAGCGACGCAGGTAATTATCCTTCCGCACAGTGCACCGGACCACGCGCAGGCGTATGTTCCGGCCGCCGGACACGATTCGAAGGTCAGCTTCCCGCTGTCTCCCTCGCCGATTCTCCGGCTCCCTCATTTTCGCCACTTCCCTTGGAATGTGGCCGCCACTGCCGTCCGCTTTTTTCCGGCCGGCGAAAACGAACCAGGAGAACTGCATGACCGCAGGCCGTCAGCCCAGCGCGAATACTTCCCCAAGCACCAACAATCGGCACTATTCTGGAACTGCCGAATCTTCAAAGGAGACCATGACCAGCCAGCCCAACACCGGATCCGATCCAGCCGCCCAGGACATGAGCCCTGAGGAAATCCAGGCCGTGATCGACCGGATTCTTTCCAAGGACGTACCGGCGAAAGCCGTCAGCACGCCAGGTGATTCAGGCCGCGGCGACGGAAGGCCTGTACTGGGCAAGGCCCAGGCCATATCCCGCCTGGACGAAGAACACACGACGTACGACGGCGACCAGCAGGACCTCGAGGAACGCCGCGCCCTTCGGCGCACGGCAGGCCTTTCCACGGAACTGGAAGATGTCACCGAAGTCGAATACCGGCAGCTCCGCCTGGAACGCGTCGTCCTCGCCGGCATCTGGTCCGAGGGAACCCTTGCAGACGCGGAGAACTCGCTGCGCGAGCTGGCCGCCCTCGCCGAAACAGCCGGTTCCGAGGTCTTGGACGGCCTCGTGCAGCGCCGTGACAAGCCCGATCCGGGTACGTTCCTGGGCTCGGGCAAAGCACTTGAACTGAAGGACATCGTGATGTCCACCGGCGCCGACACCGTTGTGGTTGATGCCGAGTTGGCCCCGTCCCAGCGCCGTGGCCTTGAAGACATCGTCAAGGTCAAGGTGATTGACCGGACCGGGCTGATCCTGGACATTTTCGCCCAGCACGCCAAGAGCCGGGAAGGCAAGGCGCAGGTGGAGCTCGCGCAGCTCGAGTACCTCCTGCCCCGCCTTCGCGGCTGGGGCGAATCGATGTCCCGCCAGGCCGGTGGCCAGGTGGGCGGCGCAGCGGCGGGTATGGGTTCTCGTGGTCCCGGTGAGACGAAGATCGAGCTGGACCGCCGAAGGATCCGCACCCGCATGGCCAAGCTCCGGCGCGAGATCGCCGCGATGAAGCCCGCCCGGGAGACGAAACGGGCCAACCGCCGTCGTAATGAAGTGCCCTCGGTGGCCATTGCCGGGTACACCAACGCCGGCAAGTCCTCACTGCTGAACCGCCTCACGGACGCCGGGGTGCTCGTGGAGAACGCACTGTTCGCCACGCTGGACCCCACGGTGCGCAAAGCCGAAACTGCCGACGGGCTGGGCTACACGCTGGCGGACACCGTCGGATTTGTCCGCTCCCTGCCCACCCAGCTGGTGGAGGCGTTCCGCTCCACCCTCGAGGAGGTTGCGGACTCGGACCTGATCCTTCACGTCGTTGACGTCTCGCACCCGGACCCCGAGGGCCAGATTGCCGCCGTCCGCAAGGTCTTCAGCGAAGTGGACGCACGCAAGGTCCCGGAGATCATCGTCCTCAACAAGGCCGACGCCGCAGATCCCTTTGTGGTGGAACGGCTGAAGCAGCGCGAGCCGCGCCACGTTGTGGTTTCGGCCCGGACAGGAGAGGGCATCCCCGAACTCCTGAAGGCGATCAGCGAGTCGATTCCGCGCCCGTCCGTCAAGCTCGAGCTGCTCATTCCCTACGACCGCGGGGACCTGGTCAGCAAGCTGCACGAGTCAGACGCAGAGATCATCAGTGTTGACCACGATGAAGCCGGTACCCGGGCAGTAGTTAAAGTCCGGGAGGGCCTCGCGGCTGAACTGGAATCATTCGTCAGCAATGACTGACCTCGTGGCTGACGAAGCCACAGGCACGGCCGGCGAGCAGTTTGTCATTGACCTGCTTGACCGTGCCGTTGCCGGCATGGGCGGGCAAAGCCGCAGTGGGCAACATGAGATGGCCCGGCAGGTGGCACGCGCGATTGAAACGGGCGACCACCTGCTGGTCCAGGCCGGGACGGGTACGGGCAAGTCACTGGCGTACCTGATACCGCTCATTGCCCATGCCCTCGAGAGCGACAAGCCCGCCCTGGTCTCTACGGCGACGCTTGCCCTGCAGACCCAGATTGTGGGCAGGGACATTCCCCGGCTCCTGAAAACCATCACGCCGGCGCTGGACCGGCCGGTGAAGGTGGCGCTGGTCAAGGGACGGTCCAACTACGTCTGCCGGCACAAGCTCGAAGGCGGGTTTCCCTCCGAGGAACCTGCAGAGGGCCAGCTGTTTGCGCTCGGCGAGGACACCAGTGTCCCGCACTTTGCTGCAGCTGTGGGCGGTCCCGCTTCCCAGCTGGGCAAGGAAGTGGTCCGCTTGCGGGAATGGGCGGAGAAGACCACTACGGGAGACCGTGATGAGCTCCTGCCCGGTGTCACTGACCGGGCCTGGCGGCAGGTCTCGGTGACCTCGATGGAGTGCCTGGGCGCCCAGAAGTGCCCCATGGCAGCAGAATGCTTCAGCGAACTCGCACGCCAGGACGCCGCCGAAGCCGACGTCGTGGTCACCAACCACGCCATGCTCGCCGTCAGTGCCTTCGAAGGCCTCGCGGTGCTGCCCGAATACGACGTCGTTGTGGTTGACGAGGCACACGAACTCCAGGACAGGGTTACCGGCGCCGTTTCGGGGCAGCTCTCGGTGGCCATGGTCCATACCGCAGCTGCGGGAGCGCGCAAGCATACGGCCATTACCGTGGATGCCCTTAGTGCGGCTGCCGCCAACCTTGAAGCCGCCCTTGCCGGAGTTCCCAATGGACTGCTTACCAATGGCCTCAACGATGAGCAGCTGGACTGCGTGGACCAGTTGCGTGAAGCCTGCCGCGCCGCACTTTCCGACTCCAAGGGGGACAGCAGCACCACTGCCGACGGCGGGAGGCAACTGGCGCGCTCCCGGCTGATGCTCATCCTGGAACTGTGTGAACGTCTCCTCGCCGCCCGGGAGAACCGGGAAGTGGTCTGGTTTTCCCGCGCCAGTTCCTTTGACCCCCAGCAGGGGTACTCCCAGCCCGACGAAACAGCTCCCGCGCTGATCAATATTGCGCCGCTGTCCGTGGCAGGGCGGCTGCGCGAGGGCCTGTTCGCGAACCACACTGTGGTGCTGACTTCCGCCACCCTGGCAATCGGTTCAGCCTTTGAGCCCGCCGCCGGCGGGCTGGGGCTTGTGGGAGAGGGGGCGCCCAGCTGGACGGGCGTTGATGTGGGATCGCCCTTTGACTATTCCAGGCAGGGAATCCTGTACGTGGCAGGTCACCTGCCCAAGCCCGGCCGCGGAGCATCCCCGGAAGCGCTGGCCGAACTTGAGGCCCTGATCAGGGCATCAAACGGCGGGGCGCTGTGCCTGTTTTCCTCCCGGCGGGCGGCAGAAGAAGCGGCCGATGCGCTGCGGCCCAAGCTGGGAATGACCATCCTGTGCCAAGGCGACTCCACCATGACGGCCCTGGTGAAGCAGTTCGCGGACGAACCTGACACCTGCCTGTTCGGCACGATGTCCCTGTGGCAGGGCGTGGACGTTCCGGGGGGCTCCTGCCGACTGGTGGTCATCGACCGGATTCCCTTCCCCCGGCCCGATGATCCCCTGATGACAGCCCGGTCCCGGGCAGTTGCGCAGGCGGGAGGCAACGGCTTCATGTCAGTTTCGGCCACCCACGCCGCCATCCGGCTCGCACAGGGCGCGGGACGGCTGATCCGGTCAACCGGGGATAAAGGCGTGGTGGCGGTGCTTGATTCCAGGCTGGCCACGGAACGCTACGCCGGATTCCTCCGCGGTGCCCTGCCGCCGTTCTGGTCCACTACGGACAGGAAAACAGCCATGGCGGCGCTGGAGAGGCTGGCCAAGGAAAAGATTTGAGCGCCCCGGCTGACGGGCCGGGGCGCTCATAGCTGGAGGCACAGGTGTGTTCGAACTCCGGGGCCGTTTAAAGCGAGCGGAGCACCGACACTACCTTGCCCATGATGGTGGCGTGGTCGCCAAGGATGGGCTCGTACTGGGTGTTCTGGGGGAGCAGCCAGGTGTGGCCGTCGCGCTGACGGAAAGTCTTAACAGTGGCTTCGTCGTCAAGCAGGGCAGCAACAATATCTCCATTGGCCGCATCTGCCTGGCGGCGGACCACCACCCAGTCGCCGTCGCAGATGGCAGCGTCCACCATGGAATCACCGGCCACCTTGAGCATAAACAGTTCCCCCTGGCCCACGAGCTGGCGGGGGAGCGGCAGGACGTCCTCCACCTGCTGGTCAGCCAGGATGGGACCACCGGCAGCAATCCTGCCCACAAGGGGGACCATGGCTGTGTCCATGGCGGTGGGAAGAACGGTGACGGTGCCGGCCCCCTGAAGGGAAGGGGCAGGCTCCGCCGCCTGCTTGGATGAACCACCGTCGAGGGTAAGGGGCATCAACACTTCCATGGCGCGCGGCCGCTTGGGATCGCGCCGCAGGTAGCCAAGCTTTTCCAGCTGCGAAAGCTGGTGCGTGACGCTGGACAGGCTTGCCAGGCCCACGGTGTCACCGATCTCGCGCATGGACGGCGGATACCCGTTGTCATTGACCGAGCGCTGGATGGTCTCGAGGATCCTTTTCTGCCGCGGCGTCAGGCCCTTGGCGGTCTTCTTCGGTTGGGAGGTTGCCCTGCCCCCGGCGGCTGCTGCTGCCATATTCGCCAATGCCTTTCGGTTGCCCCGGACTCCTGTGGCCCGGACCTGAAGTTCACGCCGGAATTGTCAGACCCTGCTGATCAACTTTCAGAGTGGTTGTTCTTTCTCTCAAAACTAGGCCAGCCACATTGCTTTTTCAAACATCTGTTCTAGCGAGTCTCGACAATGTTCGTTGATAAGTGCTAAAACAGAGGGAGCAAAGTTCGAACATTTGTTCTACTCCGGTCGAAGCCATTCGAAAACAGGCGGCAAGGGCCGCCAAGGCGGCGGCTTCGGAGGGGAATATCGGGCAGCACAGTACGGTCCAGGAGGGCTAAGTCATGTCAGCTACATCTGCTTCGCGGGATTCATTTTCAGTGCACTACTTGTCCGGGCCTGAGCCCAGGCCGGAGGAGGGGCCTGTGCCCCTGCCGCCCCTGCGCCTGACGCGCCGCGGGAAGATCGTCCTGATCGGCATTCCCCTGGTCCTGCTCGCGGCCCTGCTGCTTTCCCTGGCCGGATTCTTCAACTCGCCGGCAAAGGCCTCCGATTCGGCGGCTGACCTGTCCGTTACCCCTGCCGTTACCGTTACCGTCCAGGCAGGGGAATCCTTGTGGGCTATCGCCGGGAGCGTTGCCCCGGAGCGGGATGCGCGTGACGTCGTGGCTGACATCGTCCAACTGAACAACCTGACCGGCGGCGCGGTCTTCCCGGGGCAGCAGTTGTACGTCCCCACCCGGTAGGTGCCGCTCACCCGCCGGCTGCTGGAGGCCAACGCGGACAGGACGTTGATGGCCCGTCGTGAAGGCCGGCTCAGCGCGAACGGGAAGCCGTCACATTTTCCGGCTCCCCGGGCTGGCACTAAACTGTTCAGGTGAATGACCAGCTAGAGCGCCTCAACCGGTTACCCCTCCGCAGCAACCTTCGTGGGCTTACCCCCTACGGTGCACCCCAGCTGGACGTCCCTATCCTCCTCAACGTCAACGAGAACACCCATGGTGTCCCTGAGAACGTACGGGCCGCCATCACCGCCGCCGTTACGGACGCGGCCGCAGGCCTCCACCGTTACCCGGACCGCGAGTTCACGGAGCTGCGCAAGGCTCTGGCGGAATACTTGGGGCATGGCCTGGACGAGTCGAATGTCTGGGCGGCCAACGGCTCCAACGAAGTACTCCAGCAGATTCTCCAGGCTTTCGGTGGTCCCGGCCGCACCGCGCTGGGCTTCCCGCCCACGTACTCCATGTACCCCTTGCTTGCCAGTGGCACGGACACGGAATACATCGTGGGCCAGCGCGCTGACGGCTACGGCCTCAGTGCAGAATCCGCAGCACTCCAAGTGAAGGAGCTGCAGCCCAGCATTGTTTTCCTCTGCTCGCCGAACAACCCTACGGGAACAGGTTTGGGGCTCGATGTGGTGGAGGCCGTCTACGAGGCCGGGCACGCCAGCCAGACCATCGTCATCGTGGACGAGGCGTACCACGAGTTCGCACACGACGGGACGCCGAGCGCCCTGACCCTGCTGCCGGGCCGGGAGCGGCTGATCGTTTCACGGACCATGAGCAAGGCCTTCGCCCTCGCCGGAGCGCGCCTGGGCTACATGGCCGCGGCTCCGGAAGTTGCCGACGCACTGAGGCTGGTGCGCCTGCCGTACCACCTGTCGGCTGTAACCCAGGCAACTGCCCTCGCGGCCCTCCAGCACCGCGAGGCGCTGCTGGCCGATGTTGAAGACATCAAAAAGCAGCGCGACCGTATTGTGGCCGGACTGACGCGGTTGGGCCTCAAGCCGGCGGCCTCCGATTCCAATTTTGTTTTCTTCGGCGGGCTGGAGAATCCCCACCAGGTCTGGCAGGAACTGCTCGATGCGGGCGTCCTGATCCGCGACGTCGGCATCCCCGGCCATCTGCGGGTGACAGCAGGTACTGAGACGGAAACCACAGCCTTCCTTACTTCCCTGGAAGGTATCCTTACCGGCCAGCCAAAGCTTCCGGCCTAGACTTGAAGCAGCGGCGCTGGACGCCCTGAACCACTCCTTCTTCCCAAAGGACACTTGACCATGAGTTCCACAGGAGCCAATGCGGCCCGGACCGCACGCATGGAGCGTGCCACGAGTGAATCCTCCGTGCTCGTGGAGATCAACCTGGACGGCACGGGCATCTCGGACATTGATACGTCGGTGCCCTTCTACGACCACATGCTGACGGCGCTCTGCAAGCACTCGCTGATCGACCTGACCGTGAAAGCCACGGGAGACATCCACATCGATGTCCACCACACGGTGGAAGACGTCGCCATCACGTTCGGAGAGGTGCTCCGGACGGCCTTGGGAAACAAGGCAGGAATCCGCCGCTTCGGCGAAGCCACCGTTCCGTTGGACGAGGCATTGGCCCACGCGGTGGTTGACGTGTCCGGCCGCCCCTACCTGGTTCACGGAGGTGAGCCGGCAGGCCAGGAGTACCACCTGATCGGCGGCCACTTCACGGGCTCGCTCACCCGCCACGTCTTTGAGGCGATAACCCTGCATGCCGGGATCTGCCTCCACATGAACGTCATTGCCGGCCGGGACCCGCACCACATCGTTGAGGCTCAGTTCAAGGCGTTCGCGCGGGCCCTCCGCGCCGCCGTCGAATCCGATCCGCGTGTTGAGGGCATTCCTTCCACCAAGGGTGCGCTGTGAGCGGCCAGGTGCTGCGCGACGGCGCCATCATCGATCCGTCGGCTTCGCAGAAGCTGCCGTCGCCCGAGGGAAAACCCACCGTTACCGTGCTGGACTACGGCTCCGGAAACGTCCGCTCGGCAGTCCGCGCCCTTGAGCGGGCAGGCGCAGAGGTGATCCTCAGCTCAAAGCCCGAGGACGTCCTGAACGCCGACGGCCTGGTTGTCCCCGGCGTTGGTGCTTTCGAAACCGTGATGCGTGAACTTAAGGCCGTGGACGGCATCCGCCTGATCGGCCGGCGGGTAGCCGGCGGTCGCCCGGTCCTGGGCATCTGCGTTGGACTGCAGGTGCTCTTCGAAGCCGGCGTGGAACACGGCACAGAAGCTGAAGGCATCGGCGAATGGCCCGGGAAGGTCGAACTCCTTCCGGCGGAAGTTGTCCCGCACATGGGCTGGAACACCGTCAAGGTGCCCGACGGGTCCAAGCTCTTCGCCGGCGTCGAGAACGAACGGTTCTACTTCGTTCACTCCTACGGCGTGCAGGACTGGAATTTCGACGTCGTCCAGCCCCGGATGGCCGCACCCCTCGTTACCTGGTCCGAGCACGGCGCCCCGTTCATCGCCGCGGTTGAGAACGGGCCACTGTGCGCTACCCAGTTCCACCCCGAAAAGTCCGGGGACGCCGGCGCCCGTTTGCTGCACAACTGGGTGGAGGCCCTCCGCAAGCCTTCCGTGGCCGGCAAGCCGGAGGAAACCGGCGAAACCTCTCCCGGCGGCGCCTGAATGTGGTCCGTTATCCTGATGGGCCTCGCCGGCCTGCTGGTGGGCGGCGCCCTGTCCTTCCGGCAGCAGCATAAGCCGCTCTGGACCCAGGTCTCGTTCTACGTCCTGGCCGGCATGGCGCTGCTGGCCGCCTACCTGCTCACGCTGCCGGAAAACTAGCTGCCCTCCGGCCAGCTGCCGGTTACCCTCCGCCGCACACCCCTGCCCCCAACAATGAGGATCACGATGAACTCCGCTATCGATTTGCCGGTACTTGAACTGCTGCCCGCCGTCGACGTCGTCAATGGACAGGCCGTCCGGCTGGTGCAGGGCGAAGCAGGCAGCGAAACCAGTTACGGTACACCGCTGGAGGCGGCGCTGAACTGGCAGCAGCAGGGAGCGGAATGGGTCCACCTGGTTGACCTGGACGCGGCCTTCGGCCGTGGTTCCAACGCAGACCTGCTCCGCGAGGTTGTGGGCCGGCTGGACATCAATGTTGAGCTCTCCGGCGGGCTCCGCGACGATGAAACCCTTGAGGCGGCCCTGGACCTGGGCGTCGCCCGCGTGAACCTGGGTACCGCGGCGCTGGAGAACCCCGAATGGACCCGCAGGGCCATCGAACGCTTCGGCGACAAGATCGCCGTCGGACTCGATGTCCGCGGAACCACCCTGGCCGGCCGCGGCTGGACCAAGGAGGGCGGGGACCTCTGGGACGTCCTGGGCCGGCTCGAAGAGGCAGGCTGCGCGCGGTACGTCGTCACCGACGTGACCAAGGACGGCACCCTGCAGGGACCCAACGTGGAACTGCTCCGCCAGATGGTGGAAAAGACCGGAAAGCCCGTAGTGGCGTCAGGCGGCATTTCCAGCCTGGATGACCTCAAGGTCCTGCGTTCCCTGGTTCCCTTGGGTGTCGAAGGTGCCATCGTCGGCAAAGCCCTGTACGCCGGCGCCTTCACGCTGCCCGAAGCACTCGACGTCGCAGGCCGCCGCTAGGCGCCTGGCAGCCGATCCAGTCACTCCATGGCCACCAACGAATCCGGCGCCCCTGCCCAGCGCCACCTTCCCGGACACATCGCCGCCGCACTGGCAGGAGCCGGTGGTGCCGCTGATTCCGCCGGACAGCCCTGGACGGGACGGAGCCTGGCGGGAGACCAAGCCAAGATCCATAACTTCGAGGACGACGACGGAACGGCCGACGCCGGCTACCTCACCGCCGTCGCGGACCTGCAGGCAGGGCGCGGGGACGAAGCAGGAGTCATTGCCTCGCTGGCCACCGCCCGGGTCTTCATCCCGATCGTTGCCCAGCTTGCCGAAGAAGGGGAGGGGCAGGACGGCCTGCAGGCCGACAAGCAGGCAGATATGGCCCTCGTTACGCTCAAAGCGGCCGATGGCAGGACCGCGATGCCCGCTTTCACCACCGCGGCAGCCTTGGCTGCCTGGCATCCCGGAGCCCGGCCGGTGGCCGTCTACGCTGCCCGGGCCGCGCTCTCGGCTGTCTCCGAAGGCGCTGAACTCCTGGTTCTGGACCCGGGGGCGGACGTAACGTTCGTGGTGCGCAGGCCGGCCATGTGGGCGCTGGCCCAGCAGCAGGACTGGACTCCGTCCTACGCCGACCCGGAACTGGCGGCAATGATGCGCCAGTCAGCAGGAGGCTTCGCGGCGGTACGGAGCCTGGAACTCCTGCCAGGCAGGGGAGTGGCTGCCCGCACAGCTGACGGAGCTATCGTTGCCGGCGGCGGCGCCGGGCCTGAGCTGCAGGTGGTGCTGTACCTGGCAGAGGGTCTCGACGCCGACGCGGTTCAGCAACTGGTGGCCGGACTGCAGGCCCTGTGGTCCCGGAATGTATTGTTTGGTGAGCGGGTCGACTCCATCGAAATAAAACTGCGGCGCGCTGTCCACTAGCTGCTGCCAGGAGGGGGATCCCCGGCCGGCTGCGGCAGACCGAAGGATCCTTTCGTGAATTTCGCTCTCTACCGGGAGTTGCTGGCCGTCCAACCCATCAGGCGGCTGCTGCTGGTGGGCCTGATCGCCCGTATTCCGCACTCGGCGGCCGGGGTGCTGCTGACCTTGCATATTGTGCTTACCCTTGGCCAGGGCTACGCAGCCGCCGGTACGGCCGCTGCCGTGATGACCATCGGTATCGCCCTGGGTGCTCCGTGGCGCGGCCGGAGGGTGGACACCGTGGGCCTGCGCAGGGCACTGATTCCTTCCGTGGTATCAGAGACGGTGATCTGGTCCATCGTGCCGCACGTGTCCTATGAGGTGCTCCTTCCCCTGGTGTTCGTGGGCGGACTGCTCACCTTGCCCATCTTCAGCGTGGTGCGCCAGTCACTCGGCGTGCTGGCCGAAGGCGAACAGCGCCGCACCGCCTTTGCATTGGACGCCATCACCACCGAAGTGGTCTTTATGATCGGTCCTGCTGCGGGTGCCATCGCGGCCACCAGCGGCTTCAGCGTAGCGGGCCTGACCATTGTGGGCGTCTGCACCTCCCTGGCCGGCCTGTTCCTGATGTGGTTCAACCCGCCAACGCGCAGCAGTGCCACCGGGGAGGACGGCGAGGCGGACCAGCAGCGCGCCGCCGAGGCGGCCGTCATCGCCACAGCCCCGGCGCACCTGCAGGAGGCTGCCGCGGACCTGGCCCCTGCTGCCGCCCGCACTGCCCGCAGCACCGGCCTGAAGGACAGGGTGGCCGGCAGCTTCACCTGGTTCACCGCTACCGTCGCCGCACTTTTCGCTGTTGCCGCCGGGGCGGGAATGGTCCTCAGCGGCACCGACGTCGGTATTGTCGCCGCCCTCGAAACAGGCGGCCACCAGGCCGAAATCGGCATTGTTTTCCTGTTTTGGTGCGCAGCCTCCGTGGTGGGCGGCCTGGTGTACGGCGCCATGCACCGGCCCGTCCCGCCCATGATCCTCCTCCTCGGGATGGCGGCCCTGACAATTCCCATGGGATTCGCCCACGACACCTGGTCGCTTGCGCTGGTTGCCATCCTGCCGGGGCTCCTCTGCGCCCCGGTCCTCTCCTCTGCCTCAGAGAAAGTGGCGGACCTGGTGGATGAGGCGAGGCGCGGCGAGGCGATGGGCTGGTATGGCTCCGCACTCACGGCCGGCGTTGCTCTCGGGGCGCCGCTGGCGGGCGTTTTCATCGACCGGGCAGGGCCCTCCGGCGGCTTCGTAGCGGTGGGAGCCGCAGGCGTGGCGCTGTGCCTCGCGGGGATGGTCCTTCAGCGGCGCCGCAGGGCCACGCGCTGACCTTACTTCCGGATGAAGCCACGCCGCCGGTGCGGACTTTGAATTGGACGGGAGACGACGACGGCGGGCCGACCTTGAAAGGTCGGCCCGCCGTCGCGGTCTGCTCAGTTGTGCGCTGCGGCGTCAGTTGACCGCGCCGGTGTACTTCTCGCCCGGGCCCTTGCCCGGCGCGTCAGGAATCAGCGACTCTTCGCGGAAAGCAAGCTGCAGAGAACGCAGCCCATCGCGCAACGGGCCGGCGTGCTGGGAACCGATCTCCGGGGCGGCGGCGGTGACCAGGCCGGCCAGGGCGGTGATCAGTTTCCGGGCCTCGTCCAGGTCCTTCAGCTCTGCGGCATTCTCTTCCGCCGCGAGGCCAAGCTTGACCGCTGCGGCACTCATCAGGTGGACGGCGGCGGTGGTGATGACCTCGATGGCCGGCACTTCGGAGATGTCGCGGATCTGCTGGGAGACGTCGGAACCGGCGTCTGCAGGCTCGAAAACGTATGAATTACTGTCTGGGGTGCTCATACTGGTAAGCTTGACACAGACCGACTGGATGTCGTTATTTCAGGGATTGTTCCCAACAATCAAGGTTCCCCCGGCGCTTCACTGCGTTGGCGGGAATTTTTTCTGTAAGATGGCATGCAGTTTGCAAGCGGAGTTCTCTCCCACCCGCGTCAACCGCTGTTCCAAGGAATTAATGGAACGCAAGGTTGCCGGGTACTGGTTGGCATTGGAACCGGCACAGCCGGACACCCTCTGTGCAGTCCTTTATTGGGGCAGGCACAGCCAATCTTTGAGGCCTTCGATTGCTCCGGCAATTGGGGGCCTTCTCTATTTGCCGGGATTCCACAACAACACAGGAGCTTTAACATTAGCGAGCCAAGAATCAATGAGCGTATCCGCGTCCCCGAGGTGCGGCTGGTCGGCCCTGCAGGTGAACAGGTAGGAATCGTCCGTATTGAGGATGCCCTGCGCCTGGCCGCCGAGTCTGACCTTGATCTCGTTGAAGTTGCACCTCAGGCGAAGCCTCCGGTGTGCAAGCTGATGGACTTCGGCAAGTACAAGTACGAGGCCGCAGTCAAGGCACGTGAAGCACGGAAGAACCAGACGAACACCGTTCTGAAGGAAATCCGCTTCCGCCTGAAGATCGACACCCACGACTACGAGACCAAGCGCGGGCATGCCCTGCGCTTCCTCGGCGCCGGGGACAAGGTCAAGGCCATGATCCAGTTCCGCGGCCGCGAACAGCAGCGTCCCGAGATGGGCATCCGGCTGCTGCAGCGCTTTGCTGAGGATGTCGCTGAAGTCGGCGTGGTCGAATCCAGCCCCCGCATCGACGGCCGCAACATGGTCATGGTGGTTGGGCCCCTGAAAAACAAGGCGGAGGCCAAAGCCGAAGCACGCCGCGCAACGCAGCGGGCTGAAGCCAAGGCAGAAAACGAAGCCAAGGCAGCTGGCCGCATCGACGTTTCCGGTGACGACCAGGCACCGCTGACGCAGTCCCTCGCGGACCTGCTTCCCGAGGGATTCACCATCTCGACGGAGCCGGAAGCAGTGACTGAGGCTCCTGAGCAGGAGGCTGCTCCCGTCGTCGAACCGGCCGCACCTGTGGCACCTGCCAAGGAGGAAGCTCCCAAGCAGGAAGCTCCGAAGCAGGAAGCTCCAAAGGCTCCTGCGCCCAAGGCTGCCGCTCCCGCACCCAAGGCTGCTGCCGCTCCGGCACCCAAGGCTGCAGCACCGGCCGCCAAGCCGGCTGCGGAAAAGCCCGAAGCTGCCAAGCCGGCAGCTGCGGCGCCGAAGCCTGCAGCAGTGCCTGCTCCGCCGAAGCCGGTGGCCAGGCCGGCTGCACCCAAGCCTGCCGCGCGCCCTGCCCCCAAGGCAGTGCCGAAGCCGGCCGGCAAGAAGACAACTTAGTCCACAGCTGCCGGAGTTCGTCCTCCGGCAGTCAGCAACCAGCACGCCGTCCCTTGGGGCAGCTGCGCGATAGAACTGCAGGCCCAGCCTGCGGACACGTAAGGAGATCGGTTCCCATGCCGAAGATGAAAACCCACAGTGGTGCTAAGAAGCGCTTCAAGCTGACCGGCAGCGGCAAGCTGCGCCGCCAGCAGGCAAACCGCCGCCACTACCTCGAGCACAAGTCCTCCAGGCTGACCCGCCGCCTCGCCGGCGACAAGATCGTCTTCAAGGGCGATGCCAAGGTCATCCGGAAGATGCTCGGCATCTAGTTTCCAAGTTTTCTGACTGACCACCACCTGGTGTAAGTCACCTACCAAAAAGCCTTCTCAGGCCGCCGGGAAATTCCGGCAGTAGATGCTTGGGAGCAGAATTTTCGAAGGAGTACGCACGTGGCACGTGTGAAGAGGGCGGTCAACGCCCACAAGAAGCGCCGGGTTATCCTTGAACGCGCAAAGGGCTACCGTGGACAGCGTTCACGCCTTTACCGCAAGGCAAAAGAGCAGCTGCTGCACTCGTTTGTGTACAGCTACGGTGACCGCAAGAAGAAGAAGGGCGACTTCCGCCGCCTGTGGATCCAGCGCATCAACGCTGCTTCCCGCGCGAATGGCCTCACCTACAACCGTCTGATCCAGGGCCTGAAGGCCGCTGAGGTTGAGGTTGACCGCCGCATGCTCGCCGAACTGGCCGTTTCCGACGCCAACGCCTTTGCTGCGCTGGTCCAGGTTGCCAAGGACTCGCTGCCGGCCGACACCTCCGCCAAGAGGGTTGCCGCTGCACAGTAGTACCTGCCTTCCCTCGGACGAGGGGCAGTTCAGGAACCCGTGGCCCTAGCCACTAAGGTTTCCTATATGAACGAAACTGGGCGCCCGCAGGATTTTCCACTCTCCAACCCCCGAGCAGATCGGGTGAGGGATGTGGCAAAACTTGCCGGGCGCCCGGCGCGTTTAAAGCGCAGCCAGTTCCTGGTTGAGGGCCCGCAAGCGGTGCGCGAAGCACTGAAGCTGCACCAGCAGCGCGTGGCCGCAGGAGCCCCCGGACTGGTTATGGAGCTCTTCGCAAGCGAAGCCTGCCTGGACCGGTTTCCGGAGTTCGAGGAGCTGTCCGAAGGCACGAACGCCCGGCTTGCCACGGAGGACGTCCTGGCCGCTATGGCGGATACTGTCAACCCGCAGGGAGTCATTGCCGTTTGCCGCTTCCTGGACGTCACGCTGGAGGAAGTGCTCGACGCCGGTCCCCGCCTGATCGCCGTCCTGTGCGAGGTCCGTGATCCCGGTAATGCCGGAACCGTTCTGCGTGCGGCAGATTCCGCCGGAGCAGACGCAGTGGTGCTCACGGGCTCCAGCGTGGACATCTACAACCCCAAGGCGGTCCGCTCCACCGCGGGATCGCTGTTCCACCTCCCCGTGGTGCTCGGGGCCGACGTGAACCGCCTCGCGGCGTCATGCCGCGCCCGGGGGATCGGGATCCTGGCAGCGGACGGTTACGGATCCCTCAATCTTGATGCCCTGCAGGACGAGAACGCCCGGCGCAGGCTTACCGGTGCAGGACCCGACTCCGCGTACGACCTGGCGGCCCCCACCGCCTGGCTCTTCGGCAATGAAGCGCAGGGGTTGTCCCAGGAGGAGCTGGGCCTGGCTGACCACAGGGTGGCAGTTCCGGTTTACGGAGCTGCGGAAAGCCTTAACCTCGGCACTGCTGCCACGGTCTGCCTCTATGCCAGTGCCCGTTCCCAGCAGGTCCCCGCAGGCGTCAGCCCCTAATAGGGTTCACGCGGCAAGTGGTTTTCGGCGTTCCAGCATCCCGCTTGCAAGGGCAACACCAAGCCCCAGTACAGCCAGGCATGCGCCCACCAGGGCGGGGGCCACATAGCCCCAACCCCAGGCAATGACCAGCCCGCCCAGGAAAGCGCCCAGGGCGTTGGCTACGTTGAGGGCAGCGTGGTTCAGGGACGACGCCAGGGACGGCGCGTCCGGGGAGGCATCCAGGAGGCGGGTCTGCAGCGCAGGCACAAGCATGGACCCGGCTGCTCCCACCACGAAGACCATCACCAGCGCTGACCAGGGCCAGTGGGCGGCGATGGCGTACACCACCAGGGCTGCCGCGATGGCAGGCAGCACGCTGTACAGGGTTCCCATCACTGATTTGTCGGCGATCCTGCCGCCCACCACGTTGCCGGCCACCATGCCCAGGCCGTAAAGCGCAACCACCAGTGGAATCAGCGCGGACGGGAGGCCGGCTACATGGGTCATCGTGTGGGAGATGTAGGTGTACGTGGCAAAAAATCCGCCAAAGCCCACGATGCCAATCATGATGGCAAGCCACACCTGCAGCCGTTTCAGCGCCCCAAGTTCCCGGCGGATGCTTGCATCAGGGTGGGCCTCGTGGAAGGGAACGAAGCGCCAGATCAGCACCAGGGTCAGCGCCCCGAGGAGGCCTACAAGGATAAAGAGCAGCCGCCAGCCGTAGGTTTGTCCCACCCACGTTGCCGCCGGCACGCCGATGACGTTTGAAATGCTGAGACCTGCCATAACCATGGAGATGGCCCAACCCCGGCGGGTGGCGGGCACGAGCGAGGCGGCGATGACAGCGGCAACGCCGAAAAACGCGCCGTGCGGTAGGCCGGCCGCGAACCGTGACACGAGCATGGTCCCGTAATCAGGGGCCAGGAAAGAGGTGAGGTTGGCGACAGTAAAGAACAGCATGAGGCCCAGCGCGAGATTTTTGCGCGGAAGCTTTGCACCGACGGCGGCAAGCAGTGGGGCGCCCACCACCACGCCCAGCGCGTAGGCGGAGATAAGGTGCCCGGCTTCGGGCGTACTGATGTTGAGGCCCTGTTCCACTTCCTTGAGCAGGCCCATCATGGTGAACTCGGTGACCCCGATGCCCACCCCGCCCATGGCTAGGGCGATGATGGCCATGGCGATATTGGGGGAGGAGGTGCTCTTTGCCGTGGGTGATTCTAGGACGGTGCTCATGTGCCTGCTTTTCAAAGTGCTGGAGGTAGGTGTGCAGCCACGGCAATGGGGCTGATGTAGTCCTGGACCCCCATGAAAACTCCTTCGGGCATGCAGGTATTCCCGGGACGGGGAAAGAGTGCCCGGGTACCTCCATTGTCCCCCATACAATGAAGCGGTGACTGGACTGATACAGGTGGTGGGCGGCGCTGTGGTGGACCGCCTCCGGGAGCCCTCCAAGCTGCTTGTGGCCCGCCGCAGCGCGCCGGAAAAGCTCGCCGGCCTCTGGGAGTTCCCGGGCGGCAAGGTGGAACCGGGCGAGGAACCGGAGCCGGCGCTGTGCCGGGAGTTGGCCGAGGAACTGGGAATCAGCGTCCGGCTGGGCGCAGAGCTTCCGGCCGAAGCCCCTCATGGATGGCCCTTGAATGACCAGGCCAGCATGCGGGTATGGTTCGCGGAAATCGCCGGCGGCGAGCCCCAGCCCCTCGAGGACCATGATGAACTCCGGTGGGTGTCACTGGATAACCCGAAGGAAGTCCTGGGGCTTCCGTGGATTCCAGCCGATTTGCCGATTGTCCGGGCCCTGCTCACCGTAGCGGCGATTCCGGCAGGATCAACGCGCTCTTAGAAAAGCGTCGCCTGGTCCGCTGCCCCTGACGGGCTCACCGAAGCGCTGGATCCTGGCTGTCCGGACCCTGGCTGCGGCGTTCCCGCCGCCATGGATGGGATGACGCCTGCGGGGTACTCCGCCTCCTCACCACGGGGATCGTCCAGCTCCCGGTGGCTGAAGCCGGACGAGTGGGAAAAACCGTGCCGCGCCTTGAAGTAGCGGACTTTTCCTGCGAGCCAGGTGCGGTACTCCTTGGAGGCATAGGAACCGGTTCCGTAAAGGCGCCGGTAGCGGCCGGCGAGTACGGGATGGTTTGTTGCGATCCACTTCATAAACCATTCCCTGGTCCCCGGCTTCAGGTACAGCGCACCGGCAGTGACCCCGGTAGCTCCGGCGGCTGCGAGGGAGGCGAAAAGAGAATCCAGGGCTTCGTCGCTGTCCGAGAGCCACGGCAGGATGGGCATGGCCATGACCCCGCAGGGCAGCCCGGCTTCGCGAAGCCTCGATACCAGCTTCAGCCGTGCCCGCGGCCCAGGCGTTCCCGGCTCCACGGACTCGGACAGGGCTTCGTCGGTCATGGCCAGGGAGATGCCAAGCCCCACAGGCACTTGGGTGGCCGCGCTCTTCAGCAGGGGGATGTCCCGAGCCAGCAGCGTTCCTTTAGTCAGGATGGAAAGGGGAGTGCCGGATTCAGCGAGGGCGTTGATGATCCCGGGCATCAACCGATAACGTCCCTCGGCGCGCTGGTACGGGTCCGTGTTGGTGCCCAGGGCCACCTGCTGGCGTGTCCAGGACGGTTTGGCCAGCTCTTTGCGAAGGACCTCGGCAGCGTTGACTTTCACCACCACCTGGCTGTCAAAGTCCAGCCCGGCGTCGAAATCGAGGTAGGTGTGCGTCTTCCTGGCAAAGCAGTAGACGCAGGCGTGGCTGCAGCCGCGGTAGGGGTTGATGGTCCACTCGAAAGGCATCCGTGAACCGGCCGGGACTCTGTTGAGCAAGGACTTGGAAGTGACCTCGTGGAAGGTGATGCCGGCGAAATCGGGAGTCGTCACGGACCTGACCAGGCCCGCGAGTGGAAGCAGCGCAGGGGCCGCCGCACCCGCTTCCACCGGCGCCGGTATCAGTGCTTGGGCATCCCATCTCATGACCTCCATTCGAATATATGTTCGAACTTAAGTCAAGCACCGCCGCCGGCTTCCGCGCCCGAGCCTCACGCCTCCATCGTGGAAGGGCGGCGGGAGCGGCGGTTCGAGGGCGGAGGATAACCGCCGGCGGCCAACCCGGCGCGGCGTTCAAAGACATTGCCCGTGCCCGGATTGCCGGTCCGAACCACCGACCAGGCGGCGGCGAGGAGATACAGCGGAAGGAAAGGAACCCCAAGGCACCACGCGTACTGGGAGCAGTGTTTCTCCTCGTGTCCCAGCAGCGCCGGCCGGGAGAGCAGGTCAGAAGCAGTGCCGCGGCACAGAACCACGTTCCCGAGGGTGAAAGCGCCGGCGAACGGCAGACGCCACCGGTATCCTGCCGCGATGAACAGCCCGCGCGGGCCCCTGCTGACTTCCGTCCGCGCCGCCGCAGCCACGGCAAGGCCCAGGGCAGTGCTGCCATTAACCGCGTTGGCGGCCAGCCGCAGCCGCTGGCTGACTGTCAGGGGCGCCCGGGATTCAGGGGCCAACCGTGGTGTCATGAGGACATGGTAGCCGGGGGTTCAATTAGACTGGAGGGCAGTGGCCGCCGGATCTTCCGGTGCGCCCTGACCCGGTCATTGAATGAACTGATACTTGCACGAGTATTCAGGTCATTCATCCATGACCTGCCAGTGACGGACGCGCCGCGGGGAAACCGCGCCGGCCGCGCCGCCGCCGGCAGCCACGACTCGTAGCTAAGAACAGTAGATGACTGAAACTTTGCCGGACGCCGCCATCCCGAACCCCACGGATGAAGCCGCCATCACTGCCGCTGTAGACCAGGCCATCGCCGCCATTGCCGGCGCGGCCACCCTTGACGGGCTCAAGGCGGTGAGGCTCGCGCACACCGGTGAGAAGTCGCCGCTCAGCCTCGCCAACCGCGAAATCGGAAAGCTGCCCAAGGACCAGAAGGCCGTCGCCGGCAAGCTCATGGGCGCGTCCCGCGGACGCGTCAACAAGGCGCTCGCCGACCGCACGGCAGAACTGGAAGCGGAAAACGACGCCCGGATCCTGCTCGAGGAGACCGTTGACGTCACTGCCGCACCCCGCCGTCGCCGTGCCGGTGCCCGCCACCCCCTGTCCACCCTCCAGGACCGCGTTGCGGACATCTTTGTGGGCATGGGCTGGGAGATCGCCGAGGGGCCGGAAGTCGAATCTGAATGGTTCAACTTCGATGCACTGAACTTCAAACCGGACCACCCGGCGCGCGAGATGCAGGACACCTTCTTTGTGGAACCGCCCGAGGCCCACCTCCTGATGCGCACCCACACTTCTCCGGTGCAGGTCCGCTCCATGCTGGAACGCGAGCTGCCCATCTACGTCCTGTGCCCAGGCAAGGTATTCCGCACGGACGAGCTGGACGCCACGCACACGCCGGTGTTCCACCAGTTCGAGGGCCTGGCCATCGACAAGAAGCTCAGCATGGCTGACCTGCGCGGCACCCTTGAGCACTTTGCCCGGCAAATGTTTGGCGACGAAGCCCAGATCCGGCTGCGCCCCAACTACTTCCCGTTCACGGAGCCATCCGCGGAACTGGACATCTGGCATCCCGGTGCCAAGGGCGGCCCGCGCTGGATCGAGTGGGGCGGCTGCGGCATGGTCAACCCCAACGTGCTCCGTGCCGCAGGCATCGACCCGGAGATCTACTCAGGTTTTGCCTTCGGCATGGGTATTGAACGCACCCTGATGTTCCGCAACGAGGTGGGGGACATGCGCGACATGATCGAAGGCGATGTACGTTTCAGCGAGCACTTCGGGATGGAGATCTAACAGTGCGTATCCCAATGTCATGGCTGCGTGAATTCGCAGAGGTACCGGCCGGAGCAACGGCCGAAGACGTTATGGCCGAGCTCGTCAAGGTCGGCTTTGAGGAGGAGGACGTCCACCGCCCCACGGACACCCTCCAGGGCCCCATCGTGGTGGGCCAGGTGCTGAGCCTGGTCAAGGAACCGCAGACGAACGGCAAAACCATCAACTGGTGCCAGGTCCGTGTTGTCCCCGAGGGTCAGGAGCAGACCCTGACAGGCAAGGGCATCGACCCGTCCGGCGTGCAGGGCATCATCTGCGGCGCCCACAACTTCGTTGAGGGCGACAAGGTAGTGGTCACGCTTCCGGGCGCGGTTCTCCCCGGCGATTTCCACATCTCTGCCCGCAAGACCTATGGCCACCTTTCCGCCGGCATGATCGCCTCGGTCCGCGAACTCGGCATCGGCGAGGACCATGACGGCATCCTGGTGCTGTCCCGCATTGGGCTGGATCCCGAAATCGGCACCGACGCCATGGAGCTCCTGGGCCTCTACGACCAGGCGGCGGAAATCAACGTCACCCCGGACCGCGGCTACGCCTTCTCCATCCGCGGCGTGGCACGCGAGTACGCGCACGCCACCGGGACCGCCTTCACCGATCCCGCCTCGCGGGTCAGCGCTCCCGCGGCGCTCGCGGGCGGCTATGGCGTCAAAATCAACGACGACGCCCCGATCTACGGCAAGCCGGGCTGCGACCGGTTCGTGGCCCGCACCATCCGTGGTGTGGACGCCACCAGGCGCACACCACCGTGGATGACCTCCCGGCTCCGGCTGGCCGGCATCCGCTCCATCTCACTGCCGGTGGACATTTCCAACTACGTGATGCTGGAACTCGGCCAGCCCACGCACTGCTATGACCTGGACAAACTGTCCGGGGACATCGTGGTGCGCCGGGCCCTGGCGGGCGAGAAGATCACCACCTTGGATGACAAGGAACGGACGCTCGACGCCGAGGACCTCCTGATCACCGACGCTTCCGGGCCGGTTGGCATCGCCGGCGTGATGGGCGGGGCGGCCACCGAGGTGGGCGATTCGACGTCGAACATCCTTGTCGAGGCCGCGCACTTCGATGAGGTTTCCATTGCCCGCTCGCGCCGCCGGCACAAGCTGCCGTCCGAGGCCTCCAAGCGTTTCGAGCGCGGCGTGGACTGGCAGGTGGCCGGCATCGCCGCGCAGCGGGTAGTGGACCTCCTGGTGGATCTGGCGGGTGGCACGGCTGACGAGGCGGGAACCGACGTCGGCACCGCCCCGGACCCCGTCACGATCGCACTGCCCGCGGACTTCGCTGCCGCCCGGATCGGCATCGATTTCACCGAAGAGCAGATTGTTACTTCCCTTGAGGACCTTGGCGCCACCGTGGTGAAGAACGACGGCGGGTGGAGCGTTACTGCCCCGAGCTGGCGGCATGACCTGGAGACCAAGGAGGATCTTTCCGAGGAGATCGCCCGGCTTGTGGGTTACGACCGGATTCCCGCCACCTTGCCGGTGGCGCCTCCCGGGCGCGGCCTGACCCGCGTGCAGCAGCAGCGCCGGCGCCTCATCCAGGCGCTGGCTGACGCCGGGCTCACCGAAGTGCTGTCTTATCCCTTTGTGTCCAAGGCCGCCAACGACACCTTTGGCGTGCCGGAACAGGGAGCAGGGCGGACAGCGGTCAAGCTGGCAAACCCCATCAGCGAGGAGCAGGGCTTCCTGCGCACCTCCATCCTGCCGGGTCTCATTGACGTGGCCAAGCGCAACCACTCACGCGGTTTCCGCGACCTCGCCATCTTCGAGTCGGGCCTGGTGTTCCTGCCGGCGGAGCGGATGGGGACAGACTCCATCCCGCCCCTGGGTGTCAAGCCGGCCGATGGAGTGCTGGATGGACTGTACGACGGCGTCCCCGCCCAACCGTTCCACCTTGCCGTGGTCCTCACCGGGCACGATTCCCCGGCCGCCGCGGCGCACGCGCCGCGGGTATGGGACTGGGCGGACGCCCTGGACGTAGCCCGCCTTGCCGGGGATGTCCTGGGCGTGGAAGTTGTGGTCAGCCAGGGCAGCCACCAGGCATTCCACCCGGGCCGTGCGGCGCAGCTGTCCCTGCGCTCAGGCGAAGTGGTGGGTTACGCCGGAGAGCTGCACCCCAAGCTCCTTGCAGCCTCTGACATGCCTGCCCGCTCCGTTGCCCTGGAACTCAACGGCGACGCCCTGTTCAACGCCGCGGCGGACGTCATCGTGGCGCGCCACATTTCCTCGTTCCCGGTTGCCACCCAGGACGTGGCGCTTGTGGTGCCTGCCGGCGTTCCGGCCGAGGACGTACTGGCAGCACTCCGGGAAGGCGCCGGTGAGCTGTTGGAGGACGTTGCGCTTTTCGATGTCTACACCGGCAAAGGGATCGAAGAAGGCAAGAAGTCCCTCGCTTTCGGGCTCCGCTTCCGCGCGGCTGACCGCACGTTGACAGCGGATGAGGCATCAGCTGCACGGGAAGCCGCAGTGGCAGCGGCGGCCGGGCGCTTCGGCGCGGTCCAGCGCTAGGCGGCACACCGGGCCATATGGACTCCAGGCTCGTGCTGCGGGCAGCGAATGTGTCTGCTGATCTTCGCTGTCCGCAGGCAGGCACCGGTCCCGGGGATGGAGTGATTCCCGGGCGGGCAGAGGCGTTGCGGGCAGCAGCCATGGAACCCGGTGCCGCCGCCCGCTTCCTGGCCGGCAGGGCGGCCCTGCGCCGCTTTGCGGGCAATATACTCGAGATCCCCGCCGCTCAACTGACGGCAGCGTACTCCTGTCCGCGATGCGGGTCCGGACCTGACCTGTCCCATGGCCGCCCGGGTTTTACGCATCACGGCCGGTCGCTGCCCCTGCTGCTGAGCATGGCCCGTGCCGGGGACTGGGTTCTGTTGGCGGCCCTCCACTCACCGGCGGCGGGGGAAAGGCTGGGTGCCGACGCCGAGGATCCGGAACGGCTTGACTTCGTGGGCTTCGACGCCGTGGCCCTGGCGGATGTAGAAAAGCCCGCCCTTGCCGGTCTCCACGGATCAGCCCTCCTCCGCGAAAGGGCGCGGCTGTGGACCCGGAAAGAGGCCTGGCTCAAAATGACCGGCGATGGACTCCGGAGGGATCCCCGTGAGGTGGCTGTCCTGGACAAGCCGGGGCTGACCGACCTGCCGCCTGCCGCAACAGGCCTGCCGGCCTCGCTCGTTGCTGCCGTAGCGCTCGGCCGGCTCAGTTAGCGTGGCCGGATTCTGCTGGGCCGGGTTTTGCCAAGCCGGATTCTGCTAGGCCGGCAGCGGCGGAAGCGCCAATTCGAAGAGCCAGGGATGAAGCACCGCCTCGGCGTCGATGCCCGTCACGCGGTTCGCCGCGAGCACGAAGTCGGCTGTTGTAACCGATCCGTGGGAGTGGGTCCTGGTCCACTCCTGCAGCAGTGTGAAGAAGGCCAGGTCCCCGCAATGGCGCCGGAGCGCGTGCAGTGCCAGCGCACCCCGCTTGTAGACGCGGTCGTCAAACATCAGGGCGGGGCCGGGATCTCCGATCAGCAGGTCCTGTTCCGCTTGGGCCAGCACATGCCAGGCTGACGCTGCCCTCTCCTGGGCGCCCAGGACGCCGGCCTCCTCAGACCAGATCCACTCCGCGTAGCAGGCAAAACCCTCGTGAAGCCAAATGTCATGCCAGCCTGCCACAGTCAGCGAGTTGCCGAACCACTGGTGCGAAAGCTCATGGGCGATAAGCCGCTGGGATTCCCAATCGAAGCCCATATGGTTCCGTCCGAAGATCGACAGCGATTGGGCTTCGAGCGGGATCTCCAGTACGTCATCAGCGATCACCACGGTGTATCTCGGGAAGGGGTACGGGCCGAACCGCCGGACGAATGTCGCCATCATGTCACGCTGCCGTCCCAGCGCGGCCCCTGCTGCGTCGGCGAGGGACGGGGGCACCGCGGCGGTCTGGACCACGCCGCCGGCAGATCCGTCGTCAAGGACCACGGATTCGTACCTGCCGATTTGCACCGTGGCCAGATAGGTGGCCATTGGCTCTTTCTGCTCGTACGTCCAGGTCTCCCTGCTGGACCCGCGTGTGTTGTTGACCAGCACGCCGTTACAGACGGCCCGGTAGCCAGTGTCCGTCGTGACGGAGATGCGGTAGCTGGCCTTGTCCCGGGGTTGGTCATTGCAGGGGAACCAGGAAGGGGCGCCGTTGGGTTGTCCTGCGACCAGTACACCGTCAGTCAATTCTTCCCAGCCCACCTCGCCCCAAAGGCCGCGGCGGGGAGCAGGATTGCCCTCATAGCGGACGTCCACGGTGAAGCCTTCGCCGGTAACGAGGGCGGCCTCCAGATGCACCACCAGTTGTTCGGCGCGCTGGGAAAAGCGGCGCACCCGGCGGCCGTTGAACTGCACTTTGACTGCCCGAAGCCCGGCCAGGTCAAGCACAACGGCCGAAGCAGCGCGGTTGGCTACGGCGTGTAGCAGGGCCCTGCCGTTCAGCCGGTTGCTCGCAAGCCTGTAATCCAGTTCCAGCTCGTACCGGTGCACACTATAGGCGCCGGTGCCATGGTGGGCAGCATAGGGGCCTGAGTCCAGGGCGGGTCCGTACCCGCGGGTGGAGGTTCCGCGCACTGTTTCTGGCGAGCTCATCGGGGAGGGGCCTTCGCTACTACTGTTGTTGGACGGAGAAGTGTTGCTGCAGGTGATGCCGGAGCGCCTTATTTCGCCGGCGGCAGGGCCGGCCCGGCCCACGGGCTGACAGGGTTGCCCATCCAGTAGGTTCCCGCCGGTACTGTCTCCCCACGCATCACCAGCGATGCGGGACCAACTGTTCCACCGGAGCCTATCCGCGCCTGCGGAAGGATGACACCATGTGGTCCCATCGTTGCGCCGTCTTCGAGCGTAACAGGGCCAATGCTCATGATCCGGTCGTGGAAAAGGTGGGTTTGAACCACGCAGCCCCGGTTGACGGTGGAGTTCGCACCCAAGGTAACGAGATCAGCCTCCGGCAGCCAATAGCTCTCGCACCATGTTCCGGAACCGATTTTGGCCCCAAGGGCGCGCAGCCACCAGACAAGGGCCGGTGTGCCGGTGGCGGCACGGGCGAACCAGGGCGCGCTGACCATCTCGATGAACGTGTCCACCACTTCGTTGCGCCAGATGAAAGAAGTCCACAGGGGATGTTCACCGGCCCTGATCCGGCCGATGAGCAGCCACTTGGCCGCAACGGCGCTGCCGGCTGCCACTGCTCCTGCCAGGAGCATCACCAAACCCCCAAGCAAGGCAGCCAGCGCATAACCACCGGCCGAGGCCAACCAGTCAAAGGCCAGCAGGACCGCGGCGGCGAGTCCCACTGTCAGCACCACGGGAACGAAACGGCAGCTTTCCCATAGCGCCCGGGCGATTTTCAGCCTCCGCGGCGGCTGGTAGGTGCGCGAGTTGTCTGACGCGACAGCGGTGCGCCGCAAACGGACGGGAGGGCTTCCCAGCCAGGATGTTCCGGACTTGGCTTTGGACGGCGTCGCCGAGAGTACGGCCACCAGCGAGTTCTTTGGAACATTGCGGCCCGCTCCGGTCATTCCCGAGTTGCCGAGGAATGACCGCTTGCCAATCTTGGCGGGTGCGATCCTCAACCAGCCGCCGCCAAGCTCGTAAGAGGCCACCATGGTGTCGTCGGCCAGGAACGCGCCCTCGCCCACCGTGGTCATTTTGGGAAGCAGCAGCACGGTGGAAGCTTCCACGTTCTTTCCGACCTTTGCGCCCAGCAGCCGGAGCCAGACAGGTGTAAACAGGCTGGCATAGATGGGAAACAGCAGGTCGCGGGCCAGATCCAGCACGCGTTCCGTAGCCCAGACCTGCCAGCCGATCCGGCTCCGGACACGGTAGTAGCCCTCGCGCAGGCCCAAGCCCAGCAGGCGGGTGGTGCCCAGGATCAGGAGCAGGTTGGCAGCGAACCAGGCAAGGGCGGCAAGAGGCAAGGAAACCAGCAGGGGAATCCACGCCTCCGACAGCGAACTGTTGCCTCTGATGAACGAGAACACCACCAGGCAGGCAGCTCCCGCGGAAAGGTAGGGAATCATGGCCAGCAGGGTGCTGGCGGCGGAGAACGCGGTAAGCCAGAGCCGCTCAAGTCCTGGACTGGTGGGCGGCTGGGCGGGCCAGTTCTGCTTAGCTTTGCCCCTGCGTTCTGCCGGGGAACCGGCCACAACCTGGCCCGCCTTGACCTTGCCCAGAACTGCCGAGCCGGGCTCCACCTGCCCGCCTGCCCCGATGCTGGCGCCGGGCATCAGCGTGCTGCGGGCACCTATCGTGGCACCTGCCCCGATGCGGATGGCTCCGATGTGCACGTCGTCGCCGTCGATCCACCATCCCGAAAGGTCCACCTCGGGCTCTACGTTTGCCCCGTTGCCCAGCGAGAGGAAGCCGGTGACCGGCGGCAGTGAGTGCAGGTGCACGTTACTGCCGATCTTCGCACCCAGAGCGCGCGCGTAATAGGGCACCCAGGGTGCGCTTGCCAGACTTATCGCCCCCGCAAGGCCCTGGATCTGCTCAGCCAGCCACAACCGCAGATGGACTTTGCCGGACCTGGGGTAAGTCCCGGGCTCAACCTTACGGAGCAGGAGACGGGCCGCGGCCACGGACAAGCCCATGCGTCCGGCAGGACTGACGAACACCAGCCAGGACGCACCAACCCACCACCAGGACACTGTTACCGCGCCGCTGAAACCGGCCAGCCCGGCGAGGACGTTGTTGCCTGCCATCAGGTAGGTCAGCCACCGCATGCTCACGAGGATATGCAACGGCACTCCCATCAGAGTCTGGAAAACCTGGGACTTGCGGGCGGTAGGCCGGACGATGCGCGCCTCGGCGGGGCCGGCCGCAGCTCCCTTCGGCATGGACTGGCGGGCAGCATCGATGAGGGCCCCGACCCTGGGCGTGGCGTAGATGTCTGCCACAGTGATGGTGGGGTAGCGGACCCGGAGCGCGGAAACGAGTTGGGCTGCGGCCAGGGACCCGCCGCCGGCGGCAAAAAAGTCTGCGTCGAGGCTGGTCGCCTTGATGCCGAGGACGGCGCCCCACTGCTCGACAATCCAGCGGGCGTCATCGGGGAGGTTAAGCGGGGCAGCGGCTGCGTCATCGGCGCCGGAACCTGCAAGCGGCCAGGGCAGGGCGTTCCGGTCCACCTTGCCGCTGGTCTTGGTTGGCAGGGAGCCGACGACGGTCAACAGCGGAACCAAGGCGGCGGGAAGGGTGGCAGCAAGGGCTTGGCGGGCGGCGGTAAGGTCCGGTTTCGCAGCCCCGGCGGGCGCAAGGTACCCCACCAGGATCTGGTTCCCGGCCGCCGTCGTACGGACGGCGGCCGCAGCACCGGCGATCCCGGGCAGGGCCTGCAATGCGGCATCCACTTCGCCAAGTTCAATGCGGCGTCCGCCCAGTTTGACCTGCTCGTCGGCGCGGCCCATGAAGACGAGTCCCTCGGCTTCGTAGCGGACAAGGTCACCCGAGCGGTAGGCGCGCTGCCAGCCGAGTGCCGGGAAGGGCGCATACTTTTCGGCGTCCTTGGCCGCGTCCAGGTAACGGGCAAGCCCTACTCCGCCGATGATGAGTTCACCTACGGCTCCTTCCGGGACCGGAACGCCTTGGCCGTCCACTACCGCCAGATCCCAGCCGTCCAGGGGAAGCCCGATCCGCGCTGGTCCCCGTCCGCCCAAGGGGGCAGCGCAGGCCACAACGGTGGCCTCGGTGGGGCCGTAGGTATTCCAGACTTCCCGGCCGTCAACGGCCAGCCGTTCAGCCAGTTCCAGGGGGCAGGCTTCGCCGCCAAAGATCAGCAACCGGACGTTTTCCAATGCTTCGGCGGGCCACAGGGCAGCCAGGGTGGGGACGGTGGACACAACGGTGATGCCGTGGCTAATGAGCCAGGGGCCCAAGTCCATGCCGGTGCGGACCAATGCCCGCGGAGCCGGGACCAGGCAGGCGCCGTGCCGCCACGCCAGCCACATCTCCTCGCACGAGGCATCAAAAGCCACTGACAAGCCTGCAAGCACCCGGTCTGACGTTCCAAGGGGCTCTGGGGCGAGGAATATCCGGGCCTCGGCGTCCACGAAGGCGGCTGCTGAACGGTGCCGGACGGCGACGCCCTTGGGCGTTCCCGTGGAGCCGGACGTGAAGATTACCCAGGCGTCGTCATCAACCTCTGCTGTCCGGGGGGAGGGAAAGGGCGAGGGCAGGGTGCCGTTGAGCGTCACTCCGCTTTCAGTCACGACGGCGGCGACACGCGCTTCAGCGAATACCAGCCTGGCCCGTTCCTCGGGATCATCCGCGTCCACGGGAACATAGGCAGCGCCAATGAGCAGGATGGCCAGGATGGAAATGTACAGCCTGTTGGTGCCGGACGGGACGCGAACGCCGATCCTGTCGCCGGCCCCGAGCCCGGCAAGGTGCATCTCCCGTCCGGCCGAGCGGACCGCCGCGAGCAATTGGGCGTAGCTCAGGGATTCCCGGCCGTCGTCAAGGGCGGAGGCATCCGGGTAGCGGTCCGCGGTGTCCTGGAGGATGTCAACAAGCGTCCTCGCGGGGGGAGTCGCGGCGGACCCGGCAAGCTGCGCCTCGTAGCGGGGGAGGAGCCCCGGGATGCCGTCTGTTGCAAGGCTGCTGCTTTGTTGCTCGGTCACCAGAGCAGTGTGCCGGGACAAGGTGAACAGAAAGTGACCAAATTTGCCGGCTGTCCACCCGTTGGTCCGACGTTGTTCAACACGGGCCCGGCGAACTTTATACCCGCTCAAGTTGCGCCCCGGGCCCGGAAGCTGCCGTTACGGAACCAGGATGACCTTTCCGGTGGTGCGGCGGCCTTCGAGGTCGCGGTGCGCCTGACCGGCCTCCGCGAGCGGATACGATGCGCCGATCCGGACCTTGAGGCTGCCGTTCGCGGCGGCGGCGAAGATCTCGTCCGAGCGCCAGCGCCGTTCCGCCGCGTCCTGCAGGTAGTGCGCCATGGTGGGTCTGGTGAGGAACAGCGAACCGCCTGCGTTCAGCCGCTGCGGGTCCACAGGCGGAACGGGGCCGGAGGCTGCGCCGAACAGAACCAGAGTCCCCCGCACCCGAAGGGCGTTAAGGGAACCGTCAAAGGTGTCCTTGCCAACGCCGTCATAAACAACGTCCACTCCCTTGCCGTCGGTGAGGTCCCGCACGGCCGTACTAAAACCGTCATACCGCAGGACGTGGTCCGCCCCGGCGTCAAGTGCGAGGGCTTCCTTCTCGTCGGTGGAGACCGTGGTGATGACCCGCGCACCCTTGGCCTTGAGGAGCTGGATGAGCAGCAGCCCCACCCCGCCTGCGCCGGCGTGCAGCAGGACGTCCTGGCCGGCTTCAACCTTGAAGGTGGAGTTGACCAGGTAATGTGCGGTCAGGCCCTGCAGGGGGAGGGCGGCGGCGGTGGCATCGTCCAGTCCTTCCGGCACAGACAAGGCCTTATCCTCGTCGACCAGCGCATAGCCGGCATAGCAGTCTGCGCCCTCGGCCGTAGCCACCCGGTCCCCTTCCGCGAACGCCGTTACCCCAGGGCCCACGCCCACAACCTTTCCCGCGGCTTCCGAGCCCGGGGTAAACGGATACGGGACCTCGTAAACCCCGCCGCGTTTGTAGGTGTCAATAAAGTTGACGCCTGCTGCAGCCACCTGGATCAGCAGTTGTCCGGGACCGGGAGCGGGAGCTTCCACTTCTTCGTAAACGAGGACTTCCGGTCCGCCTGCCTGCCGTGCGACGATTGCGTGCGTCATTGCTCCCCTTCCCAGGCCCGGAACTTCCGGGCTCCAGCTGCTGTGACCATCCTAGGGATACCAGCAGGCCAGGAAGCAAAGCATGCATAATTATCGGCCGTCGTGCATAAGTATTGCTGTATAGTCGAAGCCATGACTATTTCTGTTGCAGTTTCCGGGGCCAGCGGCTACGCGGGCGGAGAAGTGCTCCGCCTGCTCGCGGGCCATCCGGACGTGACCATCGGAGCGATCACCGCGCACAGCAACGCCGGTTCACGCCTGGGCGAGCTGCAGCCCCACCTGCACGGGCTGGCCGGCCGCATCCTTGAGGACACCACCGTGGAAAACCTTTCGGGCCACGACGTCGTGTTCCTCGCGCTGCCGCACGGGGCCTCCGCAGAGATTGCTGCCCGGCTTCCGGAAGGAACAGTGGTAATCGACGCCGGTGCGGACCACCGCCTGGAGGACCCGGCGGCATGGGAAAAATTCTACGGCTCAGCCCACGCCGGAACCTGGCCCTACGGCCTGCCCGAACTGCCCGGCCAGCGTGAAGCCCTCAAGGGCGCCAGCCGGATCGCCGTGCCCGGCTGCTACCCGACGTCGGCCCTGCTGGCCCTGACGCCCGGGTTCGCTGCCGGCCTCCTCCAGCCCGACGACGTCGTGATTGTTTCCGCCTCCGGCACCTCAGGTGCGGGCAAGGCAGCGAAGGTCAACCTAATTGGCTCCGAGGTGATGGGCTCAATGAGCCCCTACGGCGTAGGCGGCGGCCACCGGCACACGCCCGAAATCGAGCAGGGCCTCTCCAACGCAGCAGGGGAGCAGGTGACAGTGTCGTTCACGCCCACCCTCGCACCGATGAGCCGCGGCATTCTCACCACGGCTACGGCGAAGGTGAAACCGGGTACCACTGCCGAACAGCTCCGCCAGGCGTGGACCGATGCGTACGGCGACGAACCCTTCGTGCACGTGCTTCCGGACGGGCAGTGGCCCGCCACCAAGTCTGTCCAGGGATCAAACCACGCAGCCATGCAGCTGGCCTTTGACTCCCATTCCGGCCGCGTGATCGTCACCTGCGCCATAGACAACCTCACCAAGGGCACCGCCGGCGGTGCCGTCCAGTCCATGAACATTGCCCTCGGCCTGGCGGAAACCGCCGGGCTTGGCCTGCAGGGAGTAGCCCCGTGACCATTACCGCACCCCGTGGCTTCCGGGCCGCCGGCGTTACCGCCGGACTCAAGACCTCCGGCAAGCCCGACCTCGCCCTGGTGGTCAATGACGGCCCGTCCAAGTCCGCTGCCGCCGTCTTCACCAGCAACCGGGTTGCAGCGGCGCCCGTCCACTGGTCCCGCCAGGTGGTATCGGACGGCCGGGTGGACGCCGTGGTCCTGAACTCCGGCGGAGCCAACGCCTGCACCGGGCCCACCGGCTTCCAGAACACCCATAGCACGGCCGAAAAAGTGGCCGAAGTGCTGGGCCTTTCGGCTACTGACGTGTTTGTCTGCTCCACCGGCCTGATCGGCGAGCAGTTGCCCATGGACAAGATCCTTCCCGGCGTGGAGGCTGCCGCGGCTGCCCTCAGCACTGGCGGTGGACCGGACGCAGGCACCGCCATTATGACCACCGACTCGGTTCCGAAGGCGGCGCTGTTTATCGGCACCGACGCAGACGGCCAGGAGTTCAGCATCGGCGGCATCGCCAAGGGGGCCGGCATGCTGGCGCCCGGACTCGCCACGATGCTGGTGGTCCTCACCACGGATGCCGCGGTGGAAGCGGAATTACTCGACGTCGTCCTCCGCGATTCCACCCGCGTCACCTTTGACCGCGCGGACTCCGATGGCTGCATGTCCACCAATGACACAGTGGTCCTGCTCGCCTCCGGCGCCTCCGGGGCCGTGCCGTCCGCCGAGGCCTTCGGCGCCGGCCTCACCCAGGTCTGCGCGGAACTGGCGCGCAAACTCATTGCCGACGCCGAAGGTGCCAGCCACGACATCGCCATCCGCACCTTCAACGCGGCCAGCGAAGCGGACGCCGAAACAGTGTCCCGCTCCGTGGCCCGGTCCAACCTTTTTAAGGCCGCCATCTTCGGCAAGGACCCGAACTGGGGCCGGGTGCTCTCCGCTGTAGGCACCACGGACGCCGCTTTCGAACCCGACCAGCTGAACGTAGCCATGAACGGCGTCCAGATCTGCCGGAACGGCAGCATCGGGGATGACCGTGGACTGGTGGACCTGGAACCGCGCGAGGTCCTGGTGGAAATCGACCTGCAGGCCGGCAACGCCGAGGCCACCATTTGGACCAACGACCTCACCCACGACTACGTGCATGAGAACAGCGCCTACTCAAGCTGAACCGCCCAGCAGCCCGGCAACCCTGGAGATCCTGCCCATGAACACCCGTACCCGCGAGAACACCACCATGCTTGACGCCCAAAGCAAGGCCGGCACGCTGATCGAAGCGCTGCCTTGGATCCAGCGTTTTGCCGGCACCACCATGGTGATCAAGTACGGCGGCAACGCCATGGTCAACGATGAGCTGCGCCGTGCCTTCGCAGAGGACATCGTTTTCCTGCACCACGTGGGTGTCCACCCCGTGGTGGTCCACGGCGGCGGACCGCAGATCAACTCCATGCTTGCCCGGCTGGGTATCGAGTCCGAGTTCAAAGGCGGACTGCGCGTCACCACTCCGGAAGCCATGGACGTGGTGCGGATGGTCCTCACCGGCCAGGTGGGACGCGAGCTCGTGGGGCTCATCAACTCCCACGGCCCCTACGCGGTGGGCATGTCCGGTGAAGACGGCGGCCTGCTGCGGGCGGTCCGCACCGGCACTGTGGTGGACGGCGAAGAAGTCGATCTGGGCCTCGTTGGCGAAGTGGTGGGAGTAAACCCCGAAGGCGTCCTGGACATCCTCGCTGCCGGCCGGATTCCGGTGATCTCAACGGTCGCTCCGGAGATCGAGAGCGACGGGCTGCCTGCCGACGGCCGGGTCCAGACCACCGGGCAGGTGCTCAACGTCAACGCGGACACCGCCGCGGCCGCCCTGGCCGAGGCCCTGGGTGCCTCCAAACTCGTGATCCTCACCGACGTCGAGGGCCTTTACGCCAACTGGCCCGACAAGTCCTCGCTGATCTCCTCCTTGAAGGCATCGGACCTGCGGGAGCTCCTGCCCGCGCTTGAGTCGGGCATGATCCCGAAGATGGAAGCCTGCCTCAAAGCGATCGACGGCGGGGTGGAACGTGCCCACATCGTGGACGGGCGCCTCGCCCACTCCATGCTGCTGGAAACCTTCACGACGGCGGGCATCGGCACCCAGGTTGTTCCGGACGAGGAAGTAAACGCATGAACGAAACCCAGCAAACCCCGGTGGCGGAGCTCGTTGAGACTGCAGGCCACGCCGGGTCCGAGTGGCTGGCCCGGTACTCCACCTCCCTGATGGGCGTGTTCGGCACTCCTCAGCGGGTCCTGGTCCGCGGTGCCGGCTGCCTGGTCTGGGACGCGGACGGCAAGGAGTACCTTGACCTGCTCGGCGGCATCGCCGTCAACGCGCTGGGCCACGCCAACCCGTTCGTTACGTCGGTCATCTCCAGCCAGCTTGCCACTTTGGGCCACGTATCCAACTTCTTCACGAGCCCCACCCAGATTGCGCTGGCTGAGAAGCTCCTGGCCCTCACCAACGCGCCTTCCGGTTCCAAGGTGTTTTTCACCAACTCCGGAACGGAAGCCAACGAGGCCGCCTTCAAGCTGGCCCGCCGCAACGCCGGCTCCAAAGATGCGCCCAGAACCAAAATCATCGCCCTCGAAGGTGCCTTCCATGGCCGCACCATGGGCGCACTGGCCCTGACGGCCAAAGAAGCGTACCGGGCACCGTTCGAACCCCTGCCCGGCGGTGTGGTGCACCTTCCGTTCGGCGACATCACGGCCCTTGAAGCCGCAGTGGACAATACCGTGGCAGCAGTGTTCCTCGAGCCCATCCAGGGTGAAGCCGGCGTCCGCCCCCTGCCGGCCGGGTATCTCCGGGCAGCCCGGGAGCTGACAACCAAAGCGGGCGCGCTGCTGATCCTGGACGAAGTGCAGACCGGCATCGGCCGCACCGGCAAGTGGCTTGCCAGCGAGGACGCCGGCATAGAGCCGGACGCCGTCACCCTGGCAAAGGGCCTGGGCGGCGGGTTCCCAATCGGTGCCCTGGTCACGTTCGGTGAGCAGACGTCGTCGTTGCTGACCGCAGGCCAGCACGGCACCACGTTTGGCGGCAACCCGGTGGCCACCGCAGCGGCCCTCGCCACCTTGCACGCGATCGAAAGCCAGGACGTGCTGGCGAATGTGGAAAAGGTTGGGGAGCACCTGCGCTCCGCGGTGGAGGCCATTCCCGGCGTCACGGACGTCCGGGGAGAAGGCCTGCTTATCGGTTTCGACCTGGACGCCGACGTCGCCCCGGCAGTGGTCCAGGCGGGCCTGGACGCGGGCTTCATCGTCAACAGCCCGGGGCCCCGCACCATCCGACTGGCGCCGCCGCTGGTCCTCACCATCGCCCAGGCGGACTCCTTCCTCGCCGCCTTCCCGGCCATCCTCCAAGCAGCTAAGGACACCCAGTGACGTCAGCCACCCGCGCCACCCGGCACTTCCTCAAGGACACAGACCTCAGCCCGGCAGAACAGGCCGAGGTCCTGGACCTCGCCGTCCGCATGAAAGCGGAGCCGTACAGCGTCCAGCCCTTCGCCGCCGGCGGCAATGGCCGCAAAACCGTGGCCGTCATCTTCGATAAGACCTCCACCAGGACCCGCGTCTCCTTCGCCACCGGCATCGCCGACATGGGCGGCAACGCCCTCATCATCAATCCGGGCGAAGCGCAGATCGGGCACAAGGAATCCGTGGAGGACACCGCCAAGGTCCTCGAACGCATGGTGTCCACCATCGTCTGGCGCACCGGCCCGCATGCCGGCCTCGTGGCGATGGCCGGGAACTCCAAGGTCCCCGTCATTAACGCTTTGTGCGATGACTACCACCCGTGCCAGTTGCTCGCGGACCTGCTGGCCGTCAGGGAGCACAAGGGCGAACTCAAGGGCCTCACCATGAGTTACCTGGGGGACGCCGCCAACAATATGGCCAACTCCTACCTGCTGGCAGGCGTCACCGCGGGCATGCACGTACGCATTGCCGGTCCTGAGGGCTACCTGCCGGCAGCGCACATTGTGGCTGAAGCCGAGGAACGCGCCGCAGAAACTGGCGGTTCGGTGCTGGTCACCACTGATGCCGCCGCCGCGTTGAAGGGTGCCGACGTCGTGGCAACAGACACATGGGTTTCCATGGGCCAGGAAGCCGAGAAGGAGGCCCGGCTGCAGCTTTTCCGCGAGTACTCCGTAGACGAGGCAGCGATGGCACACGCGGCGGAAGACGCCGTCGTGCTTCACTGCCTGCCCGCCTACCGCGGCTACGAAATTTCGGCGGGCGTGATCGACGGGCCGCAGTCCATCGTCTGGGACGAGGCCGAAAACCGGCTGCACGCCCAGAAGGCCCTGATGGCCTGGCTGATGCACCAGTCGGGTTTGGCATTCGTTGAAGGCCTGTCTCCGGTCGAAGGCAGCGGGGAGAGCACGTTCTAGTGTCCGCCCAGCCGGCATCGCCGGGCTCCAGCCCCGCCACTAAAACAGCCCGCCAGGCTCGCATCACCGCCATCCTGACCGGTGAATCGGTGCGTTCCCAGGCCGAGCTGGCAGCATTGCTGGCGGACGACGGCGTGCAGGTCACCCAGGCGACGCTGTCCAGGGACCTCGTGGAACTCGGCGCAGTCAGGGTACGGGGCAGGGAGGGCGTGCTGGTGTACGCCGTCCCCGGGGAAGGCGGCGAGCGGGCGGCCAAGAGCGGAGTGAGCCAGGAAATCCTGGACGCGCGGCTGGCGCGGCTGTGCAGCGAACTCCTGGTCACCGCGGAAGCGTCGGCCAACATCGCAGTCCTCCGCACCCCGCCCGGCGCAGCCAACTTCCTGGCGTTGGCCATTGACCACTCGGTGATGCCCTCCATCCTGGGGACCATCGCCGGGGATGACACTGTGCTGCTGGTCTCCCGGGACCCGCAGGGCGGGCAGGACCTCGCTGCCAGATTCCTGCAACTGGCTGAAGAAGCCGGGCAATAAGCTTGAAGACAACATCTACACCCCCAATTACAAGGAGCATTTGAAGTGACTGAACGCATCGTGCTGGCCTACTCCGGCGGCCTGGACACATCAGTAGCCATCGGCTGGATCGGTGAAGCCACCGGTGCCGAGGTCATCGCCGTGGCCGTCGACGTCGGACAGGGCGGCGAGTCCCTGGAGACCATCCGCCAGCGTGCCCTGGGCTGCGGCGCCGTCGAAGCCTACGTGGCCGACGCCTCCGACGAATTCGCCAACGAGTACTGCATGCCCACGCTGAAGGCCAACGGCCTCTACCAGGGCCACTACCCGCTGGTGTCCGCCATCTCCCGTCCGGTCATCGTCAAGCACCTGGTGAAGGCCGCCCGCGAATTCGGTGCCACCACCGTCGCCCACGGCTGCACCGGCAAGGGCAACGACCAGGTCCGCTTCGAGGTCGGCATCCAGACCCTCGGCCCGGACCTGAAGTGCATCGCCCCCGTCCGCGACCTCGCCCTCACCCGCGACAAGGCCATCGCCTTCGCCGAGGAAAAGGGCCTGCCGATCGAAACCACCAAGAAGAACCCGTACTCCATTGACCAGAACGTCTGGGGACGCGCGGTGGAGACGGGCTACCTCGAGGACATCTGGAACGCCCCCACCAAGGACATCTACGACTACACCGCCACCCCGGAGTTCCCGCCGGCACCGGATGAGGTCATCATCTCCTTCGAAGCCGGCGTTCCGGTAGCGATCGACGGCGTGAAGGTCACCCCGCTGCAGGCCATCAAGGAGCTCAACCGCCGTGCCGGCGCGCAGGGCGTGGGCCGGATTGACGTCGTCGAAGACCGCCTGGTGGGCATCAAGTCCCGTGAAATCTACGAGGCGCCCGGTGCCATGGCCCTGATCACCGCCCACAAGCACCTCGAAGACATCACTGTTGAGCGCGAGCAGGCCCGCTTCAAGGCCACCGTTGGGCAGCGCTGGTCAGAGCTGGTGTACGACGGACAGTGGTTCTCCCCGCTCAAGCGCTCCCTCGACGCCTTCATCGAGGACACCCAGAAGTACGTGTCCGGCGACATCCGCATGACCCTGCACGGCGGCCAGGCCATCGTCAACGGCCGCCGCTCCGACACCTCGCTCTACGACTTCAACCTGGCCACCTACGACACCGGCGACACGTTCGACCAGTCCATGGCCCGCGGCTTCATCGAACTGTGGGGCATGTCCGCCAAGGTCGCCTCCGGCCGCGACATCCGCGTCGCGGGAAAGTAAGACTCGATGGCTGAGCCCAAGGTTGAGGCGACCAACGCAGGCGCACTGTGGGGCGGCCGGTTCGCCGGCGGCCCGGCAGATGCCCTGGCGGCGCTGAGCAAGTCAACGCACTTTGACTGGCGGCTGGCCCGATACGACATCGCCGGCTCCAAGGCCCACGCACGCGTGCTGCACAAGGCCGGGCTGCTGGACGATGTCGAACTTGAGGGCATGCTTGATGCCCTCACCCAGCTGGACGGGGACGTCGCATCCGGCGCCTACGTGCCGGCCGAATCCGACGAGGACGTGCACGGCTCGCTTGAACGCGGCCTGATCGAGCGCGCCGGACCGCGGCTGGGCGGAAAGCTTCGCGCCGGCCGGTCCCGCAACGACCAGGTGGCCACGTTGGGGCGGATGTTCCTGCGCGACCACGCCCGCATCATCGCCCGCGGCGTGCTGGACACAGTGGATGCCCTGGTGGGGCAGGCCAAGGCCCACCACGGCGTGGCCATGCCGGGCCGCACCCACTTGCAGCACGCCCAGCCGGTGCTGCTCAGCCACCACCTGCTGGCCCATGCCTGGGCGCTCCTGCGCGATGTGCAGCGGCTCCAGGACTGGGACAAGCGGGCAGGCGTTTCGCCGTATGGTTCGGGTGCCCTCGCCGGGTCCTCCCTGGGGCTGGACCCGGAAGCCGTTGCCGCGGACCTGGGCTTCTTCTCCGCGTCGCACAACTCGATTGACGGCACCGCCTCCCGCGATGTCTTCGCCGAGTTCGCCTGGGTGTGTTCCATGATCGGTGTGGACCTTTCGCGGGTGTCGGAGGAAGTCATCCTCTGGGCCACCAAGGAGTTCTCCTTCGTCACGCTGCACGATTCCTACTCCACGGGCTCGTCCATCATGCCGCAGAAGAAGAACCCGGACGTGGCGGAGCTGGCCCGCGGCAAGGCAGGGCGCCTGATCGGCAACCTGACCGGTCTGCTGGCCACGCTGAAGGGTCTGCCGCTGGCGTACAACCGCGACCTGCAGGAGGACAAGGAACCGGTGTTCGACGCCGCCGACACCCTGGAGCTGCTGCTTCCGGCCGTCTCCGGCATGATCGCCACCCTGACGTTCAACACCGAACGGATGGAGTCGCTGGCACCGCAGGGCTTCGCGCTGGCAACGGACATTGCTGAATGGCTGGTGCGCCAGGGCGTGCCGTTCCGGGAGGCGCACGAACTCTCCGGCGCGGCCGTAAAGCAGGCGGAATCCCGCGGCGTGGAGCTGTGGGACCTGACGGACCAGGAATACGCCGCCATCTCCGGGCACCTCACGCCGGAGGTCCGCACGGTCCTCTCCACCGAGGGTTCCCTCAACAGCCGCAACTCCCAGGGCGGAACCGCGCCGGCCGCCGTCGAACGCCAGCTGGCTGCACTGGAAGCCGAGCTGGCCGGCGTGCGGGAGTACGCGGGCTAACCGGCACGCTCTCTCACTTAATGCCGCTTTTTGGTCAGCGCTCTCTCACTATCCTCAAAAAAATTGAGAGAGCGTTGCCGATTTTCATGCCTTATGAACTGGTCCCCTGAGGTTGGACTGGCTAAGTGGGATTCTAGGCCGCGAGGGCCTGGGCCCGGTATTGCACCGGGCTCAGGCCCTTGAGCTTTGTGGAGATTCTTTCGTTGTTGTACCAGCGGATGTACTCGTTCAGCGCCGTTGCCAGGGCCTCGGTGCTCAGGAACCGGACGCGGTGGAAGAGTTCTTCCTTGAGGTGGCCGAAGAAGTTCTCCAT